>URDR01000017.1 GCA_900546645.1 uncultured Bacteroides sp. | reverse complement strand
AACCGCCGTACACGGTTTTGCAGACCGCTGACTAAGCCACTCATCCAAGGAACCAGACTTTTTTACATTGGCGTTTCTCTCAAACGCGATGCAAAGGTACAACTATTTTCTAATTCTGCAATAGATTTGGTGAAAAAAATTACATTTTTCTTCATTTTTTTTCTTCCCGTCAGACTTAAGGCAAAGGCTTCCGAGAGCTACTTTTTTGAATTATAAGACTTTACTTCATTTCTCCACAATTTCTCTTTCCGGGTCTCCGAAACTCTTTTTTCGCCATACTGCAACCCGAGCAGTTACATCCACAGCCGGAAGATTTCTTTTTCCCTCCTGAAAGCTTCTTGAAAAAGTTTCTTGCCGCATACCCTATGCAGCAAGAAACAATCACCCATACGATAATATCTTGCATTGTCATCTTTTATTTAAAACAGACTTCCTATCCGATAAACAAGGAACGAAACAACCCATGCCAGTGCCGTGGTATAGAAAGCGGCAAAGGCTGCCCACTTCCAGCTTCCCGACTCCTGCCTGATGGCTACGAGGGTTGCGATGCAGGGGAAATAGATAAGCACAAACAGCATATAGCCGAAAGCCACCAGCGGGGTAATGGGAATGCGATGAGCAAGGTTTACCTCTTCGATGTCGCCCTCATTCGTATAAAGTACCCCCAGTGTACTTACCACCAGTTCCTTCGCTCCTACTCCCGAAAGAATGCCGATACCCATTTTCCAGTCGAATCCCAGCGGCTCAATCACCGGTTCGATTACCTTGCCTATCTGTCCGATATACGAATTTTCCTGCTGCTCAGCCTGAGTGGCATAGGCATCGTGATTCGGATAATACCCCAAAAACCAGATAATGATGGAAGCCACCATGATGATTCCTCCCATCTTCTTGAGATATTGCACACCTTTTTCCCACGTATGGCGCGCCACTGCTTTAGCCGTAGGCATACGGTAAGGAGGAAGCTCCATCACAAACGGAGTATCGTCGCCTTTCACCAGAAACTTGGAAAAGACACGCGCCATCAGTACAGCCAGCAAGATGCCGGAAGCATAGATAGACAGCAAGACCACACTGGCTTGACTGGGAAAGAACGCACCAATCAGCACCAGATAGATAGGCAGACGGGCACTGCAGGATATCAGCGGATTGACCAAGATGGTTACCAGACGCGATTTACGGCTCTCTATGATGCGCGAAGACATAATGGCAGGTACGTTACACCCGAATCCCATAATCAGCGGAATAAACGACTTGCCATGCAGTCCCATCTTGTGCATAATTTTATCCATGATGAAAGCAGCCCGCGCCATATAGCCGGAATCTTCCATCAATGAGATAAACAGGTAAAGCAGCAAAATATTGGGAAGGAAGACGATAACCCCTCCCACTCCTCCGATAATTCCATCGATGACCAAGTCTTTCAGCGGTCCGGCAGGCATGACCGCCTCAACCAGCAAGCTGAAACGTTCCACCAGCCACTCTATTCCCATCTTGGGGTATTCGCCCAACACGAAAGTAGTCTCAAACATGATATACAGAAAGATGAAGAAGATGGGATAGCCCCATACCCGATGGGTCACAATGCTGTCTACGATACGCGTAAACATCTCCGTGTTTTGATTGGTATCGGTGAAGGTCTCGGTCAATGCCCCCGAAATGAATCCGTACTTGGCATCGGTAATGGCCTGCTCGCTGTCGTTGTTGAGCACCTGCTGCAAGCGCTGGGCTTCCTTATCACGCAGACTGATAATCTCTCCGGCATTGGGCAGTGTCGACACCACCCGCTGCTCTATTTCCTTATCGTTTTCCAGCAACTTGATGGCAAGAAAACGGGTGGAATATTTATAGCGGATATGTTCGTTTTTACTGATTTCTTTCTTTATCACCTCAATGCTGCGTTCCAGCTCCGGACCGTGATTGATGTGGATATGGCGGATATAGCTCTTCGAAGTAAAGTCATTTCCCTCAGCCTCGCTGTCGTAAGTATGGTCTACCACATAGGCATCGTGCCACTCACGGAACTCGCGCAGAGCCTCATTCTGTATTTCTTTCTCCTGCCCCATGAAGTCGGCTCCTTCATAGAGTCCGATAATCACATGAAACAAGTCTTCCACTCCTTCGCCGGTACGACTGATGGTAGGCACCATCGGTACACCCAGCAGCTGCGACAGCTTTTTTATATCCAACTTGTTCCCGCTGCTTTCCAGTGCGTCATACATGTTCAGCGCCACCACCATGCGCACGTTCATATCAATCAGCTGTGTGGTCAGGTAAAGGTTGCGCTCCAGGTTACCTGCATCCACCACATTAATAATCACATCAGGAGTTTCTTCAATGATATGCTTGCGCACGTACAGTTCTTCGGGACTATAAGCCGACAGGGAATAGGTTCCCGGCAAATCAACCAGACGGAAGCGGTAGCCTTGATATTCAAAATAACCTTCTTTGGCATCCACCGTCACTCCGCTGTAGTTACCTACATGTTCATGCGAGCCGGAAGCCACGTTAAACAGTGAAGTCTTTCCGCAGTTAGGATTTCCCACCAGTGCCACATTGATTACACGACGCTTGTCGCGGGCGATGGCTTTCATCTCATCCGATACCGGAATCGCCTCCGATATGGGAGCATGGTAACCCATGCTGCTTTCCACAGTCCGGGTTTCTGCCTCGCCCACCACTTCAATCATGGAAGCTTCCTGGCGGCGGAGGGAAATTTCATACCCCATTATCTTATACTTAATCGGATCTTTCAGCGGCGCATTCAGCAGCACTTCTACTGTCTTTCCTTTGATAAATCCCATTTCTATGATGCGCCGGCGGAATCCTCCGTGTCCTAACACTTTAATGATGATTCCCTTTTCTCCTGTCTTTAATTCCGATAATCTCATTTTATTCCATTTCTATTTTGGATGCAAATATAATTGATTACCCAAACGCAAACAAACAATTTAGATTGTTTTTAAATAGTATGCCAAAAAAGAAATAAAAGAAAACCGTATTTTTCTTTTGTTTCTCCAGAAGAATATGTAACTTACTCAAGTTTTGGAAAATGAAGAAATGAAGAATGATAAGCCAACTGCTATCTGAAGCCTACTAATGATCTGAAAACTCAAGAACTTAAAAATTTAAAAACTCAAGAACTTAAAAACTCAACCCAAATGGACATGCGCATCTTTCAAGTAACCTCAAACCAAACAGCTCCCCTCCATGAAGGAAGCATCCTGATAGCTTCTCCGCTACTGAATGACTATCACTTCGTACGGTCGGTTATTCTGATGATTTCACACGATACGGAAGGGAGTCTGGGACTCGTCATGAACAAGCGGTTTAAAGGATCTATTACGCTGAATCAGATGATTCCGGAATTAAAAGATGCTCCTGAGGTTCCCGTCTTTCTGGGAGGTCCGGTAGATAGAGAAACCCTGTTCTTCATCCACACCTTCCAAGAACTGGACGGAGCATTTCCCTTAGGAGGCGGAGTTTATCTGAACGGCGATTTTGAATATATAAAAAACTACATACGCAGCGAAAAGCCCACAGAGGGACGCATCCGCTTTTTTACCGGATATGCCGGATGGTCGTATAACCAGCTTCAGAAAGAAATAGATAACAATGCCTGGATTATAGGCAACAGCCATCCGATGAGGTTTCTGCAGAATCATTTCCACAATTTCTGGACCGACTGCATGAACGATTTGGGACATCCTTACTCCTTTTGGGCAAAGTATCCGGTGATTCCTTCGCTCAACTAACGGTTTGCATTCAGTTTCTGAAACAGACACACCGCGTGATAGGTATTGCCGATACGTACCCACTCATGAAGGGTGCCGCAGGGTATATAGCCCATGGAGCGAAACAAGCGCATGGAGGTTTCATTGGCCTCGCATACGTAGGCATACAGCTGGCGGATTCCCAGAAAGCCGAAACAGTGTGATTCAAGCAAAGCCAGCGCCTGACTTCCCATCCCCTGCCTGCGATGCTTCCGGTCTATGATGATGCCTACTTCTGCCCGGTTATGACGGGGGTCGAATGAACAGAGATCGAGCATACCCACCACTCCTTTCTCCCGGTGAACAATCATCAGACGCAGCTGGCGGTCGGTGTAAAGGTCGTTTTGCGACTCCTCCAGAAAGCACTTCAACTGATAGCGCGAATAAGGCCCTGTAGAAGTACTCACTTCCCAAGGCTCCATCCCGTTTTCCAGTTCCATCATCACATCTAAATCTTCGGGCTCAGGTGCACGCAGGCTCAACAGGGTAGCATTCTCACTCATAAGCTTTTATTTTTCCAGATTCAACTCACTCAGCAGGCGTTCACGCCCCGGCACACAAAACAGAGATGCCACAAGTACCATTCCTCCGCAAAGCAGTCCGGTGGTATTCAGCGTGCAGTAATAAGCCGAGAAATTAAACAACGCCGTAGCAAACAGCAGTGCCAGACGCACTTCGCTCCAGCGGCGATAACTTTTCAAGGCGTCAGGCAGTGACAGATGCTGCACATAGCGAGTCAGCGAAAGACTGAACAGACACAATGAAATGGGAATCATACTTACAGCCAGCAAGATGCCGGCAACCTGCATTGCATAATCGGCTTGAGCATCTTCTATCAAAACGCCCTGCGGCAAGCAGTCGGTTTCATAGAGAAGCACCAGCAAGCCTACTCCTATCCATAACAATGCGTATTCCATACGTAAGCAACGCAGCAAACGGTTCAGTTCTTTTTCCATATTTTTCTTTCTTTTTTTAGTTGATGAAGTGTCAGGCGACGAGCAGACGATGTTTTATTTACATCGTTCCGGTAAAAGCAATACGGTTCACGATAGACCGTCCCAGCGTGACTTCATCCGTATACTGCAGTTCATCACCGATAGAAATTCCCCGGGCAATCACTGTGAGCTTCACATCAAAACTGCACAGCTTCCGGAAGATAAAGAAATTGGTGGTATCTCCCTCCATGGTTGAGCTCAATGCCAAAATCACCTCTTTCACTACCCCGCTTTTCACCCGCTCCACCAAGCTCTCAATTTCCAGATCAGAAGGACCGATGCCGTCCATAGGCGAAATCACTCCGCCCAATACATGATAGAGTCCCTTAAACTGCTGGGTATTTTCTACCGCCATCACATCGCGGATATTCTCGACCACACACACGGTCGATGCGTCACGTCCCGGATTGGAGCAGATACGGCATACATCTGTATCCGATATATTATGACATACCTTGCAGTATTTCACTTCATGTTTCAGAGTTATCATCGCATGGCCAAACGCCTCTACTGCATCTGTATTCTGCCGCAGCAGATGCAACACCAGACGCATGGCTGTTTTACGTCCGATACCGGGAAGTTTGGCAAACTCGCCCACTGCCTTTTCCAGCAAAACCGATGGATATTGTTGATTCATTTTTACCTGTTAATGTTTCCTGTTATTGTTTCCAGCGTGCAAAGATAACGTTTTTATTGGTATCTCTACCCCACAGATGGTTCCCATTCGGCAAAAAAGCCGTATCTTTACCGCTCTGAATTTTGAAACCAACGTAAGAAAAAACATGAACGGTATTTTTATTCTCCTCACCATAGTCCTTTACTTCGGATTGCTACTTTTTATTTCACGCCTTACTGCCAGCCATCATACCGACAATGATGCGTTCTTCCGGGGCAACCGCCAGTCGCCCTGGTTCATCGTTGCCTTCGGCATGATAGGTGCCTCACTCTCAGGTGTGACCTTTGTCTCGGTGCCGGGTATGGTAAAATCGATTGATATGACGTATATGCAGACCTGTATGGGCTTCTTTGTCGGTTATCTGATTATCGCTCACATATTGCTTCCGCTCTATTACCGGCTGAACCTCACTTCTATCTACACCTATCTGGAACAGCGTTTCGGCAAAGAGGCTTATAAAACGGGGGCTTCTTTTTTCTTCCTCTCCAAGCTGCTGGGAGCTGCCGCCCGCCTGTATCTGGTTTGCCTCATTCTCCAGCATTATGTGTTCGATGCTTATCATGTTCCCTTTGCCGTAACAGCCATCGGCACAGTGATCTTAATCTGGCTGTACACGCGGAAGAGCGGCATCCGCACCATTGTGTGGACCGACAGCCTGCAGACGCTCTGCCTGCTGGGGGCACTGGGAATCATCATCGTACAGGTGGCTTCGCTGCTGGGAACCGACCTTACAGGGGCTGCCCGCATGGTGAGCGAGAGTGAATACAGCCGTATCTTTGTATTCGATGACTGGCAGTCGAAACAGAACTTCTTCAAGCAGTTTTTCAGCGGAATCTTTATCACCATTGTCATGACAGGACTTGATCAGGACATGATGCAGAAGAATCTTTCTTGCCGCAACCTGCGTGCTGCCCAGAAAAACATGTATGTCTACGGATTTTCATTCGTCCCGGTTAATCTGCTGTTTCTTTCGCTTGGAATCTTATTGCTCATTGCCGCCCCGCAAATCGGCCTGACACTTCCTGCCAAAGGCGATGACATGCTTCCGCTCTTTGCTGCCGGAGGTCATTTAGGATATGTGGTACTGATACTTTTCACCATCGGTATCATTGCGGCTGCCTTTTCGAGTGCCGACTCTGCCCTCGCAGCCTTGACCACCAGCTGCTGCATCGACTTGCTGAACATCGGCCGGTATGGCGAAGAACAGGCACAACGCATCCGTAAATGGGTTCATCTGGGCATCTCAGCCTTATTCATCAGCTGCATGCTGGTGTTTGAAGCCATTGGCAGTTCAAGCGTCATTGATACGATTTATGTGCTTGCCTCTTATACGTACGGTCCGCTTCTGGGACTGTTTGCATTCGGTCTGTTTACCCGGCGCATTCCCCGCGGACGCTATGTGCCGTATGTAGCCATAGCCTCACCGGTCATCTGCTATCTCACCGATTCTTTCGTATCCGCCACCACCGGCTATCGCTTTGGCTATGAGATGCTGATGGTGAACGGACTGCTTACTTTCGGGGGACTGATGTTGCTCAGCCTGCGGCATCATCCGGTGCTGGAAAATCAGCACATGCGGTCGCGGTAATCTTCGTAACCGAAGGTGCGGTACACCTCCACCTCGCCATCGGCATGAAGCAAGGCTACCGACGGGTGATGAATGCCGTTGAACATATTGGTTTTGACCATGGTGTAATGAATCATGTCTTCAAAGACGATGCGTTCACCCACCTGCAGTTCATGATCGAAGCGCCAGCTTCCCATATAATCACCGCTCAAGCAGCTGTTTCCTCCCAGACGATAGATAAAGTCGCCTGCCTGAGCCGTCTTGACGGCTTCTGCCGGAAGTGACTCAGCTCCACGCACACGGGGCTGGTATGGCATCTCCAGACAGTCGGGCATATGGCAGGTAAAGCTCACATCAAGAATCGCAGTGCGTATACCGCGGCTCTCCACTACATCCACCACCGATGACACCAGTGTACCGGTCTGCCAGGTAAATGCCGAACCGGGTTCAAGTATGATTTGCAGATGCGGATAGCGTGCTTTCAGTCCTTTCAGCAAATGAATCAGGTGATTGACATCGTAATCGGCACGGGTCATGAGGTGACCTCCCCCCAGATTCAGCCACTTCAGCTGAGGGAACCAGCGTGAGAAACGCGCCTCAATATGTTGTAGGGTACGTTCCAGCTCATACGATGACGATTCGCAGTGACAATGGCAGTGAAAGCCTTCCAGTCCTTCAGGCAATACCTCCGGCAGCAAGTCGGCTGTAACTCCGAAACGGGTTCCCGGAGCGCAGGGGTTATAGAGCTCCACTTCTACTTCCGAGTATTCAGGATTCACACGCAAACCGCATGAAACAGGCTCGTCTGCGCTTTTCGTCATCGGATAGAAACGATGAAACTGTGAGAGCGAGTTAAACGTAATGTGGCTGCTGTAGCGCATAAAAGCCGGAAAGTTAGCCTCCGTATAAGCCGGTGAATAGGTATGTGCCTTACTGCCGAACTCCTCGAAAGCGAGGCGTGCCTCATATTCCGAACTGGCTGTGGTGTAACGGATGTATTCACGGAATATGGGAAACGACTTCCACATGGCAAAGGCCTTGAAGGCTAATATGATTTCTACTCCGGCAGTGTCTGCCACGTGTTTAATCAAGCTCAGGTTTTTTCTGAGCAGTTCTTCTTCCATGACGTAGCATGGTGTGGGTACTTGGTTGGGGATTAGCATTATTTTTTGAGTTCTTGAGTTTTTGGTTTTTTAAGTTCTTGAGTTTTTGGGTTCTCAGATAACTAGGCTTCAGAAAACAGTTGACTTATCACTTATATTCTTCATCCATCATTCTTCATTCATCATTCTTCATTTCAAGCCTAGTCTGCTGAAAAACAGCACCGCTTATTCCACTACCTTAAAGCGGGCAAACTTCAGCAAGAGTTGCTTCTCGCCTGCATGCTGGAAACGCACGGTAGCCTTACAGTTGTCTCCCGTACCTTCCACGCGGATAATCTCTCCACGCCCGAAGCGTTCATGCTCTATCAACTGACCTGCCGATACAGGAGCACTTCCTCCCGTAGCCGATGAGGCCGATACAGCAGAAGAAACCTTACGCAAGGTACGCTGAGGAGCCGGTTTCACAAAGCGATGAGGCTCTTGAGGAATTTCTCCTCCATCAAACATCGATGGTCCTTCCTCACGCACCGGACGCTCATAAGTGCGTTCATACGTCCGTCCGTGCGCAGAAGAAGCAGCAGAAGCAGCAGAAACGGCAGTTCCATACCCTCCCGATGAGTCACGGCGGAAACGGTTCACTCCCTCTTCTATCTGCCGTGTCAGCACCTCTCCCTGAGGCAAGCTGAGGTAACGGCTATCAATGTCTTTCAGGAAGCAGCTGGGGCGACCAAATTCCATCTTTCCAAACTTGAAGCGACTCTTGGCATACGAAAGGAAACAATGCTCTTCGGCACGGGTAAGTGCCACATAAAACAAACGGCGTTCTTCCTCAAGCGCACGGGGAGAGTCGGACATCAGGCTGGGGAATAACCCCTCTTCCATGCCCACCACAAATACATTCTTAAACTCCAGTCCCTTGGCAGAGTGAGTGGTCATCAGCGTAATCTTAGGCTGGTTTTCATCCTCCTTGCTGTCTTGGTCGGTCAGCAGAGCCACCTCCGACAGATAATCGGTGAGATAAATATGGGTATTTCCTTCTTCCTTCCGCGAGTCGCAAAACACGTTCATACCGTTAATCAACTCTTCAATGTTCTCCTGCCGGCTCAGATTCTCCGGCGAACGGTCTTGGGTAATATCTGCCATGATGCCCGAACGTCGCACAATATCCTGTCCGAGTTCATACGCATCTTTCTGTTCGGCAGCTTCCACAAAGCCCTGAACCAGCGAACGGAAATTCTGCAGTTTGGTATGCGTCCCTTTATTAATGGCAAGTCCGTAAGTCAAGGGGTCATTCAGCACCTCCCACAAGCTTACCTTTGCCTGCGAAGCAGCTGCAACCAACTTGCCCAGTGTGGTATCTCCGATTCCTCTTGCCGGATAATTCAACACACGCTTGAACGCCTCCTCATCGTTGGGGTTTACAGCCAGACGGAAATAAGCAATCACATCCTTTACTTCCTTGCGCTGGTAAAACGACAATCCCCCGTAAATGCGGTAAGGCAACATGCGCTTGCGGAGTGCCTCCTCAAAGATACGGCTCTGTGCATTGGTGCGATAAAGAATGGCGAAATCATCGTAAGCATAACCTTCGCGCACGTGAAGCTGCACCAGCTTATTGGCGACAATCTCTCCTTCTTCCACATCACTGTAAGCATTCAGCACCTGAATGGGGTCGCCCACCTTTTTCTCAGAGAACACCTCCTTGCGGATTTGCTCCCGGTTTTTGGCAATCAAGCTATTGGCAGCCTTTACAATGGTCTGCGTAGAGCGGTAGTTCTGTTCCAGCTTAAAAAGCCGGGCATCTTTATAGAGTTGCGTAAACTTCAGTATATTATCGATGTTTGCCCCTCGGAACGAATAGATACTCTGCGCATCATCGCCCACCACACACACCCGGCGGTGCAGTCCGGTAAGCTGCAACACGATGCTATGCTGGGCAAAGTTGGTATCCTGATACTCATCCACCAGGATGTATTTGAAACGCTCGGCATACCGGGCACACACATCCGGATGCTGCTTAAACAGCTGATACGTATAAACCAGCAAATCATCAAAGTCCATCGCCCCGCTCTGCCGGCAACGTTCCCAGTAACGGGTATAGATTTCCCTTACCAGCGGCATCTTGGCAGCCTGATCATTCTCCACCATCTCACGGCAAGAAGCATAAGCCTCCGGACTCACCAGATGGTTCTTGGCATTGCTGATACGGCTCTGCACCGAACCCGGCTTATACGTCTTCTCATCCAGCCCCATCTCCTTGATAATCGCCTTGATGAGACTCTTCGAATCGGAAGCATCATAAATGGTGAAGTGAGGCGGAAAACCGATCGTCTCTGCCTCGGTACGCAAAATCCGCGAAAACACCGAGTGGAAGGTTCCCATCCACAACGAACGAGCCCGCTCTGCTCCCACCTGCCGGGCAATACGCTCCTTCATTTCACGCGCTGCCTTATTGGTAAATGTCAGTGCCAGCACCGACCAGGGTTCGTATCCCTGATCGAGCAAATAAGCTATTTTATAGGTCAGCACACGGGTCTTTCCCGATCCGGCCCCGGCAATCACCAGTGAAGGTCCGTCACAATAAAGCACCGCTGCACGCTGACTTTCGTTCAGTTCATCTAAATAATTTGTCATCATAAAAATCGTATATCGTTCAGTTTCGCCAAAGACAACCTGCATCCATGGCTCAGGCAAATTTAGAGATTAATCAGCACTTACCACTCCTTATGGGGCAGAAAAATCATCATCCGGGTCATTTTCTTGCGAATACAGATGCAAAGATAGAAGGTTCCGCCAGATTTCCGGAGTTTTGCAGGACAGCAACGCCAGAACTTCTTGAAAGCAGAAGTTCTGGCGTTTATCTTTTTATACTCACATCGCAGTTATCAGTTCTTGAAACTGTGTATCGGAGCCGGAATACGTCCGCCACGCGTTACGAAAGCCTCACAGCTGAAACGGTTCACCGGCATCACCGGAGCATAGCCCAGCAGTCCGCCGAACTCTACCGTATCGCCAGCCTCCTTGCCCACTGCCGGAATGATACGCACCGCCGTAGTCTTCTGGTTAATCATACCGATGGCAGATTCATCGGCAATCATGCCCGAAATCGTAGCAGCCGATGTACTTCCCGGAATGGCAATCATATCGAGTCCCACCGAACATACACAGGTCATCGCCTCCAGTTTCTCCAGGGTCAGTGCACCGGCTTCTACCGCATCAATCATACCCTGGTCTTCACTCACCGGAATAAAGGCACCGCTCAGTCCGCCTACATACGACGAAGCCATCACACCGCCTTTTTTCACCTGATCGTTCAGCAAAGCCAAAGCAGCAGTAGTACCCGGAGCTCCCGGATGTTCCAGCCCGATTTCCTGCAAGATTTCTGCCACACTGTCGCCTACAGCCGGCGTAGGAGCCAGCGAGAGGTCGATAATGCCAAACGGAATTCCCAGCCGGCGTGACGCCTCCTGAGCCACCAGCTGTCCCACACGGGTAATCTTAAACGCCGTACGCTTGATGGTTTCACACAGCACCTCGAAGTTTTCTCCCCGGATCTGTTCCAATGCATATTTCACCACCCCCGGACCGCTTACACCTACATTGATAATAGCATCCGCTTCTGATACGCCATGAAAAGCACCCGCCATAAACGGATTATCATCGGGCGCATTGCAGAGCACCACCAGCTTGGCACATCCCAGCGAATCACGCTCCTTCGTCAGTTCCGCCGTTTCCTTGATGATTTCGCCCATCAGCCGCACCGCATCCATATTGATGCCCGTCTTGGTTGAGCCCACATTTACCGAACTGCAGATGCGTTCCGTGCAAGCCAGTGCCTGCGGAATAGAACGGATCAGCAACTCGTCACTGCGGCTCATGCCTTTCGATACGATAGCCGAATAACCACCAATGAAGTTCACCCCCAGCTCGGCTGCAGCCCGGTCGAGCGTACGGGCTATCTGCACATAATCTTCAGGAGACTGACAAGCAGTACCTCCCACCAAGGCAACCGGAGTAATAGAGATGCGCTTGTTCACGATAGGAATACCATATTCCTTCGAAATCTCCTCACCCGTCTTGACCAAGTCTTTTGCCAAGGTCGTGATTTTACGGTATATATTCTCACAGAGCACATCCAGCCGGCTGTCTGCACAGTCCAGCAGATTGATTCCCATCGTAATGGTACGCACGTCCAGATTCTCGCGCTCAATCATCTTGTTGGTTTCGATAACCTCAGAAATATGTATCATAGCGTTTGCTTAAATTCGGTGCATTTTATTAAAAATATCTTCACGCTGCCATTTCACCTGCACACCCAGTTCTTCCCCCAGTGCAGTCAGTTCGTTTACCGCCTCCTCAAAAGGCTTGTCAAGTTCAGCAGCATCGGCAATCATCATCATGTTGAAATACCCCTGCACAATGGTCTGCGTAATATCCAGAATGTTCACATGGTTTTCAGCCAGATACGTACACACACGGGCAATGATACCCACCGCATCCTTACCCACTACAGTAATAATTGTCTTGTTCATTTTATCCTTCGTTTAGTGATTGATTATAAAGTAGACTGATTATTTCAGTTTCACATCCAGCCAGTCTTCCAGCAGCGACTTGATTTCGCGCTGTTTCTTCTCGCTGAATGTAGCAATGCGGGTAGAATGACTTCCGCGCGGATGCACAAACACATGAATGTTTTTCTTTCCCTCCAGCCAAGTCACCCCCGATGCCGTCCACGGGTCGTTTTCACCGTAAATATAAATCATCTTCGGGTCTTCGTTTTTCAGGAAATCCACCGTATGGCGATAAAGCGCATCGTCAAAGGTCAAATCATCCAGCTCTTCAGGAAGCATCACCCGCCGCAGATAATCCTTTGCCGTAGCAATGCTGAGATAAGCCTTAAACGGTTCCACATCATAGCCGTAATAGCCCAATTCCTTGGCAGCCTGCACATTGAAAGAAGGGAAAGGAGACTGCTGTGAAAAATAATCGGGCGCATTGATGGCAATCAGATAATCAAACCATACCTTGTCGGAGTCTTTTTCCGAAGGAATATTTGCCACCGGCGTGCCCCACTGCCACAGAGCAAAAGCATACTCCAGCACACAGTAGTCGAACACCTCTTCCAGCGGAACCCGGAAAGTATACCCTTTCTCCTTGCAGTAAGCAGCCAGCATAGGGAGCAAAGCCTGCTTCCGTTTCAGCAGCGTAAGCTGCGCCTCTTCCACCGCCTTGCGCTCCTTAGCCGTACCCACCTTTTCGCTCAGGAACACCTCATGCCGTCCGTCCTCCAGCGACTGGTTCAGCGGAGCTACATAAGGAACCGATACATCCACATCATCCGGATAATACGAACGGTAAAACATCGTAGTCTGTCCGCCCTTGCTGATACCGGTAGCCACCCACTTGCCCGAATAAAGGTTACGGAAGGTGATATTCACCCGATGCAGGTCGGCCAGCGAATTCTTCACCGTCAGATAAGCCCAGTTACAAGGCTGCGGCATCGACTCTCCGAAATAGCGGTATTCCACAAACACCAGATTGGCATTAAGCAATACTGACAGTTCTTCTTTATAGTTCGGATTAACGGCATAATTGGCATCATAGCCTTCCGTCACCAATACCGTAGGACGGTCATAGCCCACATGAGCCAAGATAACCCGCTGCTTGAAGCTCCCCACTTCGGGATGAGCCGGGTCCAACAGCTGGTCGATATACATCACATATTTATTTGCATAGTGCTTGCTGGCAAGCGTATCCACTTGCGTTACTCCCGGCAGCGATTTCAGCTTGTTCAAGACTTCTATATCGGCAGCGCGTGCGGTCATGACACAGAGGGTCAGAACCAGCAGCATAAACAGTTTAAAAGATCGTTGTTTCATTGTTTAAGTTTTTGAGCTTTTGAGTTTATCCTTCATTCCTCATTCTTCTCCAGCTTCTTCGCCTCATTCCAGATGGCATCCATTTCCTCCAGCGTCATATCCTTCAAGTTACGTCCCTCCTTAATGGTATGCGCCTCCAGGTAATTAAAGCGGCGGATAAACTTCTGGTTCGTACGTTCCAGTGCATTGTCCGGATTAATCTTATACAGGCGGGCAGCATTAATCAAGCTGAACATCACATCCCCGAATTCAGCTTCCGCTTTCTCTTTGTCCATCCGGTCCACTTCCTGCTCAAATTCGGCAATTTCCTCTTTCACCTTCTCCCATACCTGCGTACGCTCTTCCCAGTCGAAACCCACATTACGCGCCTTATCCTGGATGCGGTAAGCCTTAATCAAGGCAGGCAGTGCATCAGGCACCCCACTCAACACCGATTTGTTTCCGTCCTTTTCCTTCAGCTTAATCTGTTCCCAGTTCTCGGTAACCTGTTCAGCCGTATCAGCCTTCACCTCACCGAACACATGCGGATGGCGGAAAATCAGCTTGTCGCACAACTTGTCGCACACATCTTTTATATCAAAGTCTCCCGTTTCACTTCCTATCTTGGCATAAAACACCACGTGCAGCAACACGTCGCCCAGTTCTTTGCAGATATTCATCCGGTCGTTCTTCATCAGCGCATCGGCCAATTCATACACCTCTTCTATTGTATTGGGGCGCAGACTCTCATTCGTCTGCTTTCTGTCCCAAGGACACTTCACGCGCAATTCATCAAGCACGTCAAGCAACCGCCCGAAGGCTTCCTTTTGTTCTTGTCTGGTATGCATGTTTGATTTTTCTTTGTTTTACCCGACAAATTTACATAAAAAAAGCCATCACCATACCTTTTTGACAAATTCTTTTTTATTTCCTCCTTCCCCGATACACTATTTACCTTCCATCAGCCTTTCCCTGCTTTCCTCTGACATAATCATACATACCATATAATTGTTTCAAACAGCAAACACATGTTAATACCATCACACTAAAAAATCATACACCCCTCTTTTTGTTCCTTTTTGTTATTTAAAACAGGCATAAATATTCATTTTATTATATCAAACCCCGTCCGTTCATTGATTTATATCTATAAAAACGATAGCGAATCACTATTTTTATTGAATTTTTGTTTGTTTTTAGAAAATATAGTTACCTTTGCGATAAAGAAAGAGAAAAGATGCTTAGAAAATCTAATGATTGTTATTGTATAATTAAAAAAGAGTCTTTATGAAAGAGAGAATGTTAATACTGTTAGCCAGTTTCTTTATAAGCTGGAGTCTGGCAATGGCGCAAACTGTCACAGTGACAGGTGTCGTAACTTCCGCCGACGACAGCGAACCCGTAATCGGTGCGTCGGTATTAGTTAAAGGTACTAACACAGGAACCATCACCGGAATCATGGGAGACTTTACCATCCCCAATGTACCATCCTCGGCTACCACCCTGATTATTTCCTATGTAGGAATGGTATCTCAGGAAGTAACCATCCAGCCGGGAACCCTCCAGGTAGTATTGAAGTCCGATGCCAAGACCCTCGATGAGGTCGTCGTAACCGCCATGGGTATCTCGCGCGAGAAGAAAGCCCTGGGATATGCCCTGCAGGAAGTAAAATCCGATGAAATCACCCAAGCCGGTCAGCTGAATGTAGCCAACTCCCTTTCGGGTAAGGTGGCAGGTATCCAGATTACCTCACAAGGTGGACAGGTAGGTGCTTCACAGAACATTGTCATCCGCGGTAACTCTTCCTTCGGAGATAACTCTCCGCTGATTGTAGTCGATGGTGTGCCCATCCAGAACGATAACGGAACCGGTTCTGCTGTCAACTTGGGTTCGGGTCTGAACGACATCAACCCCGAAGACATCGCCTCAATCTCCGTGTTGAAAGGAGGTTCGGCTGCCCTCTACGGTATGCGTGCCGGTAACGGAGTCATCCTCATCACCACCAAGTCGGGCAAGAAAGACAAAGGCATACAAGTGTCTTACGACGGCAGCTTCACAGTCGACCAGATTTACAACCTGCCCAAGCTGCAGAACAAATACGGTCAGGGTTATTACGGCAGCGAATTCGACTGGAAAGCATCAGGCTATAGCAAAACCATGAGCTATCAGGATTTCGCCGTACAGCATGGCTATTCTTATTATGATGGTGCCGGAAACGGAGTCAATGACAATGCCGACGAATCATGGGGTCCGCGTCTCGACATCGGACTGATGATTCCGCAGTATAACAGTCCCGTAGTCGATGGTGTACGCCAAGCCACTCCGTGGGTTTCACAGCCCGACAACATCAAGGATTTCTTCAACATCGGCTATTCACAAAACCACGTCATCTCACTGACCGCCACCACCGAAAAGAGTTCCACCCGTGTATCTCTCGGCTTCCGCGACCAGAAGGGTACCACCCCGAACACCGACCAGAAACGTTATTCGGCTGCAGTCAATACCCGGATGGATGTAAACAAATACCTTGAATTCAACTTGGCAGCCAATTTCATCCGCACCAAGAGCAACAACCTTCCGGGAACAGGCTACGACCAGAGAAACGTATTGCAGTCACTACTCCAGTGGCACGGCCGTCAGATTGACATGGACGACTTGAAACAGAACTACGACCAGAAAGACGAGTTTGGCAACTATACCCATTACAACTGGCAACAGGCATACACCGTAAACCCCTATTGGGTACTCAACCACAACCTGAACAAATACGTGCGCGACCGTTTCTACGGAAAGACCTCTATCTTTATCAAGCCCACCGACTGGCTGAAGTTTGAAGGACGACTCGGATTCGACCACTACGATTCAAACCAACTCTCCAACGTAGAATGGAGCATTGACTATCCTGACGGATATTTCCGCGACTATGACCGCCGTGCTACCGAAACCAATGCCGACTTCATTGCTTACTTCACCAAGCAGTTCGGCGATTTCAATGTAAACGCCCTTGCCGGAGCCAACTATCGCGACTACACTTACGAAATCAAGACGCTGGGAGCTGACGAACTGACCGTACCAGGTGTATACACCGTAGCCAATGCCAAAGGCAATGCCTACACATCAGAAAACCATAACACCCGCCGTTCAAATTCAGTCTATGCCAACCTGTCTTTAGGATGGAAAAACCAGCTGTATGCCGACATCAGCGTACGCAATGACTGGGATTCTACCATCAAGGATGCCTTCTTCTACCCCTCATTCAGCGGTAGCTGGATTGTAACCGAAACCCTCCCGATGCTGACCAACGGCAAGTGGTTGAACTTCCTGAAACTCCGCGGAGGATGGGCAAAGATTGGTAACGCTACCGACCCCTACGTATCCAATGCGTATTACTCAGTATTGTCGGCTCCGTTCGATGGAACCACCCTGTATTACAACCCCACCACCTACCCCGCACAAAACCTGCGTCCTGAAATGGTGAAAACATGGGAAATCGGTCTGGAAGCCAACTTCCTCGATAACCGCATCCACTTCGACGGTGCGTATTATCAGAAAACCACTACCGACCAGATTATGCAAGCCAACCTTTCCACTGCCACCGGATATAACGCCATGTACATCAATGCCGGTAAAATCAGCAACAAGGGAGTAGAAATCCAGTTATCTGCCGATATCTTCCGCAATCCGAAAGGATTCAGCTGGACCACCACCTTCAACTGGTCGAAAGATAAGAGCCGCATTGACGAACTCTACTCCGACCCCGTAACCGGGCAGAAGCTCGATGCCTATGAAATCGGCAGCAGCTGGAGCTGTAAAAACTACGCCATGGTAGGCAAGAGCTGGGGTACACTGGTAGGAACCGGATACGTATATAATGAAGACGGATCCATCCTTGTAGAAAACGGTATGCCGAAATATGAAACAGGAAAAGAAATTGGAAACGTAACTCCCGACTGGCTCGCCGGATGGAGCAATGAGTTCACCTATAAAGACTGGAGCTTCGGCTTCCTGCTCGACTTCCGCAAAGGAGGCGATGTTTACTCCATCTCACAAGCCTTCGGTTCACAAACCGGTATCTACGACTATACCGCAGCAGGCGACATCCGTGAAAACGGAGTCATTGCCGGAAAGAACGTACTCACCGATAAGGTATTCAAGACAGCCGACGGAAAGATCAACGATGTAGCCGTCAATGCCGAAGACTTCTTCGCCAATTTCTATACCATCTGCCAGATGTCTGTATTCGACGGATCCTACCTCAAGCTGCGTGAAGCACATCTTTCATACACCTTCCCGAAGAGCCTGCTGAAAAACAGCTTCATCAAGTCGGCTAAGATTTCGCTGGTAGGCACCAACCTTGCCCTCCTGTGGGTACACAGTTCAAACCTGACCCACCTCGACCCCGAATCAACCACCGGCTCAAAGAACGGCGATGTAGGATTTGAATCCAACGCCTATCCACCCAGCCGCAGCTTCGGTCTGAAAGTAGGACTCACCTTCTGAGAGTAAGGAACAACACACGTGTGAAAAAACAAATTGGAAAACTGAAAAAGCAGAAAAAAACATGAAAAGAAATATCAGAAAAATTGCGATGACACTCCTGGCAGGCAGTCTCATGTGGAGCACAGCCGGATGTACCAGCTCGTTCGATGAAATAAACAGAGACCCCGACAATGCAGCCAAAGTACCCAACGACAACCTGCTTGCCTACTCCATCTATTCCACCTCCTACCGCTTCTACGACCGCTGGTTTGCCATGGACGAACCGATGAGCTTCTGCGGCTATGTGGCAAAGATGAGCTACATCGATGAAGCCCGTTACAACTACCGTACCGGCATACAAGACAACAACTGGGCTTACGTGTACCGCATCCTGAACAATGTGATGGACATACAGCGCAACGCCGAAAAAAACATCAATATACTTAATGTGGCAAAAGTCATGGAAGTTACCCTCATCCAGATAGCCACCGACCGCTGGCGTGACGTGCCTTACAGCGATGCAGTCCGTATGGAAAGCGGTATCCTCACCCCGAAATACGACACACAGGAACAGATTTACCCCGCCATGCTCGCCAAGCTGAAAGAAGCAGCCGACAGCTTTGCCGACGATGCAGCCACCGGCGACATCTCCGAAGGCGACCTGCTCTTCCGCGGCGACATCACCAAGTGGAGAAAATACTGCAACTCCCTGCGTCTGCGTCTTGCCATCCGCATCTCGGAAGTCAGTCCTGAACTGGCAAAGACTACCGTAGAAGAAATCCTCGGCAACCCCGACCGTTACCCCGTCATGGATTCCAACGATGACAATGCCTTCTTCTGGTGGCAAGGCTCCGACTCCAACTACTACGAGCCGATAGCCGACCAGTACCGCACCCGCAAGAGCGAATACTGCGCATCCGATGTCATGGTCAATAACCTGCTCGACCATGCCGACCCGCGTATCTCCGTCTATTGCACCCCTACCCCTTCCAGCCAGACCAAAGGCGATGAAGACTACACCGACGGCCACCCCGTCTACCGCGGATACACCATCGGAGCCGCAAGCAATGCCGTAGCCAAACGCTACTCCACCTGGGGATACAAATACGGACAAGACCTCGGAGGATTCTCTCCCTGGATGCGCGTAGCCGAAGTCTACTTCCACATAGCCGAAGCAGCCATGCTGAACTATAACACCGGAACTTACGGCGATGCAGTCACCAACTACACAAAAGCCGTACGCTTCTCCATGGAAGAAAACGGAGTCGACGAGACAGCCACAGCCACCTACCTTGCAGGCAAGGGAAAATTCGACAACACACTTAAAACCATCTGGTACGAAGAATGGGTAGCCATGTTCAAGCAAGCCATGGAAGGCTGGTCACTCTACCGCCGTACCGGAGTACCCGAAAACAACTATATCGCACCGGGACGTACCCAGTATAAAAACCACAACGTACCCCCCTTGCGCTCCCCCTACCCGGCAACCGAGCTCAACCTCAACAAGGCAAACAACGCTCCTTATAACGCCGAAGTAGTCGATAACCTTTGGGGAAAACCCATGTGGTGGGACACTCGTGAGGGCGTCTATTAATTCTCTCTTAAAGAACCCGATCAGGGAGGTATTCTCAGCGATGAGAGTGCCTCCCGTTTTTTTTGCGTAGATAACAAGATAAGGAAATAAGAAGACGAGTTGACAAGGTCCCTAAAAACCTCATCAACTCGTCTCTATAAAATCCTCGTCAACTCGTCAACTTATCAACCCGTCAACTCATCAACTCATCAATTAAACTCACGACAATGCCGCAATACGCTCCTTCAGCGAAGCAATCTTCGATTCCGCATCCGCCTGCTTCTTGCGTTCCATTTCAATGACATTAGCAGGAGCCTTGCTCACAAACTTCTCGTTACTCAATTTCTTAAGCACACTCTGCAAGAAACCCTCCTGATACTTCAGTTCAGCCTCCAGCTTCTTCAGCTCCTCTTCCACATCAATCAAGTTACCCAGCGGAACGAAATACTCCGTAGTACCCACCATAAACGAAGCCGCACTTTCAGGCTTCTTATCTACAACCGTCATACCCGTCAAGTTCGCCATCTTATTGATAACCGAGTCGAAAGCAGCCAAGCCCGAATTCTCACCCAGAACCAACAGCTCAAGAGCCTCCTTCTGCGCAATATTCTTCTGCAGACGGATGGTACGGATACCCGCAATCACCTCCTTCAGCTGATCGAAAGTCTTGCAAAGCTCCTGAGCCGCCTTCACATCCGTATCCTTGAACTGTTCCACCGGAGCCATCATGATACTCTCACCCGGCTTGCGGTCAGCCAGATGCTGCCACAGTTCCTCTGTGATAAACGGCATAAACGGATGCAACTGACGGAGCAACACATCAAACAAGTGCAGCGTAGCCTCATACGTCTTGCGGTCGATAGGCTGACCATAAGCCGGTTTCACCATCTCCAGATACCAGCTTGAAAACTCGTCCCAGAACAACTTGTAAACCAGCATCAGCGCCTCACTCAAACGATACTTCGCAAACAAATCCTCAACCTCAGCCGTAGCCAGCGCCATCACGTTATAAAACCAGTCCACAGCCAGCTTCGCATGCACAGGCTGCTCAATCGAGTCATCCACCTGCCATCCCTTCACCAGACGGAACGCATTCCAGATCTTATTGTTAAAGTTACGGCCCTGTTCACACAGCGCATCATCAAAGAGAATATCATTCCCCGCAGGAGCCGACAACATCATACCCATACGCACCCCGTCGGCACCGTAACGGTCGATCAAGTCCAGCGGATCAGGCGAGTTACCCAGCGATTTCGACATCTTACGTCCGATTTTATCACGTACGATACCCGTGAAATACACATTACGGAACGGCATTTCACCCATATACTCATAACCCGCCATAATCATACGAGCCACCCAGAAGAAAATAATATCCGGACCCGTCACCAAGTCAGCCGTAGGATAATAATACTGAATCTCCTCATTACCCGGATGATTGATACCATCAAACAGCGAAACCGGCCAGAGCCATGAAGAAAACCACGTATCCAGGCAGTCATCATCCTGACGCAGCTCACTCAACTGCAAATCCCCACGTCCCGTCTTCTTGCGAGCCAGTTCCAGAGCCTCCTCCGGAGTTTCAGCCACCACGAAACCACCTTCAGGCAAGAAATACGCCGGAATACGATGCCCCCACCACAACTGACGGCTGATACACCAGTCCTTGATATTCTCCATCCAGTGACGATACGTATTCTTATACTTCGCCGGATAAAACTTCAGCTGATCCTCCATCACCGGCGGAAGAGCCATATCAGCAAAATGCTGCATCTTCAAGAACCACTGCATCGAAAGCTTCGGTTCGATAGCCACATTCGTACGTTCCGAGAATCCCACCTTATTCGTATAAGGCTCCACCTTCTCCAGCAAGTCAGCCGCAGCCAGATCCTTCTCAATCTGCTCACGCACCTCAAAGCGATCCATGCCCACATACATACCCGCAGCCTCACTGATGGTACCGTTATCATTAAAAATATCAATCGAAGGCAAGTTATACTTCTCGCCCAGCATATAGTCATTCACATCATGCGCAGGAGTCACCTTCAAGCAACCCGTACCAAACTCGATGTCCACATACTCATCCTCAATCACAGGAATCACCCGGTTCACCAGCGGCACAATCACCTTCTTGCCCTTCAGCCATTCATTCTTCGGGTCATTCGGATTGATACACATCGCCGTATCCCCCATGATGGTTTCCGGACGAGTAGTAGCCACCACCGCATAGCGGCCCTCAGCATCCCCTTCCACCTTATAGCGGAGATAATACAACTTGCTATGCTCCTCCTTATAAATCACCTCCTCATCCGAGAGAGCCGTAAGCGCCTTCGGGTCCCAGTTCACCATACGCACCCCGCGGTAAATCAGACCCTTGTTATAAAGATCCACAAACACCTTGATTACACTCTTGCTTCGAGTCTCATCCATAGTGAAAGCCGTACGGTCCCAGTCACACGAAGCCCCCAGCTTGCGGAGCTGCTTCAAGATAATCCCCCCGTGTTCCTCCGTCCAAGCCCACGCATGCTTCAGAAACTCCTCACGCGAAAGATCCGTCTTCTTGATACCCTGCTGAGCCAGACGACCCACCACCTTCGCTTCCGTAGCAATCGAAGCATGGTCCGTACCCGGCACCCAGCACGCATTCTTACCCATCATACGCGCCCTACGCACCAGGATATCCTGAATCGTATTATTAAGCATATGCCCCATGTGGAGAACCCCCGTCACATTAGGAGGAGGAATCACCACGGTATAAGGTTCACGTCCGTCAGGTTTCGAACTAAACAACTTATTATCCAGCCAATACTGGTACCATTTCCCCTCCACATCGGCAGGGTTATACTTACTTGCTAATTCCATTGTCTTTTTATCTTGTTTTAAGTTATTTTCAGATAGTCGGCGACAAAGTTACGAATTTTGTTTTTATTCCCCTTACGGTTCCCCCAGAAACTTCACAATCAATTCCACCTCCGGCCGCAAATAATACTTCCTGTTCTTGTCATACCCGATAGCCAGCAACGCCTCCTCCAGCTCCGTACACTTCTTAATCCACCGCCCCAAATTCTGCAACGCCGTCTTCGTCGAACACTGCGGAAAATACAGCTGCGAAAGCTCACTCTTATGATAAATCCGGAAACGGAAAGGAATCTCCCCCATCCCCTCTGCATCGTCAAAAACAAACCTCTCCATCATTCAGTTTTTTCCTTTAAAGTTACTAAATCCCAACCGATTACACAAGAAAAACATCTCTTTTTTCACTCATCCCTCCCCTTTTCTCACCCATCCCCCTTCCACACAACACGTCAAAGACCCCAAACAAAAAGAGGCCGGCTGCGGCAGCCCAAGCCACCCCGCAACCGACCTCCCAGTCACCTACTTCCACCCTGACCGTCGTCCTCACCAGTCAGCCGAAGCCACATCAAAACACGGACACACCTTCACCCACTCCTCAGGCTCCACCACGCCGTTACCATTCACATCCGGGCTCAAATCCCGGTGCCCCACCACCCGGTGAGCCGACACCCCGAAATCCTCCCGGAGCACCCTGACCAGCACCCTCAGCGCATGCTTCTGCTCCTCCGTACGCGTATCCGCCGGATTCCCCTTCGCATCCAAGCCACCCTCATAAGCCACCCCGATGCTATGCGCATTAAAACCCTTCACATGAGCCCCCACACGCTCCACCGGACGCATCGAACAAATCATCCCGTCACGGCGCACATAATAATGATACCCACACCCGTTAAACCCACGCTGACGATGCATGCGGTCGAGCGCCTCCGGCGAAAGCGGACACCCTATCCGCGTAGCCGTACAATGAATCACAATCAAATCAATCTTTCTCATCACTCTCCTCCTTTACCATGCCCGGTAAGCAAGCAAATCAAACACTCCATCAACCGGACCAAAAAACATTTCACTCTCTCTTTCATCTCTCTATCCTTTAAGAAATCCGGCAAGCCCCGGCCCCGAGCCTGCCGTCAGTCAGACCTCACGAAACGACCGTCGGCCTACAGCCATCCGTCAGCACCTGCCCCTGCTAAAGAACTTCCTCCTCCGTTTTCCCCTTCGATTTCGGTTTCACCTCCACACGTTCAAACGACAAGGTACTCAGCGTATCACGCAAGGTACGTCCCGGACGGAACAAGATACGCTTACGCTCAATCAGTCCATCATTATATTCCTCCTCCTTCTCTACACCCTGACCGCTCACACTCACCTGCAGCGAGCCCAGTTCACCCAGACGCACAATCTCGCCTCCCTGCAAACCCTCACTCACCACATCCTCCAGTGCCGTAAGCACCGCGATGGTATCCGCACGCGTCAACGTACACTCACGCTGAATACGTTCCGCAATTTCACGGATTCCCATTTCCCCACGCGCCTGCACCTGAGCATAAAATTTCCCCGGATCTTCCGGCGTATTAGGATTCTTTCTCTCTACCACTGAATAAGTCACTGTTCTGTTCATACATTTAAGTTTTAAAGTTGGTTCATTTTTAATTTCTTAATCACACTGCAAAGATACCACCCCCCTTTTCCGCCCTGTAGAGATAAGACGACTTCCGACTACATCTGTAGAAATAAAATTTCAAAAAAACCATACCGACACAAAAAAGCCCGGATCATCGGCACCATAACCGACCATCCGGGCTTGCATGAAATGTAAATGTAAGCACTATTTTCTATTTACAATCCGCACCACAGGAACCGTCTTTACAAAATCCAGCGCCGTGGTATACCTGACGCACCTCAAGTAGACTTATCATCAACCAATCACAACCTATTCTTGAAATAAGAATAAAACCAAAAATAGTCACATAGCAGCGACCAATAGATAGGATGCTTTATACGTTTCACTAATCTGCCTGGAATTCCACTATCCATCATGATTTCTTGACGTAACACTTCATCATCAGCAGCAGCCTTTACATGATCAGCATTGTAAAGGCCACTTGCAGCAATATAAAACCAGACCTGACGAATAATCTGCAATCGTTCGTGCTCCAATTTCAAGCAATCAATAGACTCCGAAAATGCTTTCTGCTGTTCCGGAGAGGTCAGAACTTTAGAAATACCAATCGTTCCATCCCTATGGTATATAATTAGATCGCCAATACCTGGAATGAAAAACAGCGGAACAATCCTACTATTTCCCCTAGACTCATTACAACATAAGTGGATTTTAGACGGATGACAATTCCTTGCATTATCCTCATCCGTAAAAAGACTTCCGTCGCACGACAGGACCAAATTTTCATAGGCACAAAAATGAGGATACGGCACCCCCACATGCCATCTCCGCTTCAAACCATTCAAATGAATATAATATACGTAACGGTTAAACGTTTTATTAAAACGCTTATAATAATTGATCTTTTTATAATCCGCCCTATTTTGTTTGTCTACAGAATTATGAGGCATAACATGCTCCAAGGAAGTATGAGCATACCTATCCAAATGCCTCATACAATAGCAACAGAATCCCCCCTGTTCATCATAAAGCAAGTCCTCCATTCTACGATTCCTCTTAAAAGAGGCATAAGTACAATTTACATACTTTTTGTCATAAGAACTCCAAGCTTCACGCAAGAAAGCATTCACTATTTGATGTCCTCTGCGCCTTTTCCTTTTATTATGCTTATCAATCCAAAACATGTTTGTCACCTCACTGCCATTCTTTTTTCCACTGCTCAATCAAAAGTGAGGCCTTATCATTTCCCAACAAATCCTCCAGTTCCCTACGCCTCATAAGTTGCAGTTGTGTATTTTCCATCTGCAGAGCCCGTTTCATAGCAAATTTCAAAAATTCCAGTTCTTCATTTCTAGGACTTCCTCCCATCCAGTCAAACAACACATCATCATAATCCACACCAAAAAGGTCAGGCAACTCATGCGGTCGCTTCTCACCAGCCACGAGTCTGAACACCTTATTCTGATTCCCTTTCGATGACAAGTTACTAATTACCAGCGGAGAATGAGAAGTCATTATAAATTGAAGGTTGGGAAACGTTTGGGTAAAACGTTCTACAACCTCTACCTCAAGAGAAGGATGTAAATGCAAGTCAATCTCATCTATCATAGCTACTCCCGTTGGTTCAACATCCGGTTTCCTATTCAACAAATAAGCCCGATATGCCAAATCTAATACAATAGAATATAAACGTTTATATCCTGCCGGCAGTCTGTCAAACTTAATATCCTGCCCCGACTCCAGACGAAGCCACAATTCCGGTTTTTGATTTTCGTCAAACAGATAAAAAAACTGATTGATTTCAAATGCAGTATCACAAATATCACGATTAAGAACTTTCGAAAAGCGCTTCAATCGGTCTGTAACGAACGCCACCTCATCACGGGTAAACACATCCGTATCCCCTTCCAGTTGCTTCAATTTTGCCATGGAATTCAACAATCTTCTTTGCCATATCTCCACACATGCCGTTTCATTATCCCACTGATAATATCCGAAATTACGCAATGTGGTTCCGTTTGCAGCCATTTGCATCTTAGCAAAAGAAGAAATATTAGTCAGTGTGTGAGGAAATGAGTCGGAGAAATAAGCCAAAAGAGGCAATTCATCATATTGCCGATACAAACTCATCAGTTTTTGGTAAGCCGGTCTATAACGCGAAGGATTCAATCCAGAACCACTCGTAGAGCGCCGATACATATCCCATTCTATACGCTCTCCCTGGAAAAGAATCTGCCCGTGAAAATTGGCATCAGCAGCCACCTCATTCAAGTCATTCCATCGATGAAATTCATCATATCGGATTGACCTCATTTTCAAATCCGGATTTCCAGCCGACAAAAAATCATCCCCCATCGAGCGGTCATTCGTAAACATAAAATAAAACGAATAAACCATCGCCCGAATCAAGGTTGTCTTACCTGCCCCATTTCGCCCAATAACAACAGACACACCTGGTGCAAATTGAATATCGAAATGATCGAAACACAAGAAATTATCTATAGATAGTTCTTTATACAACATAAATATATATATTGAGCTTGTTAGTACAAATATAGTGATAAAAACTCAAAACGACAAAGCATAAAAAACTTTATCTTCTGATTTCCATCCAGATAAAATGTTCACGAACCATACCGGCACAAAAAAGCCCGGATCATCGGCACCATTACCGATCATCCGGGCTTGACTGTACACGAGTCTGGCCACAGACACGCCTCCAGACACCGCCTGATATTCGCCTCAAAACGAGGCAACGTATACTCCCTTTCAAACTTCGCCCTTCCGGCAGCCCCTAATCGCTTCCGCAAGGAATCTTCTCACAAAACTCCTTCAGTTTCTGATTGTTCTCTTCATGCATCTTGGCAACGTCTTCTTTAGCCAAGGCAACCTTTCTCTTTACATCCCCGTAAAGAGCCATATAACTGATATAAGGAAATAAAAAAGGAAAGATAATGCCATTCATCAAAGCGAAGAAAAGAATGAAGAACTTAAGCAACATCAAGCTGTCGTACTCAAACAAACAACCTTCAAGGTGAGGAAAATAATCCACCGCCCCATGGATAAGAAATGCAAAGACCATAGAGACCACCCATGCAATAAAAATATGGGAGGCAATTACCACATGCGTATATTCCGGCTTCCCCCCTTTAGCCAAATATTTGGCAAATCCGATAAACAAACCGGGAAGAAGCAAAGCCATAACCAAAACAGCTTTTGCGCCCCATTCAGAAATCCCTGTAAAAAAGCCAATACCTCCTAAAGCCAAAAGCAAGAAGAAAACGCATACCATGATACGCACACCCGAAGCACCTATATTCCCCAGTCCTCCTACAAACGATGAACACTTTTTTAGGAAGTCACAGATTTTTTTCGGTCGCTGTATATGCTGGTAACCCACAGAGTTACTCCGAAAGAAATGAGTCCATACCAATGTCCATAACACAAACGAGAAAAAAGTAAATATAGCCAAACTGGAAAGTATCCAATCTTTCCCCGGAATACCAGAGCGCAGGAGTTCATCATAAACGAAGACATACAGACAATACAAAAAGCTATAAAAAGGAGCCATGATATGCTCTGAGCAAGTGGAAACACGATCTAAAAAAGGTTTGTTTGCACCCTCTAGCCCCATATATTCGATGGATTTTGCATCAATACGGCTGTTTATGTCACGCATTACCCTTGCTCCTTCCTCGTGTAAATCATCTTTTTTGTCATTTGACAAGAAATACATCAGAAAATTCCATTCGGTCGATTCTGGTTGAGAAACTTTAACCTTACTCAATATATCAATTTGGTCTTGTATCCGCTTTTGAACCAATGAGAGCATTTCCGTAATGAAGTTACTACCATTATGAAAGATACAAAGAATCGTTAATGTAGCAATGATGCCTAAAAAAGTTTGACTACCTCCTAATAAACTAATTGTTTCTTGCATTAAAGACTATACGTTAAAAGCAGACTACACTGCACTCGACAAAAGATAGAGTTTACTGAAAAAGCTATCAATCATTTGATAATAAGCATCATCATGCATCGTACAAACCGCACTATGTTCCTCTTTGCTTTGCTCAGCACGGACAATCTTACTGTCAGTCACCGTAAAATGGTTCAGCACCTTCTTAAAAGAAAGATCATCCCCCAGCTGGCGCAATTCCACCTGACCGTTTTTCACAGCCTCGGCAAATTCATCTACAACCACATCCTTCAAAAGTTCGGGCGTATAATTCTCTACAATAATAGTTAAGTGAGTGTCGTCTTTTGCCAAAAAGGTTCGTAGGCTCTCACTCATCGCATCCATTATTTTTACACCATCACCCTGTTCCGCATTCTTTTTCACATGGTCATAAAAACCCTTGCGGAAAACAGAGAGTTCTCCACAATACATCTTAATCGCCTTCGAGTGATCCAACATAAACCGAAGAACGGTCGCATTGTGAGAGCGGTCGTTATTAAATGTATTCGATTCTTGTTTACTCTGAAAAGCGACTTTTAATGCATTATAGTACGCTTGAATTTCTTTAAAAGTTGTCATAGTTCATTCTAAACTGTGTGCAAAGGTACAAAATAAAACAATAGCGTGTTTTTATTTGTACATGTTTTGTGACAGAATATCAAGATCATAGTTCTTATCTTGGGGCATGCCAATCCATATAACACCTCCCTATCCTCGAAATTCCGTGCACCAGAGGCGGCATGTGGAGAATAAATAAGATTGTGATTTCATGAATAAAAAAATACTTCTGTATAAAAAGCAAAAGTTCCACCCTGGTACGCATTAAAAAGAGGCGTGGTGGAAACTGTCAATACAAAGATAGCGTCTTTATTTTAATACTACAAGTTTTTTCTCAGAAAAAAATCTTTACCGGTTTGACAAAAGATAAAGTTTTTCGAAAGACCGAAGCATTTTGGCACAAAAAAAAGCCCGGATCATCGGCACCATAACCGATCATCCGGGCTAGTCGCTACATGAAATAAGGCTCTACTTTCTAATTACTTTTTCACCACCTTCTCATACCATTCCACCATCGTTTTCGCTTTCTCCTCCCACGACAGTTCCTGCTGTCGCTGCCGGCAATTCTCCGACATCCGCTTCAACACCTCACGGTCATGCTCCAGCTCATTCAGCCAGCATGCAAACTCATGTGCCGACTGCATCGGCGTAGAAAGAGCCACCTTTCTGCCTACCTTGTCATTCACCACATCCCCCTGACCGCATGTATCAAAACAAACCACTGGCAAGTTATTAGCAATCGCCTCCAGCACCACATGCGGAGTGCCCTCAGCCACACTCGTAAAGAGAAAGACATCCGCACCCTGCATCCTTTGCTGCACCTCATCATGACTCACCGCACCATGCCATACACACTGCGATTCAATCCCCATTTCCGAAGCCAAACTACGATAAGACTCATCCTTACCACCTCCAATGATATGCAGACGAATCTTCTGATTACCAGAAATAGCTACCGCCCGTAAAGCCAAGGCAAGCTGCTTGCGAAAATCCATCTTACCGACCCACAGCACATGAAAAGCATCCTCATCCGAGCAAATGGAAAGAGGAATGTCTTTCACATAACAGCCCGTTTCATTCAGCAAAGGCGCATCTATCCCCATATACTTCTTGAAAGAACGCTGCGAGTTCGAAGAAGAAGCAAATACCACAGAAGCCTGACGAGCCGCGTTACACACACGCCCCGAATACTTCAACTGTACCATTGTCAAAAAATTCTTCAGCCTCATGAAAAGCTTCGTCTTCAAACCAGCTCCCGTAAGATAATTTACAGGGAACTTGTCCTTCGCATCCACCGGTCCCCACACAAACGGAACCCCGTTCTCCTTCGACAACTTCCACAGATAACCCGGCTCACGGAAACCGATCATGTTCAGCTGATGAAGCACATCAATTTTTTCATGCAAGCAAATCTCCTTCGCCATCAGATACGTCTTCCACTGCCACTCCCGGTAATACTTATAAAACCGCCAGTCACCCTGGTTCCAGCACATCGTTCTGATTTCCTCACTCACCGGATTATAATAAAAGTGCATATTCTTCGCTTCGGGCAAGTCAGTCATCACCGCCTCAATCTTCTCCCGAAACTCACCTTCCGTAATAATAAACAGTTCACAAAACTTGGCAAGATTACTCACCCAGTTCCACGCCATCCCCGGCTCACTCCCCATTCCCGGAGAGCAGGCATACGCATTAATCAAGATTTTAAGCATACTAATAAAGAATCAACGAAAAGTCAGTAAACTCCTCCACTGCAAACTTTCTTTCGACATCACAGCAAGAAATAAAGAAGTCATGACTTTCAAGCTATAAGCAGCAAAACAAATTAAAGAAAAAATAATTAGTATATTCAAAGGGAACAGTGCATTCCATTTATTCGTAATAATAACAAACTGCACTACATAGATTTCAAGCGTCAAATTAGCAACAATATTCAGCACACCTCCTATATATTTACTTTTGAACAAAGAAGCAGTCCATTTATAAGACGCAACCTTATACGCATAATAAATAAAAAGATGTAACGGAATTAAAGCCAGTATCTGAACATAATATAAAACATCCGTTCTTCCCTTTCCCACAGCCAATAGCACGAAATACAAGCAAAAAGAGAAGATAAACCCTACCAAATCTTTGCCAATTCTATTACATTCCATTTTATCCTTATTGCTATAAATCATCGCACCCATTACCATAATACTAAAATGGCAAACAAAATGAAAATCTGTATGAAAAGGAGAACCTTCCGCCATAGGCATATAAAAGAAATACGCCACAGATACAATGAAAGAACTAGCAAAAACAATTATTTGTATAATATTTTTACCCTCTCCAGTTATAGAAAGGAGATATTCAGAAAGGACCTTCAGCAGGAAGTAAAATAAGATATAATTTACCGCAATACTCTGCAAAAACCAATATCCATCTGCCCAAACCAGTTTACCAACCGACAAGCTCTGCCCCCAGAAAGCAGCAGCCACTATCACCCATATAAAAACCGATGGCCACAATCGCCGAATCCGTGCTTTATACCAATCTATGAAATTCATATTATTGTGCCGTTCAAATCCCATCATCAGCAAAAAGCCTGACACAAAAAAGAATAAAGCATTCCCATGAACTCCAAACGTAGCCAAGCCAACATTTACATCCTCATAAAGCGGCTGAAAATGAGAGTTCGTTATAAAGATTGCAGCAATTACTTTTAATAAGTCTAAACCGTCATAACGTTTAAGCAGACCATTCTCATTCATACTATTTGCTCAAAGATTGATAAACATCTCCTAGTTTTCTATTCACTACTTCTACACTAAATGCACCATTTACATATTCATCAGTCGAATCCACAATCTTCTTTCTTAAAGAATCTGAAGAAATCAAGCGTTCTAAAGCATCAGCTAGCGCATTTACGTCACCAACCGGAAAAACAAGCCCTTCAATGCCATCACGAACAATATCGGGTATTCCTCCCACCGGTGTCATCACACAAGGAATTCCATAAGACCAAGCATCAAGAACCCCCATCGGAAATCCCTCACCCTCACTTGCCAAACAATAGATACTAGACTCATTAAAAACCTTTTCTTTTTCATCGCCACTTATCCAACCCAGCCAAACTACTTGAGTTTCAATATCTAATTCTTTAGCTATTTTCTGTCCCTCTTCCAATTCATTGACACCTTCTTTCAAATAAGGATTTCCTGCAAAGACAACAACCCAGTCTGGATATTTCTTAGCTATTTTTCCAAATGCTTTCAATAAGACATCATACCCTTTTCGATGAATTAGAGTTCCTGCATATAAAATTTGTTTCTTCCTCTTTAAATCCTTTCGATTTACGATTGGACATGGATTATAAAGCACTTCAACCTTGTCCATCCAAGGTCCTTGTCCTATGCTCTCTTTCAACCATCTTATCCATTGTTCACTCAGGACCAAGACCTTATCTGAAGAATCAAAAAGTTTTCGATAGAGAGAAGCAACTTTTTTATCATATAAAAACTTCTCATCTGCTGGATGAAAATGGAAAATAATCTTTTTACCCATAGCCTTTGCAAGCATATAAAAATACTGTTTCCGTCTTGCAGACTGCAAGGTGGCAACATGAATATGCACAATATCATAGAAAGGCAGCAAGAACACATACTCAATCAAAGCTGTAGCTAAATACCAGAGCTTTCTCCAAGCCGGTCCATCCCGGTGCGTCTCAATCCACTTACAATGATATTTTTTCCATTGCTCTCCCGTTTCATGAGCTTTTACCACAGAGGTAATCCCCCCTCGCGTTTTACGAGAGGTTGCAACTACTAAAACTTTCTTCATTAGCAACCAAAATCTATTTATTCTTCTTTCAATGCCTCTATTCTACTTCTTATTTTTTTCAAATAATCAGGCATATCGCTATCTACATGTGTAACAAAATCTTCAAATTGAAATGAAGATCCATCTTGAATTACAGAAAGAATATAAGGATTTTCTGTCAATTCACGTTTTATAAACTTAACATAGCCATACATATTATTACATGCTTTTTCTCTATCCTTTTTAAGGTGAGATAGTTTCGACTTAGTTTTCTCAGTTTGATAGCAATTGTAATAATTTTCAAGCTCATGCAAAGCTCTATCCAATATTTCCAATTCAGACAATTCTTTAGCTTCCATATGTATTATTTTTTAAAATTAATCAATATTTATTATTTAATACCTTTATAAAGTTTTGATAAGACTTCCTCTGCTATATAATTCCAGTTTAATTTAGTTGCTATCATTTTCAAACTATTATCCACATACTTCTGATATTCCTTTTCATCTGAAAATATATTTTCCGCCTCAAACAACAAATCCGCCAATGCCTGTACAGGCCGTCCATCCGAGCGCATGACAAGTCCCGAGTGAAACTGCTCCAGATAGCTATCCATATTAGTAGCTGTACTCACAATAAGTGGAACCCCACACGAAGCTGCTTCCAAGCATGCAGTAGGAATGCCCTCCCAATGAGAAGGATGAAGGAACCAAGTAAAACTTTGAAGGTACTTCCATTTATCCTCCCCAAAAACCTTGCCTACAAACTCAACCTCCTTTTCAATACCCATATCGGTACACAGAGCATGAAGCTGAGCCTTGTCAGCTCCGTCACCAGCTATCCGTAAAATCCCTTTTCCTCCTTGCTTCCGGTAGAATCCAAAGGCTTGAACCATTGTATCCACTCCTTTCTGAGCAATCTCCAGCCTGCCTAAATAGCCAAACACCAATTCCTTTTTATCCTTGGGAGCTATATCGAGCACATCGCAGCCATTAGGTATTAAATAACTCTCCTTAGCATTCGCATTTATATATTCATTTTCTTCAGTATGCCCTATCATCTGTACTGCATCCACGGTACGAAGTACATTTCGGTCGAAAAAACGAAAAAAAATCCTCTTCTTCAAAGAGCGTTTCATCGCTTCGTCCACATATTGCCCATGAGGAGTCAACACCACTCGCTCAAAGCCATGACTCTTCAGCAGCTTCACAGCCGGTAAAAACCAAGGGATAAATACCGAATGAAAATGGAACACAGTATCTTTAGACTGACTCAATAAAAAGTTCTTGAACTTTCCATCCAGAAAAAATCGCAATGGATGCTCATCAAACTGTACATGGTTATAATATTCCGATTGGTAAATAGGCTCATGTGACCCTCTATATACACTGCACACTGTAATTTTACCCCCCCCTATATGGTTACGCAAATCTACTGATAAACAATCTATTACCCTATAAACACCATTTAGGGAATTTGGCGAAAAATCGCCACGTACTATATGTATGATATTCATTAAGTCTCTATTTAATAATTCTGATTATTGTTCATATCCCAAAGCCGAATTTCTCCACTTTAATCGCTCTACTATTTATATAAATATACCTTATCTTCATTTTTCATAGCCAAAAAATATTTTAAAGTTTGTTTTTATTAAATTTTCTCTTTAGGTAAATTTCTATTTTACTGAATCTTATCCAATATCCAAGCATTAATCAGACTCATCCATTTAGCCACCATAGCAGTAACAATCATCCCTATCAGCAAGAACAGCCAGTCATTCTGAACGAACTCCCTACAAAGCAAAAGCGTACCTCCTTGAACCAAATAGATTTCATAGAAATACCCCCCCCTATTTAACATTTTATCACATTTTGGCAGACGCATGAATAGATATATCAAAACACTTATAAGGACGACTTTTTCTACAAAGAATGATACATACATATACCGCCATTTATTCAATACCGGCAACCAAGTTTGTACCAAATCGAAACGAGATAAAAGGAAAAACAGCACAACTATTGCCGACATAAACAGCTTAATTTGTACCCCTTCATGTATATGCAGACTTATAGCTGACGATTTTGAAACTTCCCAATGTGCCAGATACAAACCCATCAAGAAACAAGGCAAACCTTGGATATACCATACGGGAGATTGCCTAATAATCATAACACCCATTGCTAAGAGAACTATGACAGCCACTGCATGCAAAGCATAGTCTTCCCTTACATACCGAAAAGCCAACCAAAATATAAAATAAAGAAGCAAGATCTCAGTTACATACCATCCGTAAGGCAAATTCTGATGTGATAAGAAACCATATTTCACCACATCCATCCACACCATATCCTTACCCAAGCTAACTGCTACCGCCAGATAAAAGACCATTGCTGTCAATGCCGGAACAATTAATTTGGGCATACGCTTCTGAAGCCATTTCAAGGTTGGTCTTTCGTTCCTTTTAAGCTGTCCATACATCAGTCCGTAACCAGACATAAAGAGAAAGAAAGCCACACATAAAGCACCTGAAGGAATCTCAGCCGAAAAGGTAGAAGGTAAAGTTTTACAATAGAAAACAACCTGATGCCCCAATACCACCACTATGGCTGCCACAAATTTTGCAAGTTGGGTTACTCCACGCTGCTCACTGATTGCTTTTCCTTTGACAGGTAACAACCAAACAGAAACTAATAATAAACAGGCAAACACAATCATAGCATCATCTGTTTTTTCATATTCAGATAACAAGTCTGCATATTCACACGATCCAAAAGCCCATCATTCCCTTCGTCCGATAAAGAGCGAATCGCTTTTACCCAATCGTCCACACTGACCACTTGATGCATACAGCCTGCATACCGAGCATCATGATAAGGATTGCCCGTAATGATTACAGGTTTAGCAAGCCCGATTGCATCTGCTATTGTAGAAAGACCTACGCAGTAGTTCAACTTATCCTGACGGAGTGGACAAACCAACGCTCTGGCATTCGCCATTGCTTTCAGCATCTGTGGATACACATTTCCGGTATTCTCCGTAATGATCACTTCTATATTGGGAATATCCTTACATCTTTCCGCCAAGTCTTCATAACTATTCCCTGCATGACTTTTCGCTGTCATAATCTTCAAAGGAGCACCTGTCTGCTTAAAAGCCTCAATCAATACATCAAAATCACGGTTCTCCTTCCCCGTAGAGACGAACCATTTTCCTTGACTCTTCGGAACTGTATCAAAGAAGTCCTTATCTGGTCCCCATCCGGGAACAGAACATTTCTCCAACGTTGCATATCCCTGAGAAATGGTTTCAGTCATTGTCTTCTCCGATAAAAAAAATACATGAGTGATTCCTTTCAAAAAGAGTTTATATAGAAATGTTGTCTTCCCACCTTTAGGCGTATGATGTAAGAAACCGTAAACAGGCACACGGACTATACCAATTAATCTCAATAAAGAGAGCAAAATATGTTGTCGCATATTCAGATTATGAATAAAGACATAATCAGGTTTATGCTGACGAACCAGACGCCAATCATTAATAAGCTGATTACTTTCTTCACTCCAAACCACTTCATGCCCATCTTTCTCCATCTCTACCGCTCCATAAAGCCAATGAGATGGTACAATACCCTTTTTATACTGCTCATGGGTTATCAAAGTTCCAATGTAAAGTACCTTCATTATCTTTTCAATTTATAGATAAGAGACATCGCAGCAAAACAATTCAGCTGCATAAAAACCGCCATCATCCGATGAGCCAAAGGCATTTCCCGCACTGGATAAGCTTTCCATACTTCCTTCCATACGCCATCTGTACAGATTTCATCCACCAGTTTCTGCTTTTCTACTTTAGGCAGATTGCTTGTACAGATTGAGCCGATATAGAATCGGCAGTAACCGATAAACATCCTATTAACTCGATCAACCACCTCTTGCGGATAATGATAAGTACGGCAACGCTTCAACAAATCCTCCCGAATCATTTTAAAAAAGGGGAAACGGTCTAAGCGGACACGCTTTGAAAGAGACTCCGTATTATTATAGTAATAATAGAAAGTTTCTGGTAAAGCCACCACACAGCTGGCTTGATTCATAAAATCAAGGTTCCAGATTAAATCTTCCGATATAAGTTTACGTTCACTGACAAAGCGTAAATTAAACTGTTCAATCAGCGCTTTCCGATAAAGCACAATCTTGGCAGACATCGGAACTGTTCTCTCTTCCTTGCAAGATGGTGCTGAGGCAATCATATCCATTGCAAAATGTTGAATAGCACCTTTCCCTTGCATCACTTGCAAGTTTGGATAACCATTCATCAAACTTACTACATCATGCTGGTCTATCGTTTGAATGCCCGTATAAACCGCATCTGCCTGGTATTTCTGAGCTGCTTCATACATCGACTGATACATCGTTGTATCTACAAAATCGTCACTGTCACAAAACGCGATATACTCTCCCTCTGCCACTTCAATGCCACTGTTGCAAGCCATTCCTAAACCTGCATTTTGCTTATGTACCACCTTAATCCGGCTGTATTCTGAAGCATATCGGTCACAGATTTCCGGACACCGGTCAGGTGATCCGTCATCCACCAATATAATCTCCATTTCATTTAAGGTCTGACTCAAGAGAGACTTTAACGTACGGTCGATATAGGGTTCTACTTTATAGACAGGAACCACCACCGACACTTTTATCTTAGCACTCATTATTTTTCTTATTTTAAGCCCAACAATCGTTTAACCTTTACCCCATAATACCCTTTTTTCATCTTTAGCTTATCCCACCACGACATCCAGGTAGCTGTATAATGATGAATGGTATACGTATGATCCGTAATCTCTATTTTACTGGAAAGAAACTCCAACGGACAAAAATATTCCCAGGGATAGATCGTTATTCCCCCACAGTCATAAGGTTCCGTAGTGCTCGGCTTAAGGCCATATTTTTTAAGCACCCTGCTTGTAATAGGTACAATGGGAATCTGCTCCATGTGACCATCCGGGAAAATATAATGCGTATTTTCATAAAAAGCCATGATTTCCTTGATAATCGGATTATGCGGTTCTACCGCAAAGCCCAATCCAGGGTTTACCATATCCTCTGCATCAGGCGTATTCTTATGCTTTTCAATTGCCATCCAAGCCCCTTTTTCCATCAAATCATCCATTTTCCTGATAACCTCCACATCCGTATCAAAATAGATACCTCCATTTTCATACAAGATACGGAGCCGTGCATAATCACTTACATAGGCATATTTCTTCACTCCATATGCCTCACTGCTGAAAGGAATGCAATTTACATCATAGTTATCTTCATTCCACTCCTTTATTTCGTAATCCGGAAGATATTTCTTCCAGCTTGCTATATATTTCTGATATTCTGCCGGTATCGGATTCTTTCCGAACCAACAGTAATGAATTACTTTAGGAATCATAGTTTTCTCTCAAAACTAAATTATACAAACTAATTCTTTATTACATTTTTCAAGTTAAAGTTTCTTTCTCGGATACCCACAAAACACAATGCCCAGAAAAAGTACAAAATATAAGCATTGTAATAAGGTATATTGTTATACCATGCTATCAAGAAAGTAAAAAGAACAGACAGAAATCCAATAGAACTCCAATATTTAACACCATCATCTGTCGAACGGCTATAAATTGAATAGAAACGCTTTGCCAAGAGAAGTAAGATTAAAATCCACAAAATAAAGCCCACCCATCCAAACTCTATCAATAGCCAAGAAGGAGTAAACCAGTTATAAGACGTTGTTGAACTATATGTTTGTCCAATCCAAGTATTGAATTGTTGTGATGTATTGCCACTACCAATACCATAGCCGAATAAGAGATGAAATGGTTCAGTCAAAAAAAGTACTGTCGCTTTTTCCACACAAGTAGAGCGATTGAAACTCAAATCCAAGCTGGACAAATTATAAGCATGCGTAGTTTCCTCTTGAATAGCCTCGACATCAAATACATTATTTACATAATCTTCACCGTACATTAAAGAAATAGTAGCTTTCATCGCAGGAACTAATGAAAAATAAGCTATTCCTAAAATCAAGATATGTTTGATACTGAATTTTTTTGTAAAAACATAAGTAGCATAAATAGCTAAAGGAAGAGCAAAATAAATGAGCTTTATTTCAGCAGCCATTGCTATAAACATTACAGCAGCGATAAATAGCAGGAAGGATTTCTTAGGAAGACATCCGATAAAGAACTCTTTGGATATAATAAAAGAGCACAATAAACAGAATACAAATAATTCACCGTTGTTTGTAAAGGAACCTACTAAATCATCACCGGACCTACCTTCGATGAAATACTGAAAACAAACAATTACAATATTAATCCAGAAAAAAGAAATCAGTATCTTTTTTACTTTGTTCACATCCACTGAATGAAAGAATCTATAAACAATGATAAATAGCAGCAGATATCTTAGTACCATGCGCAATCCCCACAAAATGGAATAGACCGGCATGAGATTGAGGAAAGCTACTGCTGTGCTTCCAACTAATAAGACAGAAAAGAGAACAACAATCCAGGAACCTACTGCCTTTCGTACCTGCCTCACATAATTTGCTTTTTTATCTATAGCTAAATAAAATAACAAAAGGTCAGGCAATATAACAAACAAAAGGTTATCAAACAAATAAGTCTTTATCAATCCACTGTATAAAAACCAATATAATAAGAAATAAAGAATCTGTTTCGGTTTCATAAATCACCTAATTTTAAATTATTAATGGTCTTATATCTCTTGATAATCAAACACAACCACATGGTACTTCTCAAATTCCGAATTTAGTGTCCATGAATCAGTTTTCCACTTATCCTCGTTTTTATCCTTTTGCGGTAATTTGAAGGCTAACGCTATTCTGTAGTTCATAAACATTGTACATTTCTTGTGATTTACTTAATAATGAATAAATTTATGGGCTAGTTTTTCAAATCCTAAAGAAAGAAGAAAGAAGCCCAACTTCCACTTCAGGCTGCTCAATTGCTTAATTTGCTTCTTATACAATTTCAGTCCTTCTCTGATTTCAGTTTCAGACAAAACCTTATAAATAAAAGCTTCTGTATAAATACCAAAAGAAACTTTATCAATAATTTCAGCCGATTCATGTATATGCAAAATTGCCTTTAAGGTATCTCGAAATTTTAGCCTCACTTCATAGGTTTTACGGGTAAAGTTCCGAGTAATGGAAGAATCATTCTCACAGTAATGATAGAAAGCCTTGGGTAAATAGGCTACTTTCACTTCAGGATGCTGGAACAACTGTACCCAAGTCAACAAGTCTTCACAATGATTGATTCCCTCAGGGAAGAATATGGAATACTTTTTGTAGCAAATTTGTTTTACAAGTTTGTTCCAGCAACTGCCATGCAGTTGTTGGAACAAGTCACGCAAAACTTGCTCTGGCTCCAAAGAGGTAGGCTCTTGGCAGACCAGCCGTTGCTCTACTCCCCTGTTCACAAAATAATCACATATCACCACATCGGCATTTTCTGCTTTCGCCTTAAGATAGAGTTCATTCAACATGGTAGGCTCTACCCAATCATCACTGTCTGCATGAATAACATACTCGCCACGAGCACGATTGATCCCATCCTGACGGGCTGCACTTACTCCTTCGTTTTTTTTATGGTAGACGCTGATACGGGAATCACACAATGCATATTTATCCAATATCGCTCCACTTGTATCGGTACTTCCATCGTCTATGCAGAGTAATTCCCAGTTGGTGAATGTTTGCGACAAAATACTCTCAATCATGAGAGAAAGCGTTTTACCGGCATTGTAGACCGGCATGATGACTGATATTTCCGGTTTCATCTTTTTCTCTTGAATTTATCTGATACTTTTGATTTTACCATCTCACGGTTAACCCTGCTCAGTGCCAGGAACCAGAAGGAGACGAAGGTGGTAGCTACCGACAGGGAACATACGGTAAAAAAACGCAAAATCCCCGGATCCATCAGCTGCTGTAAGCCATAAGGCAGCAGGGCAGATACACATACCAGTGCCATGTTTTTAACGATGATTTGCATGATATATTTTCTCATGGGAAAAAAATAAAAACGCCTCAAAAGGTACATGTTTCCCAAGGTTGCCAGAACAATCGGTACCATAGCAACCCAGTAAGTGGCAGTGGGACTTCCCCCCATTTTCAGCACCAGATAGCTCAACGGCAAATCGAGCAGATAAATGGGAGTAACAAACAAGTTCATTTCCTTCACCCGGCCTATGGCATTGATGCCCTGATCGACCATGTGGTTAGAATAAGACAGAAAAGAGAGAACCAGCGTAATGCGAATGAAGGCAGCGGTGTACTGCGGCACCTCACCCAGCCACAAGGCCAGCACAAAGTCTATTTCCAGCAGTACGGGAACCAGAAACACAGCCAACAGAAACAGGGTGACCTGCGAGATATCAAAAATCAGTTTCGTGAATTTTTCCCGGTCTCCGCTCCCGTAATACTTCACCAGCTGCGGAACGGCTGCCACAGTAAAACCACCCACAAACTGCTTAATGGTAAAAGTAACGGTGTTGGCCAGTCCGCGGGCGGCATTAACCAGCGTTCCGAAAAACAGATTCAGCAACAGGGTTGCCCCGTGTCCGTTCAGCATAGCCGAAAGATGACCTACCAGCGTCCACCCCGAATAGACAAACATTTCCTTGAACAATGATTTATCTACTCGCAGCGAAAAACGGCTTTCTTCGAAATGCCGTATGCAATAAATGCGCGTAATTACGATATTCAGCACCGAACAGAACAATATCAGCCCCCCATAGGCCACGAGTTTGTCTCCGGGCAGCACCACCAGAAGATACAAAACAACCAACTTAAGAACCACATCCAAAATACTGAGATACGCATAAATATTGAAACTTTCATTGGCTGTTACAGCTGCCGTGTAGGGGGTCTGCGTAATGCCCAACATACAACTAAATACCGAAAACTGAAACGCCCAATTAGCTGCCTCCAAACGGTCGGAAGGTATGTTGAGCTGACTATTCAGAAACCACAGTCCAAAGCTCTCCAGCAAGATGAGAACAATTGCAGCGATGAGAAGATGTATCACCAAGGCAGTAGAAAAAGTTAGTTTAGTATAGGCTTTATCCCCCTTTCCCAATGCCAGAGCTAAAAAGCGGTTTGTACCCGACTGTAAAATGCTGTTTAACAACATGAACATGGAAACAAAACCACCTACTACATTATAAACGCCATAATCGGATGCACCCAGTTTTTCAAGTACGATACGTGTGGTAAAAAAACCAAGAAGCATCATTACCAGCATTCTCGCATAAAGATAAATTGTATTTTTAGCTATACGTTTTCCGCCTGACTCCATTTAATTAATTAATCAATAATTTATTATGTTATGAAAATGTTTTTATCTGTTTTCTGATTTTATGAAATGGCATTTGAAAGGTGAAGACTGAATCAACGGTTCCAAGTCAATGGTTCCTTTTACATAAGAAGATTTCATACGGAGTAATGCAGATGCTTCCATTCCTTTCTCTACAAGGAAAGGCTTTTCTCTGTCGGCATGAATCGACTGAAAGAAATCATGAAACTTGAAGTGGCCTCCCAACAGTTTACCCGTTACTTCTATCCACAAGTTAGGGATGCCGTAAGTTTCTGCCACGATCAATCCATGAAGTGATGAAGAAGCGATATAATCACAACTGACTATTTGATCGACTACATCAGTCCAACAGGTATATCCTTCCATCTTGATGAAGAGTACATCCGGATCTGATTTAAGTTTTTCAAGCACCTCGCTGGCATAATCCTGATAATGCGGAATCACTCCTAACCGATAGCGTCTGACTCCAGGTTTCGGCATGTATACTTTTGGAAGCAGAAGGGCCGGATCACCATATACTTCGGGGCAGTCTATCCCTCGTTTCAATAGCCATTCTCTGGTTTTAGGGCCTCTGACAGCCAAAATCTGCCTGGGGGGGGGGTAATTTTAATCCTGCCGTTTCATCTATTATTCCAGCTCCCCAAACTACCGAATTTTCATTGGCTAGCATTGCTAAGGTAGAACCAATTACGACATAATTTGTCTTTCTTTTCCGGAAAGAAAGTGGTGAAGCATAAAGATATGATATGGGGCATTTCCAGAGTTTTTCTAGGAAATAAATATTTATATGTAACCATTCTATTCTCCGCCTTGACACACATTGCAGCCTAACCTATCTTTGCGCCGTAATTATAAATGACAAAGATTATGGCAAAAGAAAAAGTAAACTACCAGGAGG
>URDR01000016.1 GCA_900546645.1 uncultured Bacteroides sp. | reverse complement strand
CAAGATCAACCGTTCCATTGAAATGGTCAGAGAATCCATCAGGAGAGGCATACGCTTTGATTATCTGCTGGTTGACAGTTGGTTTACTTGTGCCGACTTGTTGAATTTCATCTGCTCAAGACATCTGAAATGCCATCTGATAGGCATGATTAAAATGGGCAAGACCCGATACAAGACCAGGTTTGGCAACTTGAACGCATCCGACATCATTGACAGACTGAAAAAAGAAAAGTCTGTCAGGTACAGCCGCAAGCTGAATTGTCATTACGCTTATATAGATGCTGAATATGCCAACCGGAAAATCCGCATCTTCTTCTGTAAAAGAGGACGGAAAGGAACATGGAACGCATTCCTTTCCACCAATACCGGACTGAACTTTTTTGAAGCATACCGCATCTATTCCATGCGTTGGGCCATTGAAGTCTGCTTCTCTGAGATGAAAGGACTACTCAAACTCGGGAAGTGCCAATGCCTGAACTTCTCTTCGCAGATAGCAAGCATCAGCCTGACCGTAATGCAGTACAATATCCTTTCTTTCATCAAGCGGTTTGAAGCCTATGAAACCATAGGAGGATTGTTCAACCAAACCATTAATGGAACAATGGAACTGTCCGTAACCGAAAGGATTTGGGATTTGATCTTGCAGATTGTGTCTGCCATCGCGGACTTGTTTTCGGCAGATGAAGAAGAAATCATCCGGATGATTGCTAATGATAACCAAAAAATTGCTATCATCAAAAAGCTATGTCCAGAGAAGAAAACGTAATAAAGCTACTTGCGAAACTTAAATTAATAAAATGCGTACTTATGCGGGTAAGACCTTTGTCTTTGCGTACGATGTGTATATATATAAATAATAAATGTATGGACACACCTGTCATATATCGTCTCTGTGCTTAATGCTTCTCCAAACAGTTCGCGTTATATTGTAAAAAGTGTTATTAAAATGTTCTGCCAAAGTGACCATAAATGCATTTAGATTAATAAATTGCACAAATATACCTAATTATTTTTGTATTTTATTATTTTTTATCTAAATGGAATACTTCTGTGTTTTATGCACTTTTGTTGAAAAAAGGTGGTCTGAAAAGGAATAAGTAACTATTTGTATTTGTTTCTTTTTAAATGGTAATGAATACCCTTTATTTTCTATAAATCTCTATATATAGAGCGGTTGGTTAAATAATATAAAAATACTTTGCTTTGTATACCTTTGTATGAAAACGGTATATTTATATAAAGAATATTGTTGTGAAGGTGTTTTTTTGATTCTTGGATATAGGCTTGACATGACACTTTAAAAGATAGAAGTCGGTTGGCTGAATGCTTGATGGGTTGCCTCTGATAAAGTCTGATGGAGGAAGGTGATGTTTGAATATAAGGTGGTGGCTGGTGTGGTTGTAGAGGAGGGCTGGTTTATATAATAAAAAAAGCCCGAATCAAAAATATGATTCGGGCTTGCGGTGCGTACGGGACTCGAACCCGTGACCCCATGCGTGACAGGCATGTATTCTAACCAACTGAACTAACGCACCTTGTTTTAATTCTGTTATTGTTTGCTATCTCTCTCGATTGCGATGCAAAGGTACGACATTTTTTGAAACCTGCAATAGGTTGAGGCGTTTTTTTTAAAGAAAATACAAAAAAACTTCGAAAAGGGGTTTCCCGCGAGTCTGTTTGGGGCTTCTTTAAATAGGTTTCTTCCTTGCTTTTCCTTCTCGGTTCAGTGTAACGGAAGCAGAATCATGCGTTGGATAAGTTGGAAGAGATAGAGTGGGGATTCACTTGCGAGAATGAACGGAGTATGGTTTCGAGATAAAAAAAGGACTTGGGAAAGCTTCAGCGTTACCAAATCCTCTTTTTTTATTTTAAGTTAGCCTTGTATGTATTCGGTTGAACGGCCTCTAATGACGAAGCAGGGCTGGTTTCCCATTGGATTGATAGAGTTCCTACCCACCATAGTATATTCACTATAATCGTAGCAAAAAGTATGGTATAGGCTGTAATTCTTGCTTCCAGTTGTTTACTGGAAATCTTTTTTGAAATGTCTTTGGATTCTTTAATCGGTTCAATTGTTAAGACTTTCTCCATGTTGCTTTGTTAAAAAAAGATTCTTTATTTTCGTTTCTGTTAGAAAAATGCAGAGTCTTATGGAATACTGCATACCAAGTCATCTTTTTTTTATTTTATTGAGGAGCTTTATAGATTACTTTAGTATATAAAGCCGAAAATATACTGAAGAAGTGTCCGAGTATCAGGATATTAGTTTACGTAAACCGAACTGAAATACTGTTCCATTTGCTTTTTGGCTTCTTCTAATTGTTCTGAGGTATTTGCCTTAACCTCTTTAAGCTGATATTCCATTTTCATGGCTTCGTATTTATGTACACCCAGTGTGTGGTAAGGCAGGATTTCCACGCGTTGAATCATTTTATAGTCTTGAAAATGCTTGCCTAAAGCTTCTATATCTTCTTTAAAGGCGCTGTATCCCTGTACGAGGACATAGCGTAACCAGAAAGGCTTGTTGTTGTTTTCGAGCCATTCGGCCGTTTTAAGCGTTTGTTCGTTGCTTCGTGCTGTTAAAGCTTTATGCCGTTCGTTATTAAACTCTTTTACATCGAGCAGGACGAGGTCGGCAAGAGAAAAAAGCTCTTTAACATCCTCATTCCATAAACCTCCGTTTGAGTCGATGCAGGTGTGTATTCCAGCTTCTTTCAGCATACGTAACAGGGGAATCAAGGCTTTAGCCTGAAAAGTGGGTTCGCCTCCGCTGAAAGTTACGCCTCCTTTTTTTCCGAAGAAAGGTTTTTGGCTGACGGCCATTCGAAGGATTTCCTCGGGAGCCGTTTCTTTGCTTTCTCCTTTGGCGTCTATGGTATCGGGATTGGCGCAATACAGGCAACGGAAGTTACAGCCTTGTAAAAATACAACAAGGCGGATGCCGGGACCGTCGTAGGTGCCCAGTGATTCGTATGAATGAACTCGGATCATGAAGTTAGTTTAAAAAATTAGGGTAGATAATAGATCGTTAAAAAACAAGTTGACGAGGTATTAGGTGACAAGAACCAGAGGCGTTTCGGCCCTGTGGCTTTGCCAACATGTCACCCCGTCAACTCAAGAAGACCCAAAAGGTTTATGGTTGTAGTTTCTGTTACATACGTTCGTGGAAGCTACGTGAGATTACTTCCAACTGATGTTCGCGGCTCAGTTTGATGAAGTTTACTGCATAACCTGATACGCGGATTGTCAGCTGCGGATATTTTTCCGGATGCTCCATTGCATCTTCAAGCATTTCGCGGTTTAATACGTTTACGTTCAAGTGATGCGCACCCTTCACGAAGTATCCGTCCATCATGGTTACCAAGTTTTCGATCCGGTTCTCCATGTCTACACCCAGTGACTTAGGAACGATAGAGAACGTGTTACTGATACCATCCTGTGAGTCACGGTAGCGGAGTTTAGCTACTGAGCTCAGTGATGCGATGGCTCCGTTCTTGTCACGTCCATGCATCGGGTTCGCTCCCGGAGCGAAGGCAACTCCTTTCGCACGTCCGTCGGGGGTAGCACCCGTCTTCTTGCCGTACATTACGTTAGAAGTGATAGTCAGGATAGACAAGGTGGGTTTTGCATTCTTGTAAATCGGCAATTTCTTCAATTCTTCATCGAAGTAGTAAATCAAGTCAACAGCCAAGTGGTCAACGCGGTCGTCGTCGTTACCGAAGCAAGGGAATTCTCCTTCAATGTCGAATCCTTCAGTCAGGCCGATTTCGTTACGTTTAGCCGTTACTTTTGCATATTTGATAGCCGACAGAGAGTCGACAGCAATTGACATACCAGCCACACCGTAAGCCAGGTTGATAGCATGCTGCGTATCTACGAAAGCCATCTGAGCCTTTTCGTAGTAATACTTGTCGTGCATATAGTGAATGATATTCATAGCTTCATTATAAACACGTGCCATTTCTTTCAATACCTTCTTGTAGTTAACCAATACTTCTTCGAAGTTCAGCACATCGCCAGTCAGTACAGGAATGTCTTTTACCATCAATGTACCTGTATTTTCGCAGCGGCCTCCGTTGATGGCAAGCAACAGTGCTTTCGCCAAGTTACAACGTGCACCGAAGAACTGGATGTGACGGCCGATATCCTGGTAAGAAACACAGCAGGCAATTCCGTAGTCGTCAGAGTTACGTACTTCACGCATCAGCTCATCGTTTTCATACTGGATAGAAGAGGTGTCGATAGAAACCTGTGCGCAGAAGTTCTTGAAGCCTTCAGGCAGTTCCGGGCTCCACAGTACCGTCAAGTTCGGTTCTGGAGAAGGACCGAGGTTGTATAATGTCTGGAGGAAACGGAACGAGGTTTTGGTTACTTTAGTGCGTCCGTCGTTAAAACGTCCACCGATAGCTTCAGTTACCCAAGTAGGGTCACCTGCAAAAATATCGGTATAAGCCTGCATACGCAAGTGGCGTACCATGCGCAGTTTGATAACGAACTGGTCGATGAGTTCCTGTGCATGGATCTCATCCAATGTTCCGTTAGCCATATCGTATTCGATATAGATGTCGAGGAAAGAAGAAACGTTACCCAGTGACATTGCAGCTCCGTCTTGTTCCTTTACGGCAGCAAGGTAAGCCATATACACCCACTGGACGGCTTCGCGTGCGTTGGTAGCCGGGCGTGAAAGGTCTAAGCCGTATTGCTCGCCCATGACCTTGATTTCCTTCAAAGCCTTGATTTGTTCGGCAACTTCTTCGCGCAGGCGGATGCGTTCGTCGGTCATCGGACCGGTAAGGTGGCGCAAGTCATCCTGTTTAGCTTCGATGATACGGTCGATGCCATATAAAGCCAAACGGCGGTAGTCTCCGATGACACGTCCGCGTGCGTAGTTGTCGGGAAGACCGGTAAGGAATCCCAGAGAACGGAACGAACGGATTTCTTCAGTATAAGCATCGAATACTCCGTCGTTATGTGTCTTACGGTAATGAGTAAAGATGTCTTTTACTTTCGGGTCGACTTCGACTCCGTTTTCGCGGCATGCTTTTTCTACTACCTTGATTCCGCCAAACGGCTTGATGGCACGGCGTAGTACCTCATCGGTTTGCAAACCTACAATCACTTCGTTTTCCTTGTCTATATATCCCGGAGCGAAAGAAGTAATGGTTGAAACAGTTGAGGGGTCAAGTGAGCGTACACCGTTGTTGGCACGTTCTTCTGCAAGAGCTTCCAGGCACTTGTTCCATACAGCTTTGGTACGTTCTGTCGGACCGGTTAAGAAAGATGCATCACCTTCATACGGAGTGATGTTGGTTTTTACAAAATCGGTTACATTGATTTCATGGTTCCAACGACCTTCTTTGAAATTCATAGCCATAATTATTTTAGTTTTTAGTTTATGAGTTTTTAAGTTCTTAAGTCTTTGAGTTCTTAAGCCCTTAATCGTTTGAATTCTTAAGTTCTTTTGGTTTTAAGTTCTTTTGTACTTCTGTCTAAAAAACAGATAGTTTTATGTCTTAAAACATTTGCAAAGGTAGCTCTTTTCTATGATTTTGGCAATACCTAATATTAAGTATATTGCTAATTTGTATTAATTACAATAATGGCTTAGATGAATTCAAGTGTTGCGGAGGTTTTGAAGAGGGAAAGAGTGGCACTTTCTATCTGGCTGTTGCAGAACTTTGGTTAGCTAAAGCCACTGCATATATGAGAAAAAGACAAAGATTCACTATAGGTATGATGTACTTTATAAACGGAGAAAGGGCAGATGACAGGTAGAAAGATGAAAACAATCGGCTGGTTTGCTGATAAGGGGCAAGTGGTTGAAAAGCAGAAGGAAAGAGAGGAAAAAAGAGAAAAGGTAAAAGCTGAATCCTATGCAGATTAAGTAAAAAAGCGTAAAAAAGTTGTTTAAATGTTTGCAAGAATCAAAAAGACCATCTATCTTTGCACCGCGTTTGAGAGAAAGCGTTTTTACAACTTAACTTTGGAAGTTTGGGTGAGTGGCTGAAACCACCAGTTTGCTAAACTGACGTACGGGTAACCGTACCGGGGGTTCGAATCCCCCAGCTTCCGCGTTGTTTTTTTTCATAATTTTAAAAAAAATGAGATGGCCGCGTAGCTCAACTGAATAGAGTAGCTGACTACGGATCAGCCGGTTACAGGTTTGAATCCTGTCGCGGTCACTTTAAAAGGGTATGGCGCTTTCGTCTAGTGGCCTAGGACGCGGCCCTCTCACGGCTGAAACACGGGTTCGATTCCCGTATGCGCTACAAACGTGATTTGGAAGTTTGGGTGAGTGGCTGAAACCACCAGTTTGCTAAACTGACGTACGGGTAACCGTACCGGGGGTTCGAATCCCCCAGCTTCCGCGTTGTTTTTTTTCATAATTTTAAAAAAAATGAGATGGCCGCGTAGCTCAACTGAATAGAGTAGCTGACTACGGATCAGCCGGTTACAGGTTTGAATCCTGTCGCGGTCACTTAAAGAGTGTTTTTAGCTTAGGCTTTAAACACTCTTTTTGTTATACCATCTTCTCTTTTCTCTTTTCCCTTTTCTTTTTTGCCAACGGATTGGTTTGTGAATGCCTTGTAGGCTTTCTTTCGCTTCTCCTTTAATGAATGATAAGTTAATACGGACTGACAGTCGGGCATGGTTCTTGGTAATATCAGAGCCCGGTCGTTAGTAACGGCAAGGCCCGGTCGTTAGTAACAGTGAGGCTTTTGTCGGCTTAAGTATAAGGTCTCGTCTCTGGAGTCTGGAGCCTACTCTCTGGTGCCTGTTCCCTGATGTTTATTTCGTGATAAACTGACAAGAAAAACCAAAAGTGGATTTACGGATAATAATTAAATAGAAAAAAAACTATCAATTTATTTGTTTGTTACAAAAAAGCCTTTACCTTTGCACTTGTGAAACATAAATAAACAAAGAAATAAAAACTTTTGATTACAATGAATAGACTCATTAATCGTTTGGCTGTCCTGCATATTATTCGCGTCGTGGTCGTATCGCCAAGAGGTGAGTAAGGTTCGTGCATGTAATCAAAGTATAAATGGTATATGTAGAAGCCTTTCTCACTGATGATGAGAAGGGCTTTTTAATTAAGAAATAGGGGGATAGAAAGATGAAACATCAATTGCGTAGTTCAATGAGTACGGTGGGTCGCCGTATGGCAGGAGCAAGAGCCTTATGGGTAGCCAATGGGATGAAGAAAGAAATGATGGGGAAACCTATCATTGCGATTGTCAATTCGTTTACTCAATTTGTTCCGGGGCATACACATCTGCATGAAATCGGTCAGCAGGTAAAATCGGAAATAGAAAAACTGGGATGTTTCGCTGCAGAGTTTAATACGATAGCGATTGACGATGGAATTGCCATGGGGCATGATGGCATGTTATACTCATTGCCTTCACGTGATATTATTGCTGACAGCGTGGAGTACATGGTGAATGCACATAAAGCGGATGCGATGGTTTGCATTTCAAATTGCGATAAGATTACTCCGGGTATGCTGATGGCAGCCATGCGCTTGAATATCCCTACCGTATTTGTATCAGGCGGACCGATGGAAGCGGGTGAATGGAAGGGTAAGCATCTTGACTTGATTGATGCGATGATCCAATCGGCCGATCCGACTGTAAGCGATGAGGAAGTAGATGAAATAGAACGTCGTGCTTGTCCGGGATGCGGAAGCTGTTCGGGCATGTTTACTGCCAATTCGATGAACTGTCTGAATGAAGCCATTGGTTTGGCGCTTCCCGGTAACGGAACGATTGTAGCCACTCATACGAATCGTCGCCGGCTCTTCAAAGATGCTGCCGCATTGATAGTGAAGAATGCCTACAAATATTATGAAGAAGGAGATGATAGTGTATTGCCTCGCAGCATAGCCACTCGTCAGGCTTTTCTGAATGCTATGACCTTAGATATAGCCATGGGAGGCTCTACCAATACCGTGCTTCACTTACTGGCTATCGCTCATGAAGCGGAAGTTGACTTTAAGATGGACGATATAGACATGCTTTCACGCCGGGTTCCCTGTTTGTGTAAGGTGGCACCCAATACGCAGAAATATCATATACAAGATGTGAACCGCGCAGGAGGTATCCTAAATATTTTGGGAGAATTGGCAAAAGGGGGATTGCTGGATACTTCAGTACATCGAATTGACGGAATGACATTGGCAGAAGCTATTCAGAAATATGCGATTACCGCATCGGCTCCCGATGCTGAAGCTTTGCGCATCTATACCAGTGCCCCGGCAGGGAAATTCAATATTCAGTTAGGTTCACAGGATGCGGTGTATGATGCGCTTGATACAGACCGTGCTGCGGGATGTATCCGCGATTTGGAGCATGCCTACAGCAAAGACGGCGGACTGGCTGTTTTAAAAGGAAATATAGCACAAGATGGTTGTGTGGTAAAAACAGCAGGTGTGGATGAGAGTATCTGGAAATTCTCCGGTCCGGCTAAGGTGTTCGATTCACAGGAAGCAGCATGCGAAGGTATCCTGAACGGGAAGGTAGTGAGCGGAGATGTAGTAGTCATCACTCATGAAGGGCCGAAAGGAGGACCGGGTATGCAGGAAATGTTATATCCCACTTCATATATCAAATCAAAGCATTTGGGCAAAGAATGTGCTTTGATAACCGATGGTCGTTTCAGCGGGGGTACTTCGGGGCTTAGTATCGGTCACATCTCTCCTGAAGCCGCTGCGGGAGGAAATATCGGTAAGATAATAGATGGAGATATAATAGAAATAGATATTCCAAACCGGAGCATTAATGTGAAACTGAGTGATGAGGAACTGGCCTCGCGGCCGATGACACCGATGACACGTCATCGTGAAGTTTCGAAAGCATTACGGGCTTATGCCAGTATGGTAAGTTCGGCTGACAAGGGAGGCGTAAGGATAATTTGATTTTATCGGTTTTTGAGTTTGCAAGTTCTTAGGTTTATAAGTTTATCTGTTTTGAAGACATAGAAACAAGAGACTTATTCTTTCAAGACTAGAGAACTCAAGAACTCAAAAACTTAAGAACTCAAAAACTTAAGAAATATGATACCAAAAGAAAAAATATCAGGTTCGGAAGCGTTGATGCGCTCACTTGAATACCAAGGAGTAAAAACAATCTTCGGTTATCCGGGGGGAGCCATCATGCCCGTATTCGATGCGCTGTACGACCATCGAGATAAACTGAATCATATATTGGTTCGTCACGAGCAAGGAGCAGCACATGCAGCCCAGGGATTTGCCCGAGTTTCGGGTAAAGTGGGAGTATGTTTGGTTACCAGCGGACCGGGTGCCACAAATACCATTACCGGCATTGCGGATGCCATGATCGACAGTACTCCTTTGGTGGTGATAGCCGGTCAGGTGGGAGCCGGGCTTTTAGGTACAGATGCCTTTCAGGAAGTAGATTTGGTAGGTATTACTCAACCTATCTCGAAATGGAGCTATCAGATTCGGAAAGCAGAAGATGTGGCATGGGCGGTATCGCGTGCTTTTTATATTGCCCGTAGCGGACGTCCGGGACCGGTTGTTCTTGACTTTGCTAAAAACGCACAATTGGAGATGACAGAGTTTGAGCCGGTCGGCGTAGATTTCATCCGCAGTTATGACCCCGATCCGGAAACCGACCCAAAAGCATTGGCAGAGGCAGTAGCTTTGATAAATGACTCAAAGAAGCCTTTGGTATTAGTAGGACAGGGAGTAGAACTGGGAAATGCACAGCAAGAACTGAAAGATTTTGTAGAAAAGGCTGATATTCCTTGTGGATGTACCTTGTTAGGACTTTCAGCATTGCCTACCGAACATTATTTAAATAAAGGAATGCTTGGAATGCATGGAAACTTAGGACCGAATGTCAAGACGAATGAATGCGACGTGCTGATTGCCGTGGGAATGCGCTTCGATGACCGTGTGACAGGGAAGTTGGAAACCTATGCCAAGCAGGCTAAGATTATCCATTTAGATATCGATTCTTCTGAAATAGGAAAGAATGTGGCTGTAGATGTGCCGGTTTTAGGAAACTGCAAGCGTACCTTGGCATTGCTCACCGAACTGATTCAGAAGCAAACCCACACAGAGTGGGTGGAGAGCTTCAAGCCTTATGAACAAAAAGAATATGCTGAAGTAATAGAAAAAGAGGTCTATCCCAAAGAGGGACCGCTGAATATGGGTGAAGTGGTTCGTGCCGTAAGTGAAGCGACTCATCACGAAGCCATACTGGTGACCGATGTTGGACAGAACCAGATGATGGCTTGCCGTTACTTTAAATACACGAAAGAACGTAGTGTGGTAACCTCCGGCGGAATGGGAACCATGGGATTTGGCCTGCCGGCAGCTATTGGTGCCACATTCGGTCGTCCGGACCGTACTGTCTGCGCGTTTATGGGCGATGGCGGACTTCAGATGACCATGCAGGAATTAGGAACCATTATGGAGCAGAAAGCTCCGGTGAAAATAATTCTATTGAATAATAACTATCTGGGCAATGTACGTCAATGGCAAGCGATGTTCTTCAACCACCGCTATTCATTTACTCCGATGATGAATCCGGATTATATGCAGATTGCTTCCGCCTATGGAATTCCGTCACGCCGGGTAATTGAGCGCGAAGACTTGGAGGAGGCTATCAGGGAAATGCTGGATACAGACGGCCCTTTCTTGTTAGAGGCTTGCGTAATTGAAGAGGGAAATGTATTGCCGATGACTCCTCCGGGAAGCTCGGTTAACTATATGCTAATGGAATGCTGAGGAAAGATTATGGAAAATAAGACGTTATATACAATCATCGTTCATTCTGAAAACCTGGCAGGTATTCTAAATCAGGTAACCGCTGTTTTCACCCGCCGGCAGATAAATATCGAAAGTTTGAATGTATCGGCTTCCTCAATCAAGGGGGTACATAAATACACCATCACATGCTGGACTACTCGCGACATCATAGAGAAGGTAGTGAAGCAGATTGAGAAAAAACTCGATGTAATTCAGGCACATTATTTCACAGATAATGAAATATTCCAGCGTGAGGTAGCCATGTATAAGGTTTCCACGCCAGAGTTTCAGTCAAACCCTGAAGCTTCGAAAGTGATTCGGCGTTACAGTGCTCATATCGTTGAGGTAAATCCTACTTTCTCCATTGTAGAACTGACAGGAATGAGTGATGACATTACCTCACTTTATCAAGATTTGAAATCGCTGAAATGTGTATTGCAGTTTGTTCGTTCTGGGCGTGTAGCCGTATCTACCAGCTGTTTTGAGCGGGTAAATGAATATCTGGCCCATCGGGAGGAGCGTTATGAACAGTCGAAGGACTTTTGAAAGTAAAACTTCGTTTCGCTTTCAGCTTCTCACCTGAGGCCTCGTCGGCTAAAGAACTTAAAAACTTATAAACTTAAGAATTAAAAACTTACTCCACATGACAGAAAACAATAAAGTTGGAACCTATTCGTTTGTAGCCGAGCCTTTTCATGTAGATTTTACCGAACGTCTGACTATGGGCGTTTTGGGCAATCATTTGCTAAACTGTGCAGGGTTTCATGCAGAAGAGCGCGGCTTTGGTATCGCAACGTTGAATGAAAACCATTACACTTGGGTTTTGTCTCGTCTTGCAATCGAATTGTACGATATGCCCCGTGCTTATGAAAAGTTCAGCATAGAAACATGGGTGGAAAATGTGTACCGTTTGTTCACCGACCGTAACTTTGCCATCCTGAATGCCGATGGAAAAGCAATCGGTTACGCCCGTTCTGTATGGGCGATGATTAGCATGGAAGACCGTAAACCGGCTGATTTGCTTACCCTGCATGGAGGAACCATAACAGACTATATCTGTACCGAAAAGGAGTGTCCGATAGAAAAGCCAAGCCGGATTAAACTTACGGAGCGGAAGGCAGAAGGCGATTATGTGGCAAAATACAGTGACATTGACATAAACGGACATGTAAACAGTATAAAATACATAGAGCATATTCTTGATTTATTTCCAATGGATACCTTTCGTGAACAAAGAATCCGGCGTTTTGAAATGGCTTATGTAGCCGAAAGTTATTACGGCGATAAGTTAACATTCTGCCGCCAGCAGGTAAGGGAAAATGAATATAACATCGAAGTGATAAAAAACGATACGGAGGTAGTGGTTCGCAGCAAGGTGGAATTTGAATGAAGAATTAAAAATGAAGACTGAAAAATAAGGAACTCATAAACTGAGGAACTTAAAATCTTATAAACTAAAGAACTAAAAAACTTAAACAAATGGCACAGTTGAATTTTGGCGGTGTTATCGAAAATGTAGTAACCCGCGAAGAATTTTCTTTGGAAAAAGCACGTGAAGTATTGAAAAATGAAACAATAGCAGTAATTGGATATGGAGTGCAGGGACCTGGTCAGTCTTTGAATCTGCGCGATAACGGATTTAATGTCATTGTGGGTCAGCGTCAGGGAAAAACATATGAAAAGGCAGTAGCCGACGGATGGGTACCAGGAGAAACTTTATTTGGTATAGAAGAAGCTTGCCAGCGCGGTACCATTATTATGTGTTTGCTTTCGGATGCAGCTGTAATGTCAGTATGGCCAACATTGAAACCTTATCTTACCGCAGGTAAAGCATTATATTTCTCACACGGATTTGCTATTACTTGGAACGATCGTACAGGTGTAGTTCCTCCTGCAGATATTGATGTGATTATGGTTGCTCCGAAAGGATCGGGTACTTCTTTACGTACCATGTTTCTTGAAGGTCGTGGCTTGAATTCATCGTATGCCATCTATCAGGATGTAACTGGAAAGGCTTATGAACGTACCATCGCTTTGGGTATCGGTATCGGTTCTGGTTATTTGTTTGAAACTACTTTCCAGCGTGAAGCTACTTCAGATTTGACTGGTGAACGCGGTTCGTTGATGGGGGCTATCCAGGGATTGCTGTTGGCTCAGTATGAAGTATTGCGCGAAAACGGACATACTCCGTCGGAAGCATTTAATGAAACGGTTGAAGAACTGACTCAGTCGCTGATGCCGTTGTTTGCTAAGAATGGAATGGACTGGATGTATGCGAACTGCTCAACTACTGCACAGCGTGGTGCACTTGATTGGATGACTCCGTTCCACGATGCCATCAAGCCGGTGGTTCAGAAACTGTATGAAAGTGTGAAGTCGGGTAACGAGGCTCAAATCTCAATCGACAGCAACTCACAGCCCGATTACCGTGAAAAACTGAATGACGAATTAAAAGCCTTGCGCGAGAGTGAAATGTGGCAGACGGCTGTAACCGTACGCCAGCTCCGCCCGGAAAATAATTAATATTTCAGAAAGGTGACGAGTTGACAAGATGATGAGACTTTAACCTGATTTGCTAAAGGAATTTAAAGTCTTGTTACCTTGTTGTCTTGTTACCTTGCTACCTTGTCAACTAAAGAAGAAACCTCATCAACTGAATTTTGTCAAAGATAGATGGAAAATAAAATATTAGAAGCAATCAAGACGCGCCGCAGCTGCCGGTCTTTTAAGTCGGAGCAGATAAAAGACGAAGAACTGACTGCTGTGCTCGAGGCCGGAACCTATGCTCCGACATCGCGCGGTATGCAATCTCCTTATATCGTAGCTGTTCAAAATGAAGCATTGCGTCGTATGTTGGGAGAAATGAATGCCCGGATAATGGGAACTAATTCGAATCCTTATTACGATGCCCCTACTTACATCTTGGTTTTTTCCCCTGAAAAAGCAAATAATCCAATACAAGACGGTAGTCTGGTATTGGAAAACATGATGTTGGCGGCTCATGCCATTGGATTAGGAAGTTGCTGGATTCACCGCGAACAGGAGATGTTTGCTACAGAAGAAGGCAGGAAGTTGATGGATGAATGGGGGTTGCCGGTTGGTCTGATGGGAATAGGGGCACTGGCTTTAGGCTATCCTGCCGATATGCCTGGGCAACCCAAACCGCGTAAAGCCGATTATTACCGGATAATCCGCTAACTCCTGAGCCGGTGAGGTATCGGTACATAAAGCAACAAGGCTTTGCTATGACTCATAAAAAACTGTCATTTGCAAAACCTTGTTGCTTTTTATTTTGCTATATATATTTATTGTTTCTTGTTTGCAGCCTTGCGCCCCATTATATCTGCCATGTCATCAGCATAAGCCTTGTAAGTACCGGGACGTTTGGTCTTGGCCTTAAATGTAACTTCTCCTTCAGAAAACTCTACCGTTCCTATTTCCTGTGAATCAGCATCTAAAACCTTATCGGCAGGTACATTCTGGAACGTACCTTTCCATTCGTAAGATTTTCCTAAGTTGCTTTCCCTGTTGTCATCGAAGATACAGGAAAAACGATATCCTTGACCTGTAGCTTGGACATGGATGTGTCAGTTTGATTGCTATATGTGCCGGTTATATTTCCGTCAAAATCGCTTTCACAGCCAGAAGCCAAAAAAGAGAGGAAGATGCCGGTTAAAAAATGGCGTATGTTTCGTTTCATCATTTAATTTAAGTTTAGTTTGCGGCAAAGGAACGTAAAAAAGGCAACACTGCCAAATTTTAAGGATTAAAGTTCGCTGCTAAAATCTTAGAATCAAAACCGACTTGAATTATGTGAGCTGAAATTTTGTTGCTTTGTTGATTGGAGCTCTGTTGTTTTGTTTTTTATCCTTTTGCAGACATTCCAGAATTTTTGTGGAAAAAGATTCTGGAAAATACCGCAAAAGTCTGAAGGCAAAACCGGAACTCTGTATCTGATTTTTTAGTGTTGGGTTATGAAACAAAAATCTATAGTATTCCTTTGCTGGAAGGAACTTCATAGTGGTAGATGTCACGGCGCACTGCCATCTTGATGCTTCGGGCAAGAGCCTTGAATATGCCCTCTATTTTGTGGTGTTCATTGATGCCTTCTGCGCGGATGTTCAGATTCATCTGTGCTGCATCGCTCAGTGATTTGAAAAAATGAAGGAACATTTCGGTAGGCATATCGCCGATGTGTTCACGGCGGAATTCTGCATCCCAAACCAGCCAGGGGCGACCGCCAAAGTCGAGGGCGACCGAACAGAGGCAATCGTCCATCGGCAGACAATAGCCGTAACGTTCGATGCCTCGCTTATCTCCTAAAGCTTGACGCAGGCATTCGCCCAAGGCGATGGCGGTATCTTCAATGGTGTGATGTTCATCCACCTCCAAGTCGCCTTTTACGCGGATGGTCAAATCCAGTCCTCCGTGCTTGCCTATCTGTTCCAGCATATGGTCGAAAAAGCCTAAGCCGGTGTGAATATCGCAATGACCGTTACCGTCAAGGTTTACACTGATTTCAATATCTGTTTCTTTTGTCGTACGCTTAACCTTGGAAGTCCGTTCTCCGGCAAATAGAAATTCGGTGACTTTATCCCAGTCGGCAGTAGCAAGTACACATACCTGTTCCAGCCCTTTTTCAGTTAGTCCTTCCCGGCTGTTTTGCAGCAAGATGGCGCGGCACCCTAAATTTTTTGCAAGCTCCACATCGGTAAGGCGGTCGCCTATAACGAAACTTCCGGCAATGTCATAGGTTTCCGGATGATTCAGATAGTGGGTCAGCATACCGGTACGGGGTTTCCGGGTAGGAGCATTGTCTTCCGGAAAAGAGCGGTCAATTTGAATGTCATCGAAGGTGATGCCTTCGTTTTCAAACGTTTTCAGGATGAGGTTATGTACAGGCCAAAACGTTTCTTCAGGGAAAGCATCAGTCCCCAGTCCGTCTTGGTTGGTTACCATCACCAGATCGAAGTCCATCTTTTTACGGATAAAATGCAGGTTACGGAATACGTTAGGGTAAAATTCCAGCTTTTCAAACGAGTCGAGCTGGTAATCCACGGGAGGTTCAATGACTAAAGTTCCGTCTCGGTCTATAAATAAAAGCTTTTTCATGTTTTTTTGAGTTTTTAAGTTCTTGAGTTTTTAAGTTGACTGGTTGACCAGATAAGGGCTCTTCGCTTGGATGGAAGATGATTGCTGTGTAAAGGTAATGTCTTTTTCGGAATATTATGTTAATAAAGAGTGTTTTTCTGTCATGAACTGTCTGTTTGTTTTGAAAATAACCTAAAAAGGTTTCTATATGTATTGTTTCTTTGAAAAATGGGGACTTTAATCCTTTCATGTAATTTACTTTTTTTAAAACAATTTCTCCGCCAATATGAGCAACGAAACAATATTTGTACTACATTTGCTGCGAAAATGTAAGGTGTAGTTTGCAAAAAATGACTAACAACATAAAACATCTGGGTATTGTGGAAAACATCGATGGCTTTCATCTGAAAGTCAGAATAGTGCAGACCTCTGCCTGTTCATCTTGTAGCATCAAGGGGCATTGCAGTGCTTCGGAAACAAAAGAAAAGCTGATAGATGTTTATAATCATAATCCGTCTCTGAATCCTCAAGTAGGGCAGCGGGTTATGATAACCGGGTCTACCTCCATGGGAATGAAAGCTGTGGGGTGGGCTTTTATCATGCCTTTTCTGATTTTGCTTGTTTCCCTTTTTGTCTCGATGAAACTCACGCAGCACGATGAAGTGCTTTCGGCTTTGGTAGCTCTTCTCATGCTGGTACCTTATTATATAATATTGTTTTTATGCCGTGGGCATTTTAGCCGTACGTTTGTGTTTACCTTGGAATCGGTAAGTTGATAAGTTGACAGAAAAAGAAACTAATAATAAACTAAATATCTTATGAACTTAATTTTGGTTGCAGTAATTTCATTAGGAGCCATCGGCTTGATAGCCGCGGTAATCTTATATGTGGCTTCGAAGAAGTTTGCTGTGTATGAAGACCCACGAATAGCTCAGGTGGCAGAAGTGCTTCCTCAAGCTAACTGTGGAGGATGTGGTTACCCGGGATGTTCGGGCTTTGCCGCAGCTTGTGTAAAGGCGGGTTCGCTGGAAGGTAAGCTTTGTCCGGTGGGCGGTCAGCCTACTATGGAAAAAGTAGCAGCAATTTTAGGGCTGGAAGCTACAGCGACGGAACCGAAAGTTGCTGTGGTGCGGTGTAACGGAACCTGTGCTAACCGTCCTCGGATCACCCAGTATGACGGTGTTCGCTCATGTGTAGTAGCTAATTCTACTTATGGCGGAGAAACCGGATGTACATTCGGCTGTTTGGGATGTGGCGACTGTGTGTCAGCCTGCCAGTTCGATGCTATCCGCATGAATCCTGAAACCGGCCTTCCGGAAGTAGATGAAGCGAAATGTACGGCATGCGGCGCATGTAGCAAAGCCTGTCCGCGTAATATCATTGAAATTCGTTCGAAGGGTAAGAATAACCGCCGGGTTTATGTTCAGTGTGTGAACAAAGACAAAGGTGCAGTGGCTCGCAAGGCTTGTGCTGCTGCTTGTATCGGCTGCGGTAAGTGTGTAAAAGTTTGCCCGTTTGAAGCAATAACCTTGGAAAATAACTTGGCATATATTGATCCGGCAAAATGTAAATCTTGCCGCAAGTGTGAGATGGAATGTCCGCAGCAGGCTATTGTTGCTGTCAATTTCCCGCCGCGCAAGCCGAAACCGGAAACTCCGGAGGCTCCGAAGCCAGCTGCTCCGAAGGCTGAAGTTCCGGCTGCTCCGAAAGCAGAAGCTGCTCCGAAAGCAGAAGCTGTAGCTGCTCCAAAGGCAGAGGAGGCTCCGAAGGCGTAATAATAGTCAACTCGTCACCTTAAAAAAGAATGTATAACAAAAAAACGATATAACAGTGAAGACATTTAGAATTGGCGGAGTTCATCCGGCAGAAAATAAATTGTCGGCGGGAAAAGCCATTGAGACCCTGGGACTTCCTAAACAGGCTGTTTTCCCCTTATCTCAGCATATCGGTGCTCCCGCTCTTCCCATAGTGAAAAAGGGAGACCTTGTAAAAGTCGGTACCAAAATAGCAGAAGCAGGAGGTTTTGTTTCTGCTCCTATATTCTCATCTGTTTCCGGAAAAGTAAATAAAGTGGATAGCGTAATCGATGCAAGCGGATACCGCAAGCCAGCTATCTTTATTGATGTGGAAGGAGATGAGTGGGAAGAAACCATCGATCGCAGCAATGTGCTGGAAGCAAAATGTGAACTGACTCCGGAAGAAATTGTAGCTAAGATAAAAAATGCAGGTATTGTAGGTATGGGTGGAGCTTGTTTCCCTACCCATGTGAAGCTGACTCCTCCTCCGGGATGCCGTGCAGAGTGTGTGATTATTAATGCGGTGGAATGTGAACCTTATCTGACTGCCGACCACCGGCTGATGTTGGAGAAAACCGATGAAATCTTAGTCGGAATAAGTATCCTGATGCGTGCAGCCAAGGTAAGCAAGGCTTATATTGGTATTGAAAACAATAAGCCCGATGCCATTCAGCGCATGACCGAAAAAGCAACTCAATATCCGGGTATCGAAATTGTTCCGCTGAAAGTGAAATATCCGCAAGGTGGTGAAAAACAATTGATTGATGCTGTAATCGGCCGTCAGGTTCCAGCTCCTCCAGCTATTCCTATCCATGTGGGTGCTGTGGTGCAGAATGTCGGAACTGCTTATGCGGTTTACGAAGCAGTACAGAAAAACAAACCTCTATTTGAGCGTGTGGTAACGGTTACAGGAAAGTCATTGAAGAATCCTTCTAACTTCCTGACTCGTATGGGTACACCGATGAGCCAGCTGATTGAAGCAGCTGGTGGATTGCCTGAAGATACAGGAAAGGTAATTGGAGGTGGTCCGATGATGGGTAAGGCCTTGGCGAATACAGAAGTGCCTATCTGTAAGGGAAGTTCCGGCGTTTTATTGATGGCCGATAAGGAAGCTCGCAGAGCTGAACCGCAGCCTTGTATCCGCTGTGCTAAGTGTGTGGGCGTATGTCCGATGGGACTGGAGCCGTTCCTGCTTGCCACTTGTTCGGCTAAAGGCGACTGGGAGCGTGTAGAGCACGAGATGATTATGTCATGCATCGAGTGTGGTTCTTGTCAGTTTACCTGTCCGTCACACCGCCCGATGCTGGATTACATCCGTTTAGGAAAAGGCAAAGTGGGCGGAATTATCCGCGCCCGTAATGCGAAGAAGTAAGTTTTAGTTCATAAACTCAAAAACTTAATACATATGTCAAATAAATTAATTGTATCCTTATCCCCTCACGTGCATAGCGGTGACAGCGTACAGAAAAACATGTATGGTGTGATTATCGCTTTAGTGCCCGCTTTGCTCGTATCATGGTTTGTTTTTGGCTTGGGGGCTGTTATCGTAACGCTGACTTCAGTGCTTGCCTGTATGTTTTTTGAGTGGGCAATCACTAAATTTATAATGAAAAGAGAACACTCTACTATCCTTGATGGCTCGGCAGCCTTGACCGGACTGTTGCTTGCCTTCAATCTTCCTTCCAATCTTCCGGTATGGATTATCCTTATCGGTGCACTGGTGGCTATCGGCATCGGCAAGATGACCTTCGGTGGCTTGGGATGTAATCCGTTTAACCCGGCTTTGGTGGGACGTGTCTTCTTGCTTATCTCTTTCCCTGTACAGATGACTTCTTGGCCGCAAGCCGGACAGTGGGGGGCTTATCTGGATGCAGAAACGGGAGCCACTCCGCTGGCACTGATGAAGCAAGCTGTTCATGGTGATACATCGGCTTTAGGTCAACTGTCTGACAGCTTAAGCTTGCTGCTCGGAATGCCGGGCGATTGTCAGCTTGGAGTAGGATGTTTGGGAGAGTTCAGCGCACTGGCTCTGTTGATCGGTCTGGCTTATATGCTGTGGAAGAAAATTATTACCTGGCACATTCCGGTGTCCATCTTGGCTACAGTGTTCGTATTCAGTTCGCTGCTGAATCTGGTCGATCCTGCCAAGTATGCCGACGGACTGACCCACTTGCTCACAGGTGGTTTGATGCTGGGAGCCATTTTCATGGCAACCGACTATGTTACTTCGCCCATGACTCATAAAGGAATGCTGGTTTACGGAGTGGCTATCGGTTTTCTGACCGTGGTAATTCGTAACTTTGGTGCCTATCCGGAAGGAATGTCATTTGCCATTTTGATTATGAATGCATTTACTCCGTTAATTAATACTTATTGTAAACCTAAACGTTTCGGGGAGGTAGCGAAAAAATGAAAAAGTTAGAATCGTCATTAAAGAATATGGCTCTGGCTTTGACCGGATTTTCGGTTATAGCCGGAGGGGTTTTAGGCTGGGTAAACGACGTTACAGCCGAACCGATTGCGCAGGCGAATGCCAAGATATTGAGTGATGCGATTGCCGTAGTGGTCCCCGGATTCGACAATAATCCGGCGGAGTCTCCTGAAATGGTAGAGATGGAAGGAGTTTCTTATAAAATCTATAAAGCCACAAAGGGCGGTGAGTTTATCGGGGCAGCCGTTGAAGCTTCATCGAATGCTTTCGGAGGAACACTGACTGTTCTGGTGGGCTTCGATCCTGAAGGTAATATCATTGACTACTCGCTGCTGAAACATGCTGAAACTCCGGGATTAGGTTCGAAGGCTGCCGACTGGTTTAAGAAAGGTGCCAAAGGAGATATTACGGGAATGAATCCGGGCGAAAAGCCTCTGACTGTAAGTAAGGACGGAGGACAGGTGGATGCCATTACGGCTTCTACCATCACCAGCCGTGCTTTCTTGCTGGCTGTGAACAATGCGTATGCGGCTTATAAAAACCAGCATGTGGATGGTGCCAGCGGTGCAACCGCTCAGAAAGCTCCTGCCGATGCGGCAAATAATGTTGAAACTAAATAAAAAAGGAGGAAAAGACTATGAATAATTTTAAAGTATTGATGAACGGGATTATCAAGGAAAATCCTACGTTCGTACTCCTTTTAGGTATGTGTCCTACCTTGGGAACTACTTCTTCTGCCATTAATGGTATGGGTATGGGACTGGCGACTATGTTTGTATTGATTTGTTCGAATGTCGTTATCTCGTCCATCAAGCGCATCGTGCCCGATATGGTGCGTATTCCTGTCTTCATTGTGGTAATTGCTTCGTTTGTAACGGTATTGCAGATGCTGATGCAGGCTTATGTTCCGGCTTTGTATGCCACTTTGGGCTTGTTTATCCCCTTGATTGTAGTAAACTGTATCCTGTTAGGACGTGCAGAAGCTTTTGCTGCCAAGAATTCTCCATTGGCTTCTTTCTTCGACGGATTGGGAATGGGACTTGGATTTACCATTGCGCTTACTCTATTGGGCGGTATCCGTGAATTCCTCGGAACAGGCAAGTTGTTCGATATTACCATCATGCCAGAACAATACGGTATGCTGGTATTCGTACTCGCTCCGGGTGCTTTCATTGTATTAGGTTATTTGATTGCTATTGTAAACCGTATGAAGAAAGCGTAAATTCGATTAAAACAGAAAAGATATGGAATATATATTGATATTTATTACGGCTATTTTTGTGAACAACGTTGTGTTGTCGCAATTTCTCGGTATCTGTCCGTTCTTAGGCGTTTCAAAGAAAGTAGAAACCGCTATGGGTATGGGAGCAGCTGTGGCTTTCGTGTTGACACTGGCTACGATTGTAACTTATGTGATACAGAAATTTGTTTTGGATGCATTCGGACTGGCTTATCTGCAAACCATTGCCTTTATTCTGGTCATTGCAGCCTTGGTGCAGATGGTGGAAATCATTCTGAAAAAAGTTTCTCCTTCGCTGTATCAGGCCCTGGGTGTATTCTTGCCTCTGATTACAACGAACTGCTGTATCTTGGGTGTGACCATTTTGGTTATTCAAAATGACTATAATTTGCTTACCGGTGTGGTTTATGCATTTTCTACAGCATTGGGTTTTGCGTTGGCTTTGATTGTCTTTGCCGGTATTCGCGAACAGCTCAGTTTGGTTAATATCCCGAAGGGGATGCAGGGTATGTCAATCGCACTGGTAACTGCCGGACTGCTGGCTATGGCATTCATGGGCTTCTCAGGCGTAGACAAGGGACTGTCTGTATTGTTCGGCTTGAGCTGATGGCCTTGCCGGGTAACTTTATATAAAAGATTTCGCCTCGCCATTAGTAACGACCCGCCTTGGTTGTTGCTGACGGCGAGGCTTGTTGTTAGTATGACTTTGTCTCTTCGTATCAGCAATAAGCAATAATAATTGTAATATTTTAACATGCAATCGGATAAAAAAGAGTATTTTTGTAAACAAAACGAAAGTGTCAAATGTGTATGACAAAGATAACAGTTCAAAATACCGAAATAACAATTATAGCCGTCAACGGTGACGATTATATTTCATTAACCGATTTGGCACGGCATAAAAGTGACGACCCCAATGCCGTGATTGCGAACTGGTTACGTAATCGCAATACGATAGAGTATTTAGGCATTTGGGAACAACTTTACAATCCTGATTTCAAACCCACCGAATTCGAGGGGTTTAGACGACAGGCCGGGCTGAACGCATTTACGCTCTCGCCAAAGAAGTGGACGGAAGCGACAAATGCCATTGGTATAATGGCCAAGTCAGGGCGTTATGGCGGAACGTATGCACATAAAGATATTGCACTGAAGTTTGCCAGTTGGATTTCAGTCGAATTTGAACTTTACATCATCAAGGAGTTTCAGCGACTTAAAACAGAGGAGCAACACTTGTTGGGATGGTCTGCCAAACGGGAATTGTCGAAAATCAACTACCGCATACATACCGATGCGATCAAACAGAATCTTGTTCCGGCAGAAGTAACACCCAAACAGGCGAGCATCATTTATGCCAATGAAGCCGATGTGCTGAATGTGGCGTTGTTTGGCATGACAGCAAAACAATGGCGAGAAGTCAATCCCGACTTGAAAGGGAATATTCGGGATTATGCCACTATCAACGAGTTAATCTGTCTGTCGAATATGGAAAACCTAAATGCTGTATTTATAGAACATGGCATATCACAAGGTGAGCGACTTGTTAAATTAAACCAAATAGCCATTCATCAGATGTGTGTTTTGGAAAGCGACATCAATCGTGACAGAAAGTTGCTGAAATAGTTACTAATCATAAATTTCAATGTTGTATGAAACAGCAGAAACGGCATAATAAAACTGAAAAAGATCTGTTCGATACTTTGTATTCGTGGATAATTCTGGTTGTCTTCGTTATATGTTTCTTGGATATGCGGATTGAAGAGGAAATGATTCGTAATTTTACTTGGTGGTATCTTGCCGTTTCTCTTTTTCCCGACGTGTGCATTAACTATCGCCATAGTGACCATATCCCAGCATGTTGGTCGCACGCCATATCTGATTATTCACGAAGACAGACTGGAAATCCTTTTGGATATATACAGAGAATATGAATCGTGCAAAAACAGCATTCACTGTGCTTTTTGTAAATTTTTACATTAGAAATTCTTGCAGATTCATTTATTATGCTTACATTTGCTCATACGAAAAATCTAATTAATCGATTTACATAGAAAAAATATCTTTTTATTATGAAAGAGAAAATCCTGGTAACAGGTGGAACCGGATACATAGGCTCACACACTGTTGTTGAATTACAGAATAGTGGTTATGAAGTTATCATAGTAGATAATCTTTCTAATTCACGCGCAGACGTTGTTGACAATATTGAGCAGATAACGGGTATACGTCCGGCTTTTGAACATCTTGACTGTTTGGATTATGAAGGACTGGATGCTGTGTTTACCAAATATCCGGGAATAAAAGGTATTATTCACTTTGCAGCAAGTAAAGCTGTAGGCGAATCGGTACAGAAACCTTTGCTGTATTACCGTAACAACTTAGTGTCTTTAATCAATTTGCTTGAACTGATGCCTAAGCATGGAGTAAAAGGTATTATTTTCTCTTCTTCATGTACGGTTTACGGACAGCCCGATAAACTGCCGGTAACAGAAGAAGCTCCAATCAAGAAGGCAGAATCACCTTATGGCAATACCAAGCAGGTAAACGAAGAAATTGTTCGTGATACCGTGGCTTCAGGTTCTCCGATTCAAGCTATTTTGCTGCGCTACTTCAACCCGATTGGTGCTCATCCTTCTACTTTGATTGGTGAATTGCCGAACGGAGTTCCGCAGAACTTGATTCCTTATCTGACTCAGACAGCTATGGGAATCCGTGAGAAACTAAGTGTGTTTGGTGATGATTATAATACGCCTGACGGTTCTTGTATCCGTGACTATATTTATGTAGTTGATTTGGCAAAAGCACACGTAATTGCGATGAACCGCATTTTGGAAGATAAACAAAAAGATAAAGTAGAGGTATTCAATATTGGTACCGGACGTGGTCTTTCTGTATTGGAATTGATTCATGCGTTTGAGGCTGCTACAGGCGTTAAATTGAATTATCAGATTGTAGGACGTCGTACCGGAGATATTGAACAGGTATGGGCTGATCCTTCATATGCTAATAATGAATTAGGCTGGAAAGCTGATACTTCGATTGAGGATACGCTGCGTTCAGCATGGAAATGGCAGTTGCATTTGCGTGAAAAAGGCATTATGTAAAAGCCTTTTCCAGATAGTTCGGGTTCCTGAACCCCGAATGATTTATTAAAGAATGTGAAAAAGGAAAAAGAATACATTTTTCATAAAAACAAATAACGCCAGAGTGGTGTTATATAACGTGCAGCGCATTTGATGCTTGTGAGTATGTGAATATAGACAAGTGTCCTCTATTTCAATCGTGAAATAGAAAGTGCTGATTGCATAGTAGTTTTGTCGTGTTTTATTTTGTGTTTGTGTTGTGGCTGTTCTCCGGCGTGAGCCGGGGAATAGTTTTTTATGTATGTAAACTCAAACTCAAGAGCAGAAGATTTTTTTCGACAGAAGAATAAAAGGACATAAAACTTGCAAACTTAAAAGCCTGCGAACTCAAAAGTTCAAAAACTTACGAACTCAAAAACTTACGAACTCAAAAACTCAAACATATGTTTTTCAAGAAGCAATACAAACTGTTCGAACAGCTTCCTATGTTATTTTTCCTTGTAAAATGGTTTATTTTATCCCTCCTGTCAGGCAGTCTGATCGGTTCAGCTTCAGCACTCTTGCTAGTTTCTCTTAATTGGGCAACAGACTATCGCGAACACCACCTTTGGATTATTGCTCTCTTGCCGATAGCCGGTTTGCTTATTGGACTGATGTATCATCATTGGGCTGGGACTTCGGCAAAGGGAAATAACTTCCTGATAGAAGAAATCCGTTCTCCCCGTGATATTATTCCTTTTAGGATGGCTCCCCTTGTTTACATAGGAACGGTGCTGACTCACTTGTTTGGCGGCTCTGCCGGTAGAGAAGGAACCGGAGTGCAAATGGGTGGTGCCATAGCCGATCAGTTTTCGCGCGTACTTCAGATGAATCGTTATAACCGTAAGATGATGGTGGTGATAGGCATCAGTGCGGGATTTGCTTCCGTCTTTGGAACGCCGCTTGCCGGTGCTGTTTTCGGTTTGGAGGTCATTGTCATCGGACGTATGCGTTATGAAGCCCTCCTTCCTTCTTTTCTTTCTGCGGTTTTTGCTCATCTCACTTGTGAAGCATGGGGAATTGCTCATACGCATTATCCCGTTCCGGAAATACCGTCCTTGACAGTTGTTACGGTTCTTTGGGCCATTCTTGCCGCAATCTGCTTCGGAGTGGTAGCGATGCTGTTCTCCCGTTCGATTGTGTTTTGGGGAAAATTAGCAAAACGTTATGTCGCCTATCCTCCTTTGCGTCCCTTGTGTGGAGGGGTCATGATTGCCTTGGCTGTATGGATGTTGGGAACTACTAAGTATATTGGTTTGGGAGTTCCTACGATTGTGACTTCATTTACAGAGCAACAGGCTGCCTATGATTTTTTCATCAAACTTCTTTTAACTACATTTACAATCGGTGTGGGATTCAAGGGAGGTGAAGTAACTCCGCTGTTTTTTGTGGGAGCTACATTGGGAAGTGCTTTGTCTGCCATCATCCCTCTGCCCATATCCTTGTTGGCTGGTATGGGATTTGTAGCAGTTTTTGCCGGGGCAACCAATACTCCGATAGCATGCGCTTTGATGGGGTTGGAACTGTTTGGCATTGAGGCGGGAATGTTTTTGGGGATAGCCTGCGTTATAGCCTATTTGTTTTCCGGGCATACAGGAATTTATACTTCTCAGGTTATAGGAAGCCCCAAACATGCCTTGTATCTGCGTAAAAAAGGACATACGCTTTGAAATGGAAAATGATAAATGAAGAATGATAAATGAAAATAGACTTAGGGGCTTATATTCTACTTAAGTTTCGCAGGCTCGCTTTCGAGGCAACAAGTCACCTCGTCAACTAAAAAAACTCAAAAACTCAATAACTTACAAACTCAAAAACTAACAAACTCAAAAACTCAAACCAATGGCACAATCAAAAGATATGACGACAGGCGACTGTTTGCCGCTTATTTTTCAATTTACAGTACCTCTGCTGTTAGGCAATTTGTTGCAACAGACCTATTACTTAGTCGATTCGGCTATTGTAGGTCATTTCTTGGGAATTAACGCTTTGGCAGCCGTAGGGGCAAGCACTTCAGTCGTATTCCTTATTCTGGGCTTCTGTAACGGATGTTGTGGCGGATTCGGTATTCCGATAGCCCAGAAGTTTGGAGCGAAAGACTATGCGACGATGCGTAAGTTTGTGGCAGTAAGCTTGAAACTGTCTGGTGGAATGTCGGTCATAATCGCCCTTGTCACCAGCTTGATGTGTGCTTATATTCTGCATCTGATGCAAACCCCTGAGGCTATTTTCTCAGATGCCTATATCTATCTGCTGGTTACCTTCCTTGGAGTACCCTGTACGTTTTACTATAATTTGCTCTCAAGCATCATTCGAGCGCTGGGCGACAGCAAGACTCCTTTCTGGTTTCTGTTATTTTCCACTGTTTTAAATATTCTGCTTGATTTGATTTGTATCTTGGTGTTCGGCTGGGGAGTATGCGGTGCTGCCGTGGCAACTGTCTTCTCGCAAGGTGTTTCGGCTGTGTTGTGCTATTTTTATATGAACCGCAAGTTTGAAATATTGCAGACGACTCCTTCCGAACGCCGTTTTCGCTGGGACTTGGCCAAACAGCTTTTACTCATAGGAGCCCCCATGGGACTGCAGTTTTCTATCACCGCCATTGGCAGCATTATGTTGCAAAGTGCAAACAACGCTTTGGGAACGGCTTGTGTGGCAGCCTTTACTGCAGCCATGCGCATTAAGATGTTCTTTTTGTGTATGCTGGAGAGTTTGGGTATGGCGATGGCAACTTTCTGCGGACAGAATTATGGAGCCGGAAAGCCGGAGCGTATCTGGCAGGGAGTCAAGGCGGCAGTAGGGCTGATGAGTGTGTATGTTATTATGGTAAACCTGATTTTATGGACTTGCTCCGAGGAGTTTACGTTGCTTTTTGTTGATGCTTCCGAGCAGGAGATTATAGCCGACTCTGCATTGTTCCTGCATATATCTGCCACCTTTTTTCCGTTTTTGGGCATACTCTGTATCCTGCGCTATTCCATTCAAGGGGCGGGTTATACCCAGTTTGCCATGTTTTCGGGCGTAGCTGAAATGATAGCGCGTATACTGGTCAGTGTCATTGCGGTTCCGTTATGGGGATTTTGGGCAGTGTGCTTCGGCGACCCGCTGGCTTGGGTATTTGCTGTGGCATTTCTGATACCCGCTTTCCGCTATGTGTATCGGCGTTTGCTGGTGATTGTAAAGAAAGAGCGGAAGGCTTCCGCTGCTTGAATGGATGGCTTTATGCGTGATGTGTTTTTGGGGGACATAAGAACATAAAGTTTTTTAGACATAAGAACAAAAGGACATAAGAACTTGTAAACTCAAAAACTTGCAAACTCAAAAACTTGCAAACTTGCAAACTCAAAAACTTAAAAACTCAAAAACGTAGAACTAACAACCGAATAAATTTGTATTTTTGCCGATAGTATGAGTAGAATATTAGCAATAGATTACGGGAAAAAGCGTACGGGACTTGCAGTGACAGACCCGATGCAGATTATAGCAAGCGGTCTGACCACGGTGGCAACGACGGAGTTGATGGACTTTATTCTGAAATATGTGGCACAGGAAAAGGTGGAACGCATCATTGTGGGACACCCTAAACAGATGAATAATGAAGACTCTGAAAACATGAAGCGCATCATTCCTTTTATCAATCTGTTGAAGAAAAAACTGCCTGCCATTCCGATAGAACTGGTAGACGAGCGGTTTACCTCTGTGCTGGCTCATCAGGCTATGCTCGATGGGGGGCTGAAGAAAAAAGCGCGGCAAAACAAAGCATTGGTCGATGAAATCAGTGCTACGATTATTCTGCAATCGTACATGGAAACGAAACGAATGAATTTTTAACATACAAACTTGAAGAAATGATTTTACCTATTTACGTATACGGTCAGCCTGTATTGCGTCAGGAAGCCGAAGATATTACACCGGATTATCCGAATCTGAAAGAATTAATTGTCAATATGTTTGAAACCATGGAACGCGCCGACGGTATAGGGCTGGCGGCTCCACAGATAGGATTGCCTATCCGGGTGGTTGTGGTCGACTTGGATGTTTTGTCGGACGATATGCCTGAGTTCAAAGGATTCAGACGCACCTACATCAATCCGCATATTCTGGAAACCGGTGAAGAAATGACCTCAATGGAGGAAGGATGTTTGAGTCTGCCGGGAGTGCATGAAAGCGTGAAGCGTCCTACCAAGATTCATGTAACCTATCTTGATGAAGAAATGAATCCGCACGATGAATGGGTAGAGGGCTACTTGGCACGTGTCATGCAGCATGAGTTTGACCATCTGGAAGGAACGATGTTTATCGATCATTTGTCGGCTTTACGCAAGCAGATGATTCGTGGTAAACTCAACAATATGGTGAAAGGAAAGGCACGTTGTTCTTATAAGGTGAAGACACTAAAATGATAGCCCGAATCTTACGCCTCTTAGTTGCGGGCTGCTTGCTTCCCGCTATCGCCCTGTCGCAAATCAATACCGACCGGGTAATGGCGATAGCAAAGAATGCTTTATACTTTGAGGATTATGTGCTGTCTATCCAGTATTTTAATCAGATAATCAATGCAAAGCCTTATTTGGCTGAGCCTTATTTTTACCGGGGGCTGGCTAAAATGAATCTGGATGATTTTCAAGGTGCCGAGGCCGATTGTACGGAGGCCCTTCAGCGGAATCCTTTTGTGGTGAATGCCTATCAGGTGAGGGGTATTTCACGCATCCGTCAGAAGAACTATGAAGGAGCTGTTCAAGATTACCAGAAGGCATTGAATATGGATCCGGAAAACATCAGTTTATGGCATAACTTGGCTTTATGTCAGATTAACCGGAAAGATTATCAGGCAGCACATGCCGGACTGGATACGTTGATACGCATTGCTCCGCGCTATACGGATGCTTACCTCATGCGTACGGAAGTTTCAATGAAGCAGAAAGATACGATTCAGGCAATAACCGACGCTGATAAAGCGATTGAAATAGACCGCTATAATCCGGATACATGGGCTTCACGCGCCATGCTGTTTCTGCAGCGCGGAAAATATCCGGACGCCGAGCAAGATCTGACGGAGTCTATCCGGCTTTCTGTCCGCAACACGTCGGCTTATATCAACCGGGCTTTGGCGCGCTATCACCAGAATAACTTCCGCGGAGCAATGGCGGATTATGATGTGGCTCTTGATATTGACAAGGAAAATCTGATAGGTCATTATAACCGGGGGTTGCTCCGTGCGCAGGTGGGCGACGACAACCGGGCGATTGAAGACTTCAACTTTGTCATTCAGGCTGAACCCGATAATCTGATGGCAGTGTTTAACCGGGGATTGCTGCGTGACCGGACGGGAGATTTTTCGGGGGCTATCGCTGATTACTCAAGGGTTATCGATGAATATCCCAACTTTCTTGCCGGTTATCAGTATCGTGCGCAGGCACGCCGCAAGGTGGGCGATTTGAAAGGAGCGGATGCCGATGGATTTAAAGTGCTGCAGGCTCAGCTGGATGCACAAAACGGAAAAAGCAAGAGCCAAACGACTGCTTCGAATGACAAGACGCGAAAAGAGTCGGACAAGAATGTGGATAATTATCGTAAGATCGTGGTGGCTGATGAAACAGAAGACGGCAGTCATTATAAAGCCGACTATCGTGGAAGGGTGCAAGATCGGAATGTGACCATTTTGCCACAGCCGATGTTTGTTCTTACCTATTACGAACGTGAGGAGGAGGTGAAACGTCAGGTGAACTACTCCAAATCGATTGACGATTTGAACAGCCGTCATGTGTTGCCCTGCCGTTTGTTGCTGACTAATAACGAAACTCCGTTAACGGAAAAGCAGGTGAAACAGCATTTTGAGTCGATTGATAATGAGACAGCGGTTATCCTGAGCGAACCGGATAATGTATATCATTATTATGCCAGAGCTCTTGATTTTTATCTGGTGCAGGACTTTGATAATGCACTTTCCGACTTGGATGAGGTCATCGCCCGTGATTCTACCTTTTTCCCTGCCTATTTCACACGGGCGGTAATCCATTACAAACAGTTGGAATTCCGTAAGCGAGATAGGGAGTATGATGTGGAAGTGGTAGTTGATAAGACGCCGCAAGTACATTCATATGATTATACGCGGGTGCGTGAAGACTTGGATGAAGTAATCCGGCTGAATCCGGAGTTTGTATATGCCTATTACAACCGGGGAAATATTCTGGCTGTGCTGAAAGATTACCGCGGTGCACTGGCTGACTATAATAAGGCTATTGAATTAGACCCGCGTTTTGCCGATGCCTATTACAACCGGGGCTTGACCAACATCTTTCTGGGAAATAACCGGGAAGGAATCAGTGATTTGAGCAAGGCAGGTGAACTGGGAATCTTTTCAGCCTATAATGTCATTAAGCGTTTTACGGCGAAGAAGTAATACTCCGACCCGGTTTCTTCAGCTGGAAACGCCTTGTCGTTTTTTTAGAGCTTTCTTTTCGTTCAGATAATAATATACTTGTGTGTTATTGAGGATATTGGTGTAAACATGATATTGTGTTTAAGAATTGTTAACTATTTGTTTTTGTAATTAAATAATACTTCAGTTACTTTTACAATAAATAATTGGGATTCTATTAAAAATAATATTATCCAATACTAAATTAACAAGTTAATCTTAAAGCTGTATTATGGAAAGAACAGAGCTAAAGTTCTTGGCAATGCTGTTATTGTCAGGATTCTCAGCAGGAAGCATCCATGCCGAAACTCATTCGGAAGCGGTGAGGATGTATGTATCTCAGCAGGAAAACTCATGTAAAGGTGTTGTCGTTGATGAATCCGGAGAAACAGTTATCGGGGCAACTGTGCGTGTAAAAGGTACTACAAACGGTACGATTACAGGCCTCGACGGTGATTTTTCTATCCCCGGAGTGAAGATAGGAGATGTGATTGTCGTTTCTTATGTGGGCTACAAGAATGTGGAAACTGTATGGAATGGTACGACTCTCCGGATCGTACTCAAGAGCGATACGGAAGTACTTGATGAAGTAGTGGTGGTAGGTTATGGTGTTCAGAAGAAAGTCAACCTTACGGGTGCCGTGTCATCAGTAAAGGGGGATGCCTTTGAAACTCGTCCTGTGGTGGATGCCACACAGGGATTGCAGGGTATGGTTCCCGGTTTGATGGTAAGTAGCGGAAATTCTGGTCGTCCTGGCGCTTCGGGAACATTGACGCTGCGTGGGCAGGGAAACTTGGCAGGGAACGCCAATCCTTACGTGCTGGTTGATGGTGTGGAGATGGATCTTGCGGATGTAAACCCAAATGACATCGAAAACATCTCGGTACTGAAAGATGCGGCTGCCTGCTCTATCTATGGTGCGCGTGCCGCATACGGTGTAATATTGGTCACCACGAAAAAAGGAAAGGAAGGCAAGATGCGTGCCAACTATCAGGGAACCATGGGATGGGTTACACCTACCGTTTTGCCGGACATGGTGAACTCTCTTGACTTCGTGAAATTCTGGAACGACGGTGTGAACAATGCCGGTGCTCCGGGTAGAGCTTATTCTCCGGAAAAGATTGCCCAGCTGGAACAATATGTGCGTAACCCGTCAAGCATTGACCCGTGGGGAGACCTGCAGCCGGGGCAATCGTTGAATGCTGCTTTTGAAAATTCGGAAAAGGGACTTGGAAATACCGACTATTTCGACCTGCACTACAAGAACTTCAGCTTCAAGCAGAACCACAATCTCAGCTTCAGCGGTGGTAGCAAGAAAGCACAATATTATGTGTCTGCAGGATATTACAACGAAGATGGCATCTTGCGGTATGCCGACATGGACTACACCCGTTATACGCTGAATGCTAACATTTCATCGGAACTTACCAAGTGGATGAAGGTGAAGTTTAATGCCAAATACATGCACTCTGACAACAAGACTCCGTTTAATCAGGGCAATGGCCTTGACGGTGGTTTGAGTGAAGGCTTCTATCATAGTTTGGCACGTTTCCGTCCTACGGTGTCTCCTGTCGATCCTAACGGACATTTCACCGAATTGTCTATGATACCTTACTTGCAGAGCGGTACCTATACTGATACGCAGCGCGACCGTTTCAACATAACGGCAGGTTTGGAACTCCAGCCTGTAAAGAACTGGTTCATTTTCTTTGACTATACTTACAAGCAGTTGAATATGGAATACGAGGCACTGAACGTGGCTCCCTATATTTATGAGCAAGACGGAGTGACATTGACCAAGGTTGCCCGTTCGGAACTTGGCGTTTCTCAAGATGGACAGTTTACCCGTGCGTATGCCAATACGAGATACCAAAGCATTAACCTTTATACCAACTACCTGTTCTCGATTGCAGACAAACATAACTTTACGGTTATGGCTGGTTATCAGGAAGAAAACAATGACTACAGTTGGCTGAAGAACTCCATTACAGGACTGTATTCCACTTCCAACCCGAACTTGGGTATGGGTACGGGCGATAAGGTAATAGCCGACACACGTAACGGATGGGCGACACGAGGCTTCTTTGGCCGTATCAATTACGACTTCGACGGAAAGTATCTTCTGGAAGTGAACGGACGTTACGACGGTTCTTCACGTTTTGCCAAAGACAATCGCTGGGGTTTCTTCCCTTCGGTATCGGTAGGTTGGAACATACACCGTGAGAAGTTCATGGAAAATACTGCAAGCTTCTTGTCTAACCTTAAGCTGAGAGGTTCGTACGGATTGTTGGGTAATCAGACCAATGCAGCTCTTTATACATTTGCATCAAGCATGTCTCTTAACGGAGGGCTGGGTAGCTATATATTCAGCGACGGACGTCACATGTATACCAATCCACCGGGTGTGGTAAATCCTGCTACTACCTGGGAAAAGGTGGAAAGCAAGAACATTGGTCTGGACTTCGGTTTCTTCGGAAACGCGTTGACCGGTACGTTTGATGTGTTCCAGCGTGATACAAAAGACATGTTGGGACCGGGAAAAGACTTCCCGGATATGTTCGGTGCCGGTGCACCGCAAGAAAATAATGCGCGTCTGCGAGACAGAGGATGGGAACTTTCTTTGAACTGGCGTGGCAAAATCGGAAGAGACATTGACTATAGCATCGGTGGTTCTATCTCGGATGCCGTGACGGAAATTACCGAATATTCAAACTCGACCGGGTCAGATCCGGCAGGTTCTTGGTACACCGGAAGAAAGTACGGGGAATATTGGGGCTACCGTACAGACGGACTTATCCAGACAAAGGAAGAGGCTGATGCATATAATAAGGAGTATGACCTGACTTATTTCAGCGGAAAACTTTGGGAGCCGGGTGATGTGAAATATGTTGATTTGGACGGCAAGGTAGGGGCAAACGGTAAAAAGGTGATTGACCGTGGAAACAATACCTTGAGCGATATGGGTGATATGACCATTATCGGTGACCATACGCCACGTTACCAATATACCATTAATGGATTTATAAGCTGGAAGGGATTAAGCCTGAGCATGATGTTTCAAGGCGTGGGCAAACGCGATTGGATGCCGGGCGGAGCTTACTTTTGGGGATTCGGTCCGTTTGCACAGGTAACCGTGTTTGAAGAACATATGGATTATTGGCGTGAGGACAATCCGGGGGCCTATTATCCGAAACCTTATATTAATACGGCAGGTGGAGTAGGAGCTTTCCAGAACAAGAACATCCAGCCTACCGACCGTTATTTGCAGAACGCAGCTTATTGCCGGTTGAAAAACCTGACCGTAAGCTACACTTTGCCCGACGCATGGGTGAAAAAAGCGCACCTGCAAAAGGTACAGGTATTCTTCTCAGGAGAAAACTTGTTGACTTTCACAAAACTGAAAGGAATGTTTGACCCGGAAGCTATCTTTACCAAAAATACTTATACAAGCGAAGGCGGTAAGAACTATCCGATGAACAAGGTGCTTTCTTTAGGCTTGATTGTTAACTTATAATATCTTGATTTTTATGAAAAAACTGAATATACTTTTAGCCCTTGCATTGTCATTCGGCTTTACCGGATGTTATGATTTGGACAAAATGCCTGAAGGGGTACTTTCTACCACAAATCCCTTTCAGAGTATCGGTGAAATACGAAACTATGTGGACCGCTATTATGAAAGCGGACTATTGGGACAAGGCTTCATGGCAGGTGGTGGCGGAGGTATCGCCGGACAGGATTACGACAGCGACAACTTGACTTCCACCACAGCCGATACGCGCCTGATGGGGCAGATGGCTCTTAGTAATGCAGGAAGCATTCAGAATTATACCCATGTGAGAAACATCAACTATCTGCTTGAAAACATCGAGAACTGCCCTGAAAAGAACTCAGCCAAAGCAGAATATGATCAACTTAAGGGAGAGGCTCTCTTTTTCCGTGCGTGGTATTATTACAGAATGTTGATTAACTTCGGTGAACTGGCTTGGGTGGACAAAACATTGGAGCCGAACATGGAGGTGATGATGCTTCCGCGTGAAAGCCGTACTTTCATCACCGACAAGATTTTGGAAGATTTGGGCAATGCCAGAGACCTAATGGGCGAAAAGAACAATTCCGCTTCCATGCGCTTGCATAGAGACGTGGCGCGTGCCTTAATCAGTGAGGTGGCTTTGTTTGAAGCTACGTGGGAACGCTACCATTATGCCAAGGAGAAAGACAAATCGGAGAAATTCTATGACTATACATTAGATGAGGCAAGCCTGAGCGCCAAGATAGACAGTTACTTGGATCAGGCAATAGAGGCTTGTGAACAGATTGAAGGACGCGGTGTATGGCATATTTACGATACTGATAACGTGAATGAAGACTACCGCAAAATCTTCGAGACGGCAGACCTTACCACAAATCCTGAAGTCTTGTGGTTCAAGATGTACGACGGTGATAAGGTGGGTAACAGTGTTACCCGTTACTTGAATACTGGCGGTGGAAACATCGGTATTTGCGCTTCGCTTGTAGATGACTACTTGTCGCGCGACGGACGTCCTCTGTACGGAGAAGAACTGCTGAACCTGAAGAAAAACTATCCAGACGAATTGAAACCGGAAAACCGTGACCCTCGTCTGGCTCAAACGGTAGCTGCCCCCGGACAGCGCATGAAGCCTGAAAGAGATGCCAATCCGTATGTTTTGGAATGGCCGTCTTTGGCAGGAGACGGATCGGCTTTCGGTACAAACCTTACCGGCTATGTCATGCTGAAGCATGTGCAGATTGATTATGCAGGAGATTATATTAGCGAGCATAAAGGTTCTACCCCTGCCATCCAATTCAGATATGCCGATGTGTTGTTGAACCATGCAGAGGCTTTGGCTGAACAAAATGGGCAGGCGAATGCGGCGAAAATCAAGCAGGTGCTTCAGCCTTTGCGCGACCGTGCTGGTATGCCGGGTGTTGATTTTGACCGGGAATATAATACAGACGCAAACTATCCGTTTAAAAACTTGGATAAGTATGTGCAGGCTGTGCGCCGTGAGCGTCGTGTTGAAACAGCTTTAGAGGGTAAGCGTCTGAAAGACATCTTCCGCTGGGCTGCTGCCGAAGAACTGATTATAGGCAAGCGTCCGATGGGGGCATTGTTTACCGGAAGCAATCTTCCCGAACACTATGATGCGGGAATCAGTTTGCATCTCACCGGAAATCAGGGCGATGCCCTCCGTTATATCTTGCCTGTAAATCCGAACTCTATGCCAAACGGATGGCAGTTCAAGCCGAACCGGGATTATCTGAATCCGATACAGGAACGTATGATAACCCTGATGAATGGTTTGTGGAAACAAAACCCGGGATGGTAATAAATAATTGAGCGATTATAGTTTTTTAAGGTTTCCTGTGTCGGTTTATTGATGCAGGAAGCCTTATTTTGTAAAATAGATAATGAGTATTTACTTTAGATTTAAATAATTTATGAAAAAGAATCATTTAGGTTTATGGGCATTGTACATTCCGCTGATGTCTGGATTTTTGTCTTGCTCTCAACAGAAAGAAGTGTCACTTGGAGATTTGAATGTAATTCCTGCTCCATATGAGGTGGTGGAACAGAATGAAAGAGCGGCATTTGTTATCGACAATTCCACGAAAATTGTTTATCCGGAAGGCAATGAGAAAATGAAGCGGAACGCTGAGTTCCTGGCTTCTTATATACGAAATCTGACGGGGGTGGAAGTCGGTTTGTCGGTCGGCGGCGATACCGGTGCAATCGTACTGGTCTTGGATGATGCAGTAGAGGGAGAAGAAGGATACGAACTGAATGTTTCATCCGAACGTATCCTACTGAAAGGCAAGACAGAAGCAGGAGTATTTTACGGCATACAGACCTTGCATAAGGCAATGCCGGTTACAGGTGGGAAAACGTTGGCTGCCATTCCGTGCGGAACGGTAAAAGATCATCCTCGGTTCGACTACCGAGGATTTATGGTCGATGTAGGCCGCCATTATTTCAGCACAGACTATTTGAAGGAAATTATAGACATGCTGGCTCTGCATAACATCAATTATTTTCATTGGCACTTGACGGAAGACCAGGGATGGCGCATCGCAATCAACAAATATCCCCAACTTACGGAAGTGGGGTCAAAGCGGAAAGGTACGATTAAAGACTGGGAAACGCGTGAGTGCGACAATATACCTGTAAGCGGATACTATACGCAGGAAGAGGCAAAAGAGATAGTGAGGTATGCTGCCGAACGCTATATAACGGTTATTCCTGAAATTGATATGCCGGGGCATATGCTTGCTGCTTTAGCATCTTATCCTGAACTGGGATGTACGGGCGGTCCTTACGAAGTAACTACTACTTTTGGTGTGTTTACTGATGTGCTGTGCGGAGGAAACGAAAAGACCTTGCAGTTTGCTAAAGATGTGATTAATGAGATTATGGATATATTCCCGTCTCCTTATATCCATATTGGTGGGGATGAGTGTCCGAAGAATCATTGGAAAACATGCCCCAAATGTCAGGCGAAGATAAAGGAATTAGGGCTGAAAGATACGCCGAAACATACCAAGGAGAACCAGCTTCAAGCATGGTTTATGGGAGAAGTGGAGAGGGAAATCCAGAAGCGCGGCAGAAAGATGATGGCTTGGGATGAAATCTTGGAAGGAAATCCGGCGAAGACCACTACCGTGATGGCATGGACCAGTCCGAATGCCCGTGTAAGGTCGGTGGAAAGCGGACACAAGACCATTGCATGTCCTATAACCAATTTGTACTTCAGCAATCCGGGATATAACAAGTTGAAAGGGGTTAGCAGCATCGAGCGGGTCTATTTGTTTGAGCCGGTTCCCGAAAATGCAACTCCAGAGCAGAAGCAGAATATCATCGGAGCGCAAGGATGTATTTGGACGGAATGGACTAAGGATAGCGTCAAGATGGAATGGCAGATGATGCCCCGGATTGCGGCATTGTCGGAAATACAGTGGAGCCAACCGTCGAATAAAGACCTTGGCGGATTTTTGAAACGTCTGAAACATCAGATTGACATTTACGATGTCTATGGCTATAATTATAAGCAGGATATTTATGATGTAAACATTAAGGTTGAAAAAGGCGAGGACGGCAAATCGTCTGTGTCGATGGTGACATTTGATGAAGCTCCTGTTTATTATACGACAGACGGGACAGAGCCGGATTCATTGTCTGTCCGCTATACCGGAGTATTTGTTGTTGACGGAGAGTGTACTGTTAAGGCGAAGGCCATTCGTGAAGGAAACCGTGAAAGTGTGGTGACCGAAGTCGTTGTAAAAGAATCTGATTCAAGAAAAAATAAATAATTTCTGTTGATATGAAAAATAATTTGTATAGATGGGCAGCATTGCTGTGTGTGCTTTTTTTCGGTTTGGAAATTTATGCTCAAAATGCCAAGCCTTTTGTTATCCCTGAGCTGAAAGCATGGATAGGCAAAAAAGGTGAATTTATTGTAAATGAACACTCTCGTATTGTGTATGATAGTCCGGACTTGAATAAGGTGGCAGTGTTGTTTGCCGAAGATTATGAAAAAATGTTTGGTGTGAAGCTGGAGGTTAGGCAAGGGAAACCGGATGACGGGGATTTTTTTCTTGCTTTGCGGAAGGACAAGAAGTTAGGAAAGGAAGGTTATAAGATAAACATCGCAAACAGTGTAAAAGTATCGGCTCCTGAAGTGATAGGAGCCTATTGGGCTACCCGTACGTTGCTGCAGATGGCAGAGCAGGATGCGAAGCAGGCACTTCCGAAAGGGGATATAACCGACTTTCCTGATTACGGACTGAGAGGGTTTATGATAGATTGTGGTCGCAAGTTCATTCCGATGCCCTACTTGAGAGACCTTGCCGAGATAATGTCTTATTATAAGATGAATACCTTGCAGGTACATTTGAATGATAATGGATTCAAACAATTCTTTGGACACGATTGGAACAAGACTTATGCGGCTTTCCGTTTGGAGTGCGATACCTATCCGGGGCTGACTGCGCGTGACGGCTTTTATACGAAAAAAGAATTTGTGGATTTTCAGAACTGGTCTGTAGAGCGGTTTGTGGAAATTATTCCTGAAATAGATGTTCCTGCCCATTCGCTGGCTTTCAGTCATTATATGCCTGAATTGGGTAGTAAGGAATATGGAGCAGACCATCTTGATTTGTTTAATCCGAAAACTTATGAATTTGTCGATGCTTTGTTCAAGGAATATCTGGAAGGTGAAACTCCGGTTTTTGTTGGTCCTAAAGTGAATATCGGTACAGATGAATATTCCAACAAAGAGCGTGAGGTAGTAGAAAAGTTCCGCGAGTTTACCGATCATTATATCCGGCTGGTGGAAAGCTACGGCAAGCAGGTCTGTATGTGGGGAGCGCTGACCCATGCCAAGGGAAATACACCGGTCAAGTCGGAAAACGTGATAATGAATGCGTGGTATAATGGGTATGCAGCCCCGAAGGAAATGGTGAAACAGGGCTATAAACTGGTAAGTATTCCCGACGGCTGGGTGTATATCGTTCCGGCGGCAGGATATTATTATGATTACCTTGATACAAAAATGCTGTATGAAAAGTGGACTCCGGCACAGGTGGGTGATGTGAAGTTCGACGAGAAAGACCCGGCTATATTAGGGGGTATGTTTGCCGTGTGGAACGACCACGTGGGCAACGGCATTTCGGTGAAAGACATTCATCATCGCACTTTCCCCGCATTGCAGACATTGGCGGCAAAAACCTGGTGTGGGGCAAATGTTACTCTTCCTTATCAGGAGTTTGACGAGAAGCGGAACTTGCTGAGCGAGGCTCCGGGCGTAAACCAGTTGGGCAGGTGGGGCAGCAAACCTTCGTTGGTTTTCGAAGTGGGTGAGGTTACTCCGGCTACAGAGTTTGCGCATAAGGAAATAGGTTATGACTATACTGTATCATTTGATATAGAGGTAAGTGAGGAGGGAGGCAATACAGTGCTGTTCTCTTCTCCTGAAGCAACGGTCTATCTTGCCGACCCCATAAGTGGAAAAATCGGATTTGCCCGTGACGGCTATCTCAATAGCTTCAATTACAAGCTATATCCTGGCGATAAGGTTCATGTAGAGTTTTCTGGAACTAGTCAATATACAGCTTTAAAGATTAATGGCAGACTAATTGAAAAGATGGACATTCAGAAACGATTTTTTGATGAGGGTAAGGCCAAGATGAATTATGTGCGCACGTTGGTATTTCCTTTACACAAGTCGGGACACTTTAAGAGTCGTGTCTTTAACTTTAAGGTGTATAATTATATTTTGTAATTATATCTTGCACTCGTTTAGTGAAACACTCCGGATGCATCATTTTGACACACCCTCGTGTTAAATTTATAGCTTTGCTGTATCATGATTTTTTGTTTGCAAGAATAACAGAACCGTCTTTGGGCATAAGATTTAGATGTGTTTGCCCTGGAATTTTCGCATGATAACTTTACATTCCCAAAAGTTTTATTTACTTTTGCATCCTATTAAAAGATTACTAACAATAAGACTATGATTAAGATAACTTTTCCTGATGGCTCTATTCGTGAGTATAACGAAGGAGTTACCGGTCTGCAAATTGCAGAGAGCATCAGCTCACGTCTGGCACAGGATGTTCTGGCTTGTGGCGTTAATGGTGAGACGGTTGATTTGAACCGCCCTATAAATGAAGATGCAAACTTCGTACTTTATAAATGGGAAGACGAACAAGGTAAACATGCCTTCTGGCATACCAGCGCTCACTTGCTGGCTGAAGCTTTGCAGGAACTTTATCCGGGAATTCAGTTCGGTATCGGTCCGGCTATTGAGAACGGATTCTATTATGATGTCGATCCGGGAGAAGCAGTGATCAAAGAAGGCGACCTGCCTGCCATTGAAAAGAAAATGGCTGAACTGGTAGCTAAAAAAGAATCACTGGTTCGTCAGAGTATTGCAAAAGAAGATGCATTGAAAATGTTTGGTGACCGTGGAGAAACTTACAAGTGTGAGTTGATTTCGGAACTTGAAGACGGTCATATCACAACTTATACACAGGGCGCATTTACTGATTTGTGCCGTGGTCCTCACTTGCCTTCTACGGCTCCTATCAAGGCTATTAAACTGTTATCTGTAGCCGGAGCTTACTGGAGAGGACAGGAAGACCGTAAACAAATGACCCGTATCTACGGTGTATCTTTCCCGAAAAAGAAAATGCTGGATGAATATCTGGCTATGCTGGAAGAAGCCAAGAAACGCGACCACCGTAAGATTGGTAAAGAAATGGATTTGTTCATGTTCTCTGATACGGTAGGAAAAGGATTGCCTATGTGGTTGCCGAAAGGAACTGCATTGCGTATCCGCTTGCAGGATTTCTTGCGCCGTATTCAGGCTCGTTATGACTACCAGGAAGTTATGTGTCCGCCTATTGGAAACAAGTTGCTGTATGTAACTTCTGGGCACTATGCTAAATATGGAAAGGATGCGTTCCAGCCTATCCATACACCGGAAGAAGGAGAAGAGTACTTCCTGAAACCGATGAACTGTCCGCATCACTGTATGATTTACAAGAATACACCGCACTCATACCGCGACCTTCCGTTGCGTATCGCTGAATTCGGTACGGTTTGCCGTTACGAGCAGAGTGGGGAACTTCACGGGCTGACTCGTGTGCGTAGTTTTACACAGGATGATGCGCATATCTTCTGTCGTCCAGACCAGGTGAAAGATGAATTCCTCCGTGTAATGGATATTATTTCTATTGTATTTACCTCAATGGGCTTGGAAAACTTTGAAGCACAGATTTCACTGCGTGACAAAGTGAACCGTGAAAAATACATCGGTAGCGATGAAAACTGGGAAAGAGCAGAAAAGGCTATCGTAGAAGCCTGTGAAGAAAAAGGTCTGAAGGCAAAAGTAGAATACGGTGAAGCTGCATTCTATGGTCCGAAACTCGACTTCATGGTGAAAGATGCCATCGGACGCCGTTGGCAGTTGGGTACCATTCAGGTTGACTATAACTTGCCTGAGCGCTTCCAATTGGAATACATGGGCTCGGATAACCAAAAACACCGTCCGGTTATGATTCACCGTGCTCCGTTCGGTTCAATGGAACGTTTCGTAGCTGTATTGATAGAACATACTGCCGGTAAGTTCCCGTTGTGGCTGACTCCCGATCAGGTAGCCATCCTTCCGATCTCAGAAAAATTCAACGAATATGCTGATCAGGTTCGTCTGGAACTGCGCAAGAGCGATATCCGTGCCATCGTTGACGACCGTAACGAAAAGATAGGCCGTAAGATTCGTGATAACGAAATGAAACGCATCCCTTACATGCTGATTGTGGGTGAAAAAGAAGCCGAAAATGGTGAAGTTTCAGTTCGTAAGCAGGGTGAAGGAGATAAAGGAAGCATGAAAATAGCAGATTTTGCAAAAAATATTGCAGAAGAAGTTCATAATATGATAAATAAATGGTAACTTTGCAGCCAATTGCGGAAGGTGAAATAAACTTCCGCAAGAATGTAAAGACAAAAAATAATTTATAACTCTAAAAAACAAACTTAGGAAGAAGAATTTTAATGAAGAATGATACTTTAAAAGGGCAACACCGAATCAATGAACAGATTCGTGCCAAAGAAGTCCGTATCGTGGGCGATGAGGTTGAGTCAGCAGTTTATCCAATAGCTCAGGCTTTGAGAATGGCGGAAGAACATGAAGCTGATCTGGTAGAAATTTCACCCAACGCTGTTCCTCCCGTTTGTAGAATTATAGATTATTCTAAGTTTCTTTATCAGTTGAAGAAACGTGCAAAGGAGCAAAAAGCAAAACAAGTGAAGGTAAATGTGAAGGAAATCCGTTTCGGACCTCAAACTGACGAACACGATTATAACTTCAAACTGAAACATGCTATTGGCTTCTTGCAGGATGGCGATAAGGTGAAAGCTTATGTTTTCTTTAAAGGACGTTCTATCCTCTTCAAAGAACAAGGCGAAGTTTTGTTGCTGCGTTTTGCAAACGATTTGGAGGAATATGCAAAGGTAGAACAGATGCCTCTTTTGGAAGGTAAGCGAATGACTATCTCATTAGCTCCGAAAAAAGCTGCAGCTCCGAAGAAACCCGCAAAACCGGAAGCTCCGAAAGCTGAAAAGAAAGACTAAAAAAGAAGAGTGCGTAACGCGCCGGTATAGTGCGTTGCCACCAGTTGAATAATAACTATTTATTAAAAATTTAACAAGATGCCAAAGATCAAGACTAACTCCGGTGCTAAAAAAAGATTCGCTCTTACCGGAACAGGTAAAATCAAAAGAAAGCACGCTTT
>URDR01000015.1 GCA_900546645.1 uncultured Bacteroides sp. | reverse complement strand
TTTTGGGCTATGGTGTAATGGTAACACAACAGATTCTGGTCCTGTTTTTCTTGGTTCGAGTCCGAGTAGCCCAACTTCCTATTTGCGGAGGTTCCCACGGAGGGAATATCCATTCTTTTGGGCTATGGTGTAATGGTAACACAACAGATTCTGGTCCTGTTTTTCTTGGTTCGAGTCCGAGTAGCCCAACAAAAAAAGAAGAAAGGTTTCATTTGATTCCTTTCTTCTTTTTTTGTTGTATATGATAACCCTTGAAAAGGGAAGGCATGAAGTTTCATTTTCTATTCAAGAACCATAAACTTCATGCCTTCTTTTTTTGATAGGGTATTTTCTGCAGATATTAATTTTGAGCAGCTTCTCTTAAGGTCTCATCAATAGCTGCAATTTTCTTGGTAACCAAATCCAAATCGGCCTTCAGACGCTCAATTTTTCGGGTAATATCCGTGACAAGATTATTCCCTTTTTTGGATGAAGAGCTGAGGAACCCTAAATTATTTTCATACGTATGGATGTCATTTTTCAGTCCCTCATACGTTCGCATCAGTTTTTCACGTTCACGGTAAAGATTCGTTTCCTTGTTTAAGCTTGATTTAAAATTGCTCAGTTTTTTTTCAGCAGCTGAGAGATTAAACTTGTCAATCAAAGCATGGTAAGTTTTATAAATACGGTCTTTGTCCTTGAACGGAACAAAACCTACTTCATTCCATTCTTTAGTCAGCTGGCGTATTTTTTCAGTGGTTTCTTCCTGATTGCTGCTCTCTTGAAGTTCTGTGAGCTGCTGGATGATGTTTTCTTTTTTAGCCAGGTTTTCCATTTCAATGGAGCGTTGTGACGAAGTCGCCTTGTTTTTCTGCTCAAAGAAATAGTCGCAAGCTCCGATAAAGCGTTTCCAAATTGAATCAGAATGCTTTTTTGAAACCGGACCGATGTTTTTCCACTCCTTTTGTAATTGAGTTAACAATTCAGCCGTAGCTTTCCAGTCGGTACTTTCCTTCAAGGCTTCTGCTTTTTCGCATAATTCTCTCTTCTTTTCCAGGTTTTTCGCCATGTTTTCTTTAATAGACTTATAGAAAGCAGCTTTCCGGTGGAAGAATTCATCGCATGCACTACGGAAACGTTCAAATATTTTCACGTTCATTTTCTGAGGAGCATAGCCTATGGTTTTCCATTTTGCCTGCAAGGCGAGGATTTCCTGTGTTTTATCTTCCCAGTCGCTGAATGTGGTAAACGTATCATATTCCATGCTTTCAACAATTTCGCAGATAACGGTTTTCTGGTCTAAATTATTCTGTTCTTTTTCCTTCAACTCTTCAAAATGCTGCTGATGGCGTCGATTGATTACTGTTGAGGCAGCTTTGAATCGTGCCCATAGGCTTTCGCGCAGTTCTTTGGCTACCGGACCGATGGCACGGAACTCTTGATGTAACTTCTGGAGCTGGTGAAAAGCGGAAATAACGTCGGTTTCTTCGGCTAATTTTTCAGCAGCTTCGCATAAGTGCGTTTTCTGTTCCAGATTCTTTTTGAAATCATATTCTCTGAACTCGTTGTTCAGTTTTACCATGTCGTAAAACTTTTCAGTGTAAAGCTGGTAACTTCTCCACAGTTCGTTTTGGCGTCCGCTTGGAACTTGTTTAATATCATTCCATTCTTGCTGCAGCTGCTTAAACTCATTGTAAATAGCAGTTGTATCTTCGGTAGATTCAGTCAGCGTTTTCATCTTTTCCAGAATCTCCAGTTTCTTTGCTAAGTTTTCTTCTTTTTCTTGTTCTAAAGCAGCGCTTAGGGCACTTCTTTTTTCTTTGATTTCTCCCATGATTTCCTTGAATAAAGTCTCTAATGGGTTAGGTGTAGGAGTAAAATCTTCAGCATTTCCTCCTTTTTCAATAAAGGCTTTTCTTTCAGCCTCTTGGTCCGATTTATGTAGTTTGTAAAAAGTTTGCTTCAGCTGGTCTATTTCTTGTTTATCTGCCTCGCAGGCATTTTCATTGATTTCCCTCAAACGTTTGATTACCTCTTCTTGAGTTTGTGCTGAGGTACAAGTAACGTTTTGATTGTTTTCAATAGTAGGAACCGAAGTTGCCAGTGTTTCTTCTGCTGGTGTTTCAGTTAGTGGGCGGTTGGTTTCGTTTACTTCCATCGTATGTAGATTTTAAAGAATAATCTTATCTCAAAGTTACAAATTAAAGAAATAAAATCTGATTTTCATATTTTTTTGCAGATTATTTTTTTTCATGTTCTGCGTAATGAACCGGCAGAAGGTGCACTGTTGGCTTTTTTGTGGTCTGTCTGATGGGTTGCTATGGAGTACATTCTACTTGAAGCCTGGCATGTAGCCTACTTTGTTGGCTCGCTTCCTGAAGCCTTGTTAACTAATAAGTTGAAGCCTTGGTGGGGTCAGAGTGAAAGTCTGTAAAAAGAACGGAGGAACAAAGTTCTCTTCCCTCTTTGCAGAAGAATGAAAAACGTTGTTCCTTCGCATTGGTGTTTAAGGAAAGTTTGTCAAGTCAGGATAGTAATACGGTGATGCCCATATACATTAGCATGCCGATAATGTCGTTGGTAATGGAAATAAAGGGACCAGTGGCAATAGCCGGGTCGATTTTCAGTTTCTCCAACGTCATGGGAACAAGAGTTCCGAAGATGGAAGCAAACATCACCACGGCAAATAAGCTGATTGAAACCGAATAGCTTACGGTGGCACTGGCTCCGAACCGGATGAAGTTATAGATGTAAACCAGCATGGAGATAATGGTAGCATTGATTAAAGCCACTACTGATTCTTTCAAGATTTGCTTAAAGGTGTTTTCTGCACTCAGTGAACTGTTTGCCAAGCCTTGAACGACCAGTGCCGATGACTGGGTTCCTACATTTCCCCCCGTACCACCAATCAGAGGGATATAGAGAGCCATTTCCGGATGAGCTGCGAACGTGGTGTCAAAGTTTCCCAGAATCATGGAGTTCCCGATACCTCCAAGCATACCGATAAGCAGCCATGGCAGGCGGGCGCTTGTCTGGCGGAATACGCTGTCGTCCGATTCTACATCTTGCGAAAGACCCGAAGCCAGCTGGTAGTCGCGTTCGGCTTGTTCACGTACTTCGTCCATTACGTCGTCAACGGTAATACGCCCCACCAGACGCCCGATACTGTCGACCACCGGTACAGCTACCAAGTCGTATTTTTCAATGGTTTGCACCACCTCTTCAATCGATGTATCCACATGCACCGATATAGGGTCTTTCTTCATTACGTGCTTCACTTTAGAAACCGAGGGGCTGGTAATCATTTTTTTCAGAGGAAATACCCCGCGTAACCGTTCATCGTCATCCACCACATACACATAGTAGATTTCATCCATCTCTTCAGCTTGCAGGCGCATTTCGCGAAGGCATTCAGGCATACTCCAGTTTTCGTTCACGATAACCATTTCCGTACCCATCAAGCCGCCGGCGGTATCTTCGTCGTATTTCAGCAAGTCGACAATGTCGCCGGCTTGTTCAATATCTTCGATATGTGAAAGCACCTCTTCCTGCTTGTCTTCGTCCATTTCGCGGATAATGTCAACGGCATCATCCGAGTCCATGTAATCAACAAAGCGTTTGGCGATGGTTTCCGAGGGCAAAATGTCGAGAAACTGTTTACGGGCATCTTCATCCATTTCGATGAGCACATCGGCTGCGGTTTCATTATCCAGCAACAGATAGACCGACCGGGCCTCTTCCGCATCCAGTTCGTTGCATAGTTCAGCAATGTCGGCAGGGTGCAGATCCTTCAGAATATATTTGAGCTGATCGGAATCTTTCTTCTCAATCAGCTCTGATACCTCCTTTAGTAAATCCTCATTACTCATGCTTGTAAGGCTTTTTCTACTCGATTGGTTAATTCAATAAAATCTTCTACAGAGAGTTGTTCCGGACGCTTGTTGAAAATGGGGTCTGCGCTCAGCGGATTGGTTTTGTCCAATATGCTTGCAATGGAGTTACGCAGCGTCTTGCGTCGTTGGTTAAAGGTTGTCTTCACAATCTGCTTGAACAGCTTTTCATTGCATCCTAGTTCCCGGGTACTGTTTCGTGTCATGCGGATAACCGCACTTTTCACCTTTGGGGGCGGATTGAAAACGTGTTCATGCACGGTAAACAGGTACTCTACGCTATACCATGCCTGAATCAGTACGCTCAAGATGCCGTAGGTTTTGTTTCCGGGGCGGGCAGCAATGCGTTCTGCCACTTCTTTCTGTATCATTCCCGTACAACAGGGAATCAGGTCTTTGTAGTCGAGCATTTTAAAGAAAATCTGACTGGATATATTATACGGATAATTTCCGGTAAGGACAAACGGCTGGTTGCCGAACAGTTCGGAAAGATCCATTTTCAGAAAGTCCTGTTCGATGATGTTGTCTCCCAGTTGAGGGAAGTTTTCCTTGAGGTATGCCACTGATTCGAAGTCAAGCTCCACTACTTTTACCGGACGCTCTTTGCGCAGAAGATATTGGGTCAGTACACCCATGCCCGGTCCCACTTCCAATACGGGAATATCGGGGCAGGTATCTATCGTGTCGGCAATATCCTGTGCCACTTGCAGGTCTTTCAAGAAATGTTGTCCTAAAAACTTTTTGGGTTTAACTAATTTCATTCCGTAAAATTTAAGTTTATTCAGTCAAGATATTATCTTTGCATCTCATCTTTGTATCATGCAAAGGTAAGCATTAATTCTTAAATATACGGATTGTTTTGAAACGAACTGAATTAAAAAGACTATTAAATAAAGGTTTCCAGATTGTGTTGCCATTGCTTTTGGGGACAGCTATTTTGCTTTGGACTTATCATGACTTTGATTTTCATCGTGTGCGCAATGTCCTTGCCGGGGAGATGAATTACGGATGGATGTTGTTTTCGCTGGTCTTTGGAGTGTTTGGACATCTGTTCCGTGGATGGCGCTGGAAGCTTACTTTAGCTCCTTTAGGCGAACATCCCCGTTCGGCTATCTGCGTTTATGCTGTGTTTATTTCTTATGCAGCCAATTTGGTGCTTCCTCGTGTGGGTGAGGTGTCGCGCTGTGGTGTGCTTTCCAAATATGAAGGTGTTTCTTTCTCTAAATCACTGGGTACGGTAGTGACCGAACGCCTGATTGATACGCTTTGTGTGGGATTGATTACGGGCTGTACGCTCTTGCTGCAGTCGGGGATTTTTGCCGACTTCTTCAAGAAGACAGGAGCCGATGTATCTTTTCTTAAAGGACTGTTTACTTCAACTAATTTTTATATCACGCTGCTGTGCATCTTCTCGGTCTTGCTGCTGGCTTTCTTTCTGTTCCGTAACCTGACTGTGTTTGCCAAGGTACGCGGCATTCTGGGCGATATATGGACGGGCTGCCTTTCTTTACGTAAGGTGCAGAATCCGCCTCTTTTCCTTATTTATACAATAGGTATTTGGGTTTGCTATTTTTTCCAGTTCTATGTAAGCCTGTTCTGTTTCGATTTTTCGGCTGGCTTAGACTGGATGGCTGCCCTGGTGCTGTTTGTAGTGGGCAGTATAGCAGTGGCAGTTCCCACTCCGAACGGGGCAGGTCCCTGGCATTTTGCCGTGATTACCATGATGATGATGTATGGGGTAGGGAAAGACGATGCCGGAATATTTGCACTTTTAGTGCATGGAATTCAAACCTTTTTATTAATTTTGTTAGGAATTTATGGATTAGTGGCTTTGCCGCTGGTAAATAAGAAACATACATTTTGAGTTCTTTTAAAAAAAAACTTACCTACTTATAAACTCAAAAATTAAATCAAATGAGTGAAATCCTTTCTTTAGCTCCACAGAATGTGTGGAAACATTTTTATTCGTTGACTCAGATTCCCCGTCCGTCGGGTCATCTGGAAAAAATTCAGGCATTCTTACTTGACTTCGGTAAGCATGTAGGTGTAGAAACTTCTATGGATGAGGCTGGAAATATCATTTACCGTAAACCGGCTACTCCGGGTATGGAGAACCGAAAGACAGTTATCCTGCAGGCACACATGGATATGGTTCCGCAGAAAAATAAAGAAACGGAACATGACTTTGTGAATGATCCGATTCAGACTTATATCGACGGTGAGTGGGTAAAGGCTAAGGGTACAACCCTCGGCTCGGATAACGGAATGGGGGTAGCTGCTATCATGGCAGTGATGGAAGACAAGACCTTGAAGCATGGTCCGCTGGTTGCCTTGATTACCTCTGATGAAGAGACTGGTATGTACGGAGCATTCGGGCTGAAACCGGGAGAAATAGAAGCAGATATTTTGCTGAATCTTGATTCGGAAGATGAAGGAGAATTGTATATCGGATGTGCAGGAGGTGAAGACCTCACTGCTACCTTGGAATATAAGGAAGAAGAAACCGACCCTGAAGATGTTGCACTGAAAGTAACGCTGAAAGGTTTGCGCGGCGGTCATTCAGGTATTCAGATTGGCTGGGGACATGCTAATGCCAATAAGCTGATGGCCCGCTTCATGAACCAGGTGATTACCTACGATGAGGCTTGCCTTGTTTCATGGGAAGGCGGTAACATGCGTAATGCCATTCCGCGTGAATGTGAGGTAGTGATTACCGTTCCGGCTTCGGAAGTAGATGATGTGTTGGCTTTTGTAGGCGAATGTGAGCAAGTTTGGCGTGATGAGTTTGCTACGATTGAAGACAATATCACATTTACAGCCGAACGGGTGGAGTTGCCCAAGCTGATGGTTCCGGAAGAAATCCGTGACAACTTGGTTGATGCCATCTTCGCTTGTCCGAACGGAGTAGAGCGTTATATCCCGACCATCCCTGACACCGTAGAAACCTCTTCCAACTTGGCGATTGTAGAAATCGGCGGTGGAAAGGCAGCAGTGAAAGTATTGACCCGCAGTGCCCGCGATTCGATGAAAGACTATCGTAATACAGCTATCGAAAGCTGCTTCTCTATGGCAGGAATGCAGGTGGTTCGTTCAGGCGGTTATTCCGGATGGGAACCTAATGTAAACTCTCCGATTCTTCGTGCCATGAAAGAATCTTACAAGGCACAGTTTGGTGAAACTCCGGCAGTAAAAGTTATCCATGCCGGTTTGGAATGCGGTATCATCGGTGCGGTTATTCCGGGACTGGATATGATTTCCTTCGGTCCTACGCTGCAATGTCCGCACACACCGGAAGAACGCTGTAACATCCCGACCGTGAAGAAGTTCTATGACTTCCTCGTGGCTACGCTGGAAAATACGCCGGTGAAATAAAGAGATTATTTTGATTTTTTAATAAGAAGTAGTGCCAAAGACTTGACTGGATAGCAATCAGGACTTTGGCACTTTTTCTTTGGAAATGGACAAGTAACGGCTTATGGGTGAAAAAGAATATTACATGACAGTACTTGCCCAGTCATCTACAGTGCCTGTTTCAGAAGAGAAGTTAACCCCTATCTTATAGACCATTCGTTTATCTGCTTCGTATGGGCGGGCATATCCTTTATCTTCTATTTGCTGCAAAGCCTTTTGAGCATCTCCATCCAGTTTAAACTCGAAGATATAAACATAATCAGCTGTTTCTACAATGCAATCCACCCGCCCTTCGCTTTGCTCTTTTTCGATGAAAATAGTATAGATACTTATCAAACGCAATAACAGATAGAATGTATACTGAAAATAACGCTCGCGCTCCGGTTCCTTTTCTTTTCGGCGCATGGAGTAAGGAATACTGGCTAAGAAAGCGGTGAGTTGTTTGCGGAATGTATCCAGTTCGCCATCCTCTAAAGCAAAGGCCAAATCTTGTGCAAGGTTGCTTACATCCTCGTTGGTGCTTAGATAATTTGCAGCTATCATGGCAAGGAAACCATTTTTGACCTCATTGTTTGGAAAATCCAGCAAAAAAGTCTTACGGCGTTTGTCATAATTCTTAATGGTAAGGTAGCCACTTTGATAAATCATCGGTAGTGGATATTCCATATCGGCTTTGTAGTTGATGAATGCGTCCAGTGCATAATATTTACCCGTTAGCTGGTCAATCCCTTCGTTGAAATGATTCATTAACCGGATGAGGTACGAAGGAGTTCCAGAGGTAAACCAGTAATCACGAATCTTTCTTGAGTCAAAGGCATTTAATATACTGAACGGATTGTAGACATCTGTCATCTGTTCACTGAAATGATAACCATCATAATGTTGTTTCAACCGGTATTTTATTTCCTCTTCACTGCAGTGTTCCAAGGCTGCCATCTTGCGGATAGGTTCGGCAAACAGACAATGGAGTTCTTGCTCTGTGATGCCGCACAAGGTTTCGTAGCGGTCGTATAGGCTAATATCCTTAGGCTGATTAAATCCGCTGAACACGCTGACCTGCGAGAATTTGGTAACTCCTGTTAGGAACACAAAGCGCAAATAGGCATCGGCACGCTTGAATATGGAATAGAAGGCTTTCAAAGTTTCACGGTTCTTATCCAACAATTCCGGGTTTTGTTCCAAAACATCCAGCAAGGGCTTGTCGTATTCGTCTACCAATACCACAGCTCCTCGTCCGCTCCGTTCGTTGGCGGCCTTTAGAATTTTCTCAAAGCGAGAGCCCAAATTAAAGTCCGGACCGGAGGAAATGCCATACTCCTGTTCCCAGTCTGCCAAATACCCTTCAATGCAAGCTTCCAAAGATCCCGGTAGAGTGAAGTTCACTCCATTAAAATCGAAATGAAAAATAATATGCTGATGCCAGTTCTTTTCCAGATTCTCTATTTTCAAACCTTTGAATAGCTCCTTTTTTCCCTCGAAATAAGATCTGAGCGTGGAAAGCAATAAACTTTTTCCAAATCGGCGTGGGCGACTTAAGAAGTAGACTTTTCCTTCCGTAGCCAAAGAATATACTAAATCGGTTTTGTCAACATAGACAAAACCTTGTTCTATAATTTGCTCGAAAGTTTGAATACCAATTGGATATTTCATGATAAACGTCTATTATGTTGCTAATTATAGCAAATGTAATGATTCTTTTTGAAATAACCTTTTTTTGCATGATAGCTTTTTATTTTCGATGAAAAGCTATCAAACAGATTACTTCATTTGTTTTCGTATTAGTGTCATGTTGTAAGAGCTTTCTAAACCTAAGCTTTCTGCGAATGTATAATGTATATGGCGACTCTCTTTTTTGTGGGATATCCTCTTCTCGTCGGGATTTTCGTTTCAAAATCTTGTCTTGATGTGAGTTTTTCTCTTCCTGAATTCTTGACTTCCGCCTCTTGATTTTGTATATTTGTAGGAGTAAATTCTATGACCCATTATTATGGGTTATACAACTCATAATAGTGGGTTATACAACTCATAATAGTGGGTTATATAACTCATAATAGTGAGTTGTACGACCCACTATTATGGGCTGTAGAATTTATGCTTGAAAACTTCGATTATCAACCTCTTAAATGAATATGATTAATGAAAGCAAAGTATGATTTCCGGTTGGCTCCGAACCCGCAAGACAGTAACGGCTCCCGTATTCTTTATCCGAAACTTGTGCCGCAGGGTACGCTGACTTGGGAACAGATGGTAGAAGAGATAGCTTCGCATTCCTCGTTCGACCGGGGAGTGCTGGTGGGAGCAATGGCAGAGATTGAACGCTGTGCCCTCTCTCATCTTTCGCATGGGGAGCGGGTGCAAATAGGGGGAATCTGTTATGCTGAGGCTACTCTGGAGGCAGAGCGTGAGGTGGAGAGTGAAAGTGCGGTGCATGCCCAGTCCATCCGTTTCGGGAAGGTGCGCCTGCAGCCGATGAAGAATTTCCGTCCGCACGGACAACTGGAGCGTGCGGAGCATCACCGCAAGTTTCGTGAGAGTTCCGGTGTACTGACGGAAGAGGAACGTTTGGCGCGGCTGAAGGAATATCTGTCCCGTCATGAGTCAATCACACGTACCCAATACGGGGAACTGACGGGGCTGCTCCGCTCGAAAGCGCAGCGTGACTTGAACCGCTGGGTAGAGAGTGGGGTGTTGGTGCAGCAGGGACGTGCACCGCATCGGGCGTATCGGTTGGCTTAATATTTTATTTCGTTTATTATCAGTCTTGCGAAGATGAATGCTACAACCAAGGCGCTCCATAACTTATTTCAGAATCATCAGCCAAGAAGAAATTATCAGGAGGCAAAATAATTTTTGCCTTCGCCAACCTTTCAAGATAGTCGCTACGAACAGCACTATTCTCTATTTCTTCCCTTCGGGCTTTGCTCATAGACAGAAACTCATCTTCCTTTTCTAAGCCTAGATACCTTCTGCCAAGCAAGTTGGCAGCAATATCAGGATATTTCACCATTGGATGGAAAGTAAGAGGGTCGGTAAATATCATGTCAAACTTGAAGCCTAAAACAAAGGTGAGTTTTTTATTCATAAGATTTTTTTAGGCGTTTTAGTATTATGTATATATGATTCTTAGGATAATACCCTTCTTGAAAGTGTTCATATTCGTTTTTCCAAAGATAATCAACAACGGCTTTAATGTCTGCCTTTTGTTCTTCTGTTAATAGTTGCTTTGCTATAAGGTCTGTCGTATCAAATCCCGCTTCTTCAATCCAAGGGTTTTCTTTTATAAGATTGCATTTTGCTTCTTCTTCATTTCTTCCAAAGACTTTACCAAGAATTTGACAAGTCTCTACATCGTCTCCATTTGGGGCTTGCGTGGAACCTTCTGTAGTGTAAAAAATGTATTCTGACATGGTTGTATAAAACATATTTGTTCATAAACTCTTTGGAAATTATCTACCAATAGAGTTTGCTGTTAGATAAATCCCTCACTTGCTTTTGCTATGCACATTAGTTCATATTGTTTATAGATACTCTCATAACTATGAAAAGCAACACGTTCTTTCATATCTTTGAAAGCAGCCCTGCTCATCACTTTGTCAAACTGTTCCTTGCGACTCTGAGGTGCGACAATAAGAAAACGACTATGAAAGTCTTGTAAATCACAGAACTTGGTTACTGAGTTTTGAATATCTGTAGAATGCTCAACTTCGAAGAAACTATTTGGCATTTTGCGTTCATTAAACCAAATGACATCTACCGTTTTTGCCCTATCTGTCAGATTTTTGTATGAGAATTCTGGAATATGTATTGTGGTGCAAATATCTTTCAAAGGCTTTTCAAGGAACTTGCGATTTTGGTCTTGAGCAGGGACATAGGTCGTATAATGCTTCATGTTGCCAATCTCAATAATAAGTCCTTGATAGTAACCATGTGTAAATTGTTCAACACTCTTTTTTTCCTTAGGCTGGATGTCAAATCTGCGCATTACTTCTTCACGATATTCCTCCAATGCCCAAAGACCTGGCTGTATCTTAAATATTTCGTTAGATTGCTGTACAATTCTTCGGATTGATTCGTTGGGTGTTTTGGTCGCCCATGATTTTGTATCAACAAGATGATACAAATCGCCAAGAGTAGCATACCCTCCCATTTTTCGAAGAGTGTCTATCACTTGTTGTGTCTGTGTATATTTCTGTTGCGCCATAATCGTCTTTACTTTAATAAGTTTCTGCCTCGTGTATCTTCAAGGATACTCATTTGTTGGATAGCAATCTGATAGGGTTTGATTAGCCTTGGTTGCATCTGTGTGAATACGATAGTTTGTCTTGGATAATTCACGTTTGGCAGACCAAGCAAGTTGTTTCTGTTCGTCGGCTTTGAGTCGCTGATACTCTTCAAGTCTCTATTGATATCATTGATTACGGTACATTTGATATTTGGATACTGTTGCAGCATATAAAACAACATCGTTTCACCACCCAATTAAATTTTGATACAAAGGTATCAAAATATGAGTTAAATCCGCTCAAACACAATCATAAAAAACTACTGTTTTTAGGATTATTCAATCTGTGAATATCAGTTTTGAAGTGACTTGTGAGGCAATCATCTATTCCATGGATTGACTTTACGGATCTTCGTCATGCCGGCAGCATGTCTAAGGGACAGTCCATTCCGCGTATTTCGACGGGTAAGCTGGTCGCATCGGATAGTAGATTGTGTATGTCACTGTCTGTTAAACTTAACCATGGCTTAGCTGACGGAAGGCGTGTAGGCAATCCCTGCGTCCTACACCGTCCTACACTGCACCCTGCACGCTTCAATTTGTTGTTCTACAATAGATTAACCTTAAAAATGTGTAGGGTGCAGGCAATTTTTGCGAAAACACGTTTTTGGGGGAAGGAGAAGCTTTTTGAGGCAAAAGAATAAAAAGGCAGATTGATTTTTTGAGTTCGTGTTTTTTTTAGGTTTAATTTGTCGGTTGATTCAAAACTCACAAGCTTAAAAACGAAAACCTATGCTTACGAAAATCATCTTGGCTATTGATTCATTTAAAGGCTGCCTGGCTTCGGAAGAAGTTGAGGCGGCAGTGGCAGAAACCATTCGTCGGAAGTTTCCTGCGTGCGAGGTGCGTTGCCTGCCAGTAGCGGACGGAGGAGAGGGAATGCTTTCGGTTTTGGTACGGGCTACGAGCGGTAGGCTGATTCCCGTTGAAGTACACGATCCGTTGATGCGTCCGATTCAGGCGAGGTATGGGGTGCTGGGCGACGGAGAGACAGCCGTTATTGAAATGGCAGAAGCAAGCGGTCTTCCGTTGCTGACTGAGCAAGAACGAAATCCGATGTTGACCACTTCTTTCGGAACAGGAGAACTGATTCGGCATGCGTTGCGGTCGGGTTACCGGAAACAGCACGCGAGAATATTCGTCGGGCGGTCAATGAATGGCTTCGTTTTTGATTCTTTCACAGACCAGAGTGCAGTGCTTCCATAAAAAAGCATTATCTTTAAGAAGGTGAGTTGGTAGGTTTATGAACTTAGAGGATTTCAGCAGATAAACTGACAAGGTTTAGGATACTTGTTTTCCGATGAGTTATCAACGTTGCAACTCAAGGAATGGATAAACCCAAGAACTCAAAAATTTATGCTTATGAAGAAGCTAATCATATGGAGCAGTCTGATGCTGTTATTGGGCTGTATGGTCTTGCCGCTTCGGGCGCAGACTTATGAAAAATGGTGGAAAGAGGTAGAAACACTTGAAAAGAAAGATTTGCCTCAGTCTTTAATTGATACCCTTGACAAAATTTACCAGAAGGCGCTTGCCGAGCGGAATGCTCCGCAGATGATAAAGGCTTATCTGATGCGGGCGGATAATCAGATTAGCCTGACTCCCGACAGTCTTCAGTCGGAGCTGGACAGACTGAAGGCTTGGACGGAAAGGGAGACCGACCCGGTAGCACGGGCGGTGCTGAACAGCGTGACTGGCTATTATCTGTTGCAGCAGTCGAAGGAGGTCAACGAGGCGTTTGTTTATTTCCTTCGTTCGCTGGAAGACAAGAATGCCTTGGCTGCGGTGAAGGCAGAAGCCTACCGTCCGATGACGGAAAGCGGAAAATTGAGTGAGAAGTATTTCGGCGATACCATGCTCGATTTGCTGACCCGGCAGGCGGTAAAGTGGTTGAACAGGTATGTCCCCGTGTTGACCCAAGTCTCGGCTCAACAGTTAACGGTGGATTTATATACTGGGTTGATTGATTATTATACAGCTACGGGCAACCGCTCGTCGGAACTGTTGACCCATATTTGCTTGTTGGAATATGTACAGCGTCATGATGTCCATGCTCCTTTGCGGGTTTCTGAAGCAGAAGCCATTGCTCGGATGCAGGAGTGGACACAGGCGTATGCCGATACGGAAGCCTGTGCAGCAGTGTATGCTTGCCTTGCTGAATTGTACGACCGCCGGAGGGAGTATGTGAAGGAGATGGATGTGATTCGTGAGGGGTTGAAACGCTATCCGAAGTCGGAGTTTGCTGCCGACTTGAAAAGCCAGGAGCGTATGGTGCTGTTGCCTTCGCTTTCCTTGAGTACCTCAGGAGCTTATCCGGGTGAGGAATGCACGTTCGAAGTGGCCAGCCGTAACCTGCGTGGCATGACGCTGGAGGTCTATCGCCTGAATCTGAAGGCTTCCAGTTCGGTGTTTGCCCGTAATCCGGAACATGCTGCACTGATAAAGAATCATGGTAAGTTGTGCGACAAACGTCATTTCTCGCTTCCTGCCACTCCGCATTACGGCGATACGTTGACTACCTTGACTTACCGTATGCCCGAAGCCGGTATTTACGTGCTGAAAGCCATTCCCGACGGTTATCCGGATAAGACAACGTATGAACTGCTGCATCTTTCTTCGCTGCAGGTGTTGAGCTTTCCGTTGCCGAATGAGGAAACTGAGTTTTATGTGGTCGACCGGCGCAGCGGTCATCCCGTTCCGGGAGCCGAAATTGTATTCTATTCCATTCCCGTTCCCGGAAATTATACTTTTTATAAATCGTTTAAGACCGATGTAGAGGGAAAGGTGCGTGTGGCAAAACAGACCGAACGAAGTTTGTGGATGCATGCCCGTACCAGCCGTGAAGAGGCGATGGATGTGGTGTATATGAACTTCTCTTCGTTGCATTCGATGGCTCCGGATAAGGAAAAAGAAGCTGTAGACTTGTTTACCGACCGTATGTTGTACCGTCCGGGACAGCCCGTGTATGTATCGGGGGTGGCGTATCGGCAGACGGGCGATGAGGTGAAAGTGCGCAGCGGGCGGAGCATGGAACTGGTGCTTCGCGATGCGAACCGGAAAGAAATCGGCAAGAAGCAGGTGGTGACTGATGACTTTGGCGGATTCAGTGCCGAGTTCATGCTGCCCGAAACCACGCTGCCCGGTGATTTCCAGCTGACGGCGGCAGGAGAAAACACGCATTTCATTCGGGTGGAAGCGTATAAGCGTCCCACCTTCGATGTGACTTTTAGTCCCTATAAAAAGGCTTACCATCTCGGCGATACGCTGACGGTGGAAGGAAAGGCAATGAACTTTTCCGGTGTGCCGGTGCGCAACGGAAAGGTGCGTTACACCTTGACCCGTACCCGGGCTTGGTTCTGGCGTGCCGATGGTTGGGCAGAAGAAATAGCCCAGGGAGAGGCGAGTACCAATGCTGACGGACATTTTGAGGTGGAGGCTTGTTTGCAAAAACCGGATGATGCCGACGACCAGCCTTGGCAGGGCTATTACCGCTATCAGGTGAAGGCTGAAGTGACCGATGGAGCGGGCGAGACGCAGAGCGGAACGCTTACATTGGCAGTCGGCAGCCAGTCGCTTAGCTTGCGGGTGGAGGGCTTGCGTGAGAAGGTGATGCGTGAGAAAGAAGAAAAGGTTCGTTTCATGGCGCGTAACCTGAACGGGAAACCGGTGGATGTAACTATTTATTATAAGGTGTATGCTCTCAACGAAAAGGGAGAGAAAGGCGAGAGGGTGCAGAGCGCTTCCATTCCATCGAATGTGGATGATGTGGATATCGTACCGTCTTTGTTGCTGAATCTTCCTTCCGGCCGCTACCGGGTGGAACTTTCGGCTACCGATGAGCAAGGTCGCCTTTGCAAAGGGGAGCAAGATTATACCTTGTTTTCGAAGGATGATACCCGTCCGCCTTTCAAGGATGTGCAGTGGTTCTATCAAGACGGAACGGAACTGCATGAGGTGGCTCCGGTTGCATCGGATGAAGGGGAGGTGCAGCTAATCTTGGATGAGGAACAGGATGAGGCTCGCCCAACTACGCTTTATGTGGGAAGCAGTGAGAAAGATGTCTGTGTGTTTTATCAGATATACAGCGGCAACAAGCGGATTCATTCGGAGCGTTTTACGCTGAATAATGAAGTGCGTAAGTTTACTTATACCTATAAGCCGGAATATGGTGACGGCATTACGGTGAGTTTCGCATTTATGCGGAAGGGTATCTTTTATACCAAGGAGGTGCATCTCACGCGTCCGCTTCCGAAGAAGGAACTGAAGTTGAAGTGGGAGACTTTCCGTGACAAGTTGACACCGGGAGGTGAAGAGGAGTGGTGCCTGACGATTGCTCATCCGGACGGAAAGCCGGCTGATGCCCGTTTGCTGGCTACGCTTTACGATGCTTCGCTCGACCGCCTGCTGGCAAACAACTGGTCGTTTAACTTGCAATTCAACCGTCGTGTACCGTCGGTTTATCCTTCATCGTTGTCTGTCCGTTCGTATCTCATGCTCACTGCTCCTTTCTACCGGAACGGAGGCTCTTCGGTGGCTCATGAATTAACCTTCTTTAACTATTATAGCCGGATGGATATTCCTTCTTGGCAGCAGCCGATGCGGTTGAGTTTGAGAGGAAACGGGGTACGTCCCTTGGCTGCTTCGCGGGCTTTATATGCCGGGGCGAAGGCTAAGGCAGATGGCGTGCAACTGGATGCAGGCTTCGAGAAACGGTCTGAAATCTTTGCTGTGGTTAAGTGCTCGGCGGAATCATTAGAAGAGGAAGAGGCTTATCTTCCTTTGCGTGAGAACTTTGCCGAAACCGCATTCTTCTATCCCGACCTGCGGACCGATTCGGCAGGAAATGTGCGCATTGTCTTTACCATGCCCGATGCACTGACTGAATGGAAGTTGATGGGACTTGCCCATACACGTGAGCTGGATTACGGATTGATTACCGCGAAGGCAAAGACTAACAAACCGTTTATGATCCAGCCGAATATGCCGCGTTTCATCCGTGTGGGCGACCGCACTACGCTGATGGCTTCGCTGAATAACCTTTCGGCTGAAACGGTGAGTGGAGTGGCACGTATGCAACTCGCTGATCCGATAACCGGTAAGGTGGTTTACAGCGGACAGCAGCCTTTCCGAGTTGAGGCTGGGGAAAACGGAACCGTTGGTTTTATGTTCGAAGTGGACGGGGAACAGGAAATGCTGGTCTGCAAGCTGACTGCCGATGCGGGCGATTTCAGTGACGGCGAGCAACATTATCTTCCGGTGCTGACCAACCGTCAGTGGATGACAGAAACGCTTCCGGTGCAGATGAATGGAGAGGGACAGGTGGTTGTCCGTACGAAGGACTTGTTCAACGGGCAGAGCCAGACAGCAACCGAACGCCGCTTGACGGTGGAACTGACTGCTACGCCCGACTGGTATGTGCTTCAGGCTTTGCCGGTCATCGCTAATCCGGTCAATAACGATGCGCTTTCGTGGATGTCGGCTTATTATGCCCATGCAGTGGCTTCGATGGTGATGAAAAAATATCCTGTCGCATCGCAGCTGTTCAAGTCGTGGATGGAACAGGGCGCTACCAAAGAAAGTTTGTTGAGTAAGTTGGAAACGAACCAAGACTTGAAACAAATCTTACTTGCCGAAACTCCTTGGGTGGCTGAGGCTGCCGATGAAACGGAACAAAAACGTCGGATTGCTTTGCTGTTCGACTTGAATCGGATGAACAGCAACTTTGCTCAGGCAGAAGCCCGTTTGCGTAAGCTTCAGCATGCAGATGGAAGCTGGGGATGGTATGAAGGCATGTCCGGAAGCCGGATTGTAACTACACAAATAGTAGAAATGCTGGCACGGCTGAAGAACCTCGGTTTCTCGCTCAATGCTTCTGTTGAAACGATGTATCAGCATGCTGCGGATTACTTGAAAGCAATCTTGCTGCTGGAATATGAACACATGAGAACCCGTGAACGTCAAGGACAGACGAAGGTATATCCCAGTGAGCAGGCTATACGTTACTTGTATATCGGTGCGTTGGACGCTTCGGTAGCCGGAAAAGCCGATAAGAACGTTGTGGCTTACCTAATCGGCAAGCTGGAGAATCGTTCAGCGGAATATACCATTTATGAGAAAGCACTGACTGCCCTCATCTTCCATGCAAACGGAAAGAAGCGTGAGGCTGCCGATTTGATGCAGTCGGTCCGGGAGTATGCGGTTTATACTCCGGAGATGGGACGCTATTTTGATACCCGGAAGGCGGTGTATGCATGGAACAGTTATAAGATTCCTACCCAAGTAGCTGTGATGGAGGCTATGCAACGTATTGCTCCAGATAAACAGGCTCTTGCTGAAATGAAACAGTGGTTGCTGAAACAGAAGCAAGTACAGGCTTGGCGTACCCCGATTGCTACAGCCGATGCGGTTTATGTATTCTTTGTTACCGGAGAGAAACAGGTCGTAACCACCGGCTCAGTTGCAGCTGTCATCGGAACCGCGCGTCTGGAAGTATCCGGAAACCGATTGGATGCGGTACGCCAGTCGTTTACCGGCACTGAGGCGCAAGTTCCGGAAATCCGTTTTGAAAAGACAGGCGGCGGATTGAGCTGGGGAGCCGTCTATGCCCAATTCTTTGAAGAGACGAGTAAGCTGAAAGAGAAAAAAGGAAATGGAGTCAGCGTGGTGCGTACGTATTATTTGGATGGTAAAAAAGTGACAGCCGGAACCTCCCTGAAAGTGGGCGACAAACTGACGGTACGCTTGCAGGTGAAAGCCGACCGTGATATGGACTTTATTCAACTTCGTGACGGTAGGGCGGCATGTATGCAGCCGGAAGAACAACTCTCCGGCTATCGGGTGAGCGATGGCATTTCGTATTATCAGGTCAGCCGTGACGCTTCAACCGATTTCTTTATGGATAAGCTGCGGAAAGGGCAGTACACCATCGAATATAAGGTCTACATCGATCGAAGCGGAGTTTATCAGGCAGGAGCTGCTACCATCCAGTCGGCTTATGCACCGGAGTTTGGCGGACATAGTGATGGCGGAACATTAACCGTTGAGTGAGTCTTTTAGTTGACGAGGCTTCAGGTGACGAGTTGACGAGGTTTTAATATGATTAGTAAAGGTATTCAGAGTTTCGTCAACTTGTCATCTGGTCATCTTATCAAACCTTAAAAACTCAAAAACTCAAAACCCAAAACTTAAAAACTCAAATATTCTCCCTATCTTTGTCATACGAAGAAAGGATGCTGTCTTTACCCTAAAGATAGGATGCCTTCTTTGCTATATTCAACTAATCAAGAAGCATAGAATTAATGAAGCGTATATTTTTTCTTTTCAGTATATTAGTAAGTATTGTCTTAGGAGTACAGGCACAACCGAAGATTACATTCGATAAACCGGAACAAGATTTAGGTTATCTTCTTTGGCGTACACCCACTACGATAACTTATCATTTTACCAATACGGGCGACAAGCCGTTGGTAATATCAAATGTAACCACTTCATGCGGATGTACGGAAGCTACGTGGACAAAGACTCCTATTCCGGCAGGAGGAAAGGGACAGGTAACTGCCGTGTTCGATGCGGAAGCTATCGGTCGCTTTTATAAAGAGGTCGGTGTTTATTGCAATGCCTCTTCTTTACCGCTGTATTTACAGTTTAACGGAGAAGTGACTGCCGATTCGAAGAACTTTGCCTTTACACATGCCTATGGCTTTGGAGCGATTCGCTTGAATCAGGATGAGTTGAACTTCGACGCAGTAAATAAAGGAGATAAACCTACTGTAGAGATTCTGGTGGCAAATACGTCGAACAAGGGATATTCACCCGTGTTGATGCACTTGCCTCCCTATTTAAGTGCCAAGGCAGTACCCGAAAGATTGGGTCGTGGAAAAGCCGGAAAAATCATCGTGACTTTAGATACGGATAAACTGCCCAAGTTGGGTATTACCCGTTCATCCGTCTATCTGTCCCGCTTTCCCGGTGATAAGGTAGGAAGTGACAACGAACTGCCGGTATCGGTCTCTTTGTTGCCCGACTTTTCTAATCTGACCGAGCAGCAGAAAAACAACCCTCCAGTGATATCCTTGTCTGCCCAGAAGTTGGAATTTCCTCCCTTGAAGCCTAATCAAAAGAAATCGCAGACGATTGTCATCACCAATAAAGGAACTTCTGACTTGGTCATTCAAGATATGCAAGTATTCAGTATCGCTTTAGGTGTGAATTTGAAAAAGCGCGTTCTAAAGCCGGGAGAATCAACAAAGATGAAGATTACCGTGCTGGCTGCAAATCTGCCCCGTGTAAAAGGAACTCCGCGCATCTTGATGATAACCAATGATCCGGCACATCCGATGATTAATATCCGTGTGAATGCCTCATTGAGGTAACATAAACTCATAAACTCAAAAACTAATACATATGGAACACCCCGAAAACAGTGACAAATACAAGGGGTTAACTGTAAACAAAGGCATTGAGCAGCCTTCAATTGTTAATCCTTATCTGAAGTTGAGAAAGAAGCCCAAACGCCGTCAACTGTCAGTTGGCGATTTCGTAGAGGGTATCATTAAAGGCGATGTTACGGTATTAAGTCAGGCTGTAACCTTAGTGGAAAGCGTAAAGCCCGAGCATCAGACCATGGCGCAGGAGGTAATTGAAAAATGTCTTCCTTACGCTGGTAAATCCATACGAGTAGGTATTAGTGGAGTACCAGGTGCCGGAAAAAGTACGTCAATCGATGTCTTCGGTTTGCATGTCTTGGAAGAACGAGGCGGGAAATTAGCCGTATTAGCCATTGACCCCAGTAGCGAGCGTTCCAAAGGCAGTATTTTAGGTGACAAGACCCGCATGGAAAAACTATCCGTTCATCCGGACTCTTTTATCCGTCCCAGCCCTTCTGCCGGTTCATTGGGAGGAGTAGCTCGGAAAACCCGTGAAACTATTATCCTTTGCGAAGCGGCTGGCTTTGATAAAATCTTTGTAGAAACAGTAGGAGTAGGTCAAAGTGAAACCGCTGTCCATTCAATGGTAGATTTCTTTCTGTTAATTCAGCTGGCAGGTACCGGTGACGAATTGCAGGGAATCAAGCGCGGCATCATGGAAATGGCTGATGGAATTGTAATCAATAAGGCAGATGGAAATAATATTGAGAAGGCTAAACTTGCAGCATCTCATTTCCGTAATGCCCTGCATCTGTTTCCGGCTCCGGAATCCGGATGGACTCCTCAGGTATTGACTTATTCAGGCTTTTATGGCATCGGCATAAAGGAAATCTGGGATATGGTGTATAAATACATTGATTTTGTAAAGGCAAACGGCTATTTTGAATTCCACCGGAATGAGCAGGCACGATATTGGATGTATGAAACCATTAACGAACACCTTCGTGATAGTTTTTATAACAATCCGGTAATTGCATCGATGCTTTCAGCTAAGGAACAAGAAGTATTAAGCGGGCGGCTGACCTCATTTGCGGCTGCACGGAATCTGCTCGACACATACTTTAACGGATGATACTTTAATAGAAATGGCTTCTTTATATCTCTGTCTGTTTGATTGACCGGATAAAAGAAGCCATTTTTTTTAAGTTCAGGGTAATTAGTTATGTACCAATGTTCCGATATTTTCGCCCGACATAACCTTTTTCAGGTTACCTACGGTATCCATATCGAACACAATGATAGGCAGGTTATTTTCTTTACACATGCAAGTGGCAGTTAAATCCATCACCTTGAGACCTCTTGCCAACACTTCATCATATGTAATTTCATCGAATTTAGTGGCAGTAGGGTCTTTTTCCGGGTCAGCAGTATAGATACCATCTACACGTGTACCCTTAAGCATGACATCGGCTTCAATTTCAATGCCACGTAAAGACGAGCCGGTATCGGTCGTGAAGAACGGGTTTCCGGTTCCGGCAGACATGATGACTACTTCACCGTTTTCCATCGCTTCAATCGCTTTCCATTTTGTATAAAATTCACCGATTGGTTCCATACGGATAGCAGTCAGTACACGTGCCTTTACTCCCGCTGCGACCAGGGCAGAACTTAACCCCAGGCTATTGATTACAGTAGCCAGCATTCCCATCTGGTCTCCTTTCACGCGGTCGAATCCTTTTCCGGCACCGCTTAATCCGCGGAAAATATTTCCCCCTCCGATGACGATACCAATCTGTACCCCCATTTCGTGGATTTCCTTAATCTGCTGGGCATATTCTCCAAGACGTTTTTCGTCGATGCCATACTTCTTTTCTCCCATCAGGCTCTCGCCGCTGAGTTTTAATAAGATGCGTTTAAATCTTGCCATACGTTCCTTGTTATTTAAATGTTGTTTTACGCAAAGTTAGAAATAAAAGCAGGAATGGAAAGGGAAAGCCGGTTTAAATATTATTGCCTGTTTCATTTTCTTAAAAAGGAAATTGTCCGGGCGGGCAGGAGTAATCCATTCTTTCCGGACAATTTCGAAAACAGGCTTTTTGTTATGAAGTTGTTATTTGTCGATGCTTTTGATAATAGCTGTAGTGATTTTTGAGGAGCTCTTCCGACTGGCTTTGCTTAATTTTTCCGCTTTTTCCAGATTCATACATGTAAAGTAGTTGTTCCCTTTTGTAATCTCATGTTGATTCTTATCAAATAGAGAATAGCTTACAAAATGGAACAGAGTTCTTAAGGGTTTGTCTTGCCATTTCAAATAGTGCTGGTTTAGAAACAAAACATAGTCAGCATCAGTCTCATTCAATAATCGGGCGTAATTCTGCTTGTTTATTTGGCTGATATCGATATAGCTTTCTTCCTCTTCTCCATAAACCTGCAGATTCCCTACGAGGGAATAAGCGTTTTTAAATCTTTCAGAAGAGATGAAGTCATAATTCTTGTCTTTATTGGCTTGAATGATATTCTCTGTAATGATATGGTTATATGTATTACTGATGCTGTCTTCCGGAATTCCGGTTTCTTCGGTAATCATACTTTCAGGGAAATAATTTGAGTTGACATTGTCAAGACCCACAACCAAGACCTTTATTGTTGCGTCATTTTCTTTATTAACCTTCCCTCCTTTTTCAGTTTCACCAGCTTGTGCAGTTCCAATAAAAAACAGGGCAAACAATCCTAAAATACTACTTTTTACAAATGTGATTTTCATTGTTCTTTTGCTTTAATTTGACGATACAAAAATAGAGATGTTGTGTTACATCTCTATTTCCGTTGTGTGATAATTCTGTTTAGAATTGGTTAGTCTGTTTAATGTAGGCTGGAGTCTTTGTTCTTCTTGATTAAATCGGTGACCTCCAAAGGCTGATCGGTTGTGATGTAGTCTACTTTTAAGTCGATCATTTTCTGTATGTCTTTTAAGCTATTGACCGTCCATACGTTTACTTTCATATCCAGTTCATGTGCCTCATTAACCCATTCCGGATGTTTCTCTATCGCTTTGTAATGATAATCTATTCCATTTATTCCCTTTGCTTTAAGTTCTTTAGGAGCGACATCACTTTTAAGATAAGCAATTGCTGAATTTGGCGTAAGTTTAGTCAGCTGCTCACAGATATTCATGCTGAAGGAAATATATTCCACTTGTTTTTCCAAACCATATTCTTTGACCATTTTGACCGTCGTTTCCGCTATTTGGTCTTCTTGCTCTTTAGTCTTATGCGGTTTGATTTCGAGTATGAGCTGTATTCCTGCCTGTTTCTTCCCGGCTTGCAGATAATCTGCCAGTGTAGGAAGTATTTCTCCGTTTTTAAGTTGCAAACCTTTTAAATTATCATAGTTGGTTTTTCCGATGGTAAAGCCTTGAATTGTGTCGTCGTGATTCACAACAACCACTCCGTCGGCAGTAAGTTGTACGTCAAACTCTGAACCATACAGTTTGTTTTCAGCAGCCTTGTTTAAGGCTGTGATTGAATTTTGCGCTGAATGTTCTGTTTTCCAAAATCCGCGATGCGCGATTACTTGAGTCTGTGCCTGTCCGGCTAAGGTGAAAAGTGCGCAGGCACAAGCCATAAGTACATGTTTTGTTTTCATTATTTTTACTTTTTAGGTTAGAATGCATATCTCACACCAAGCTGTACTTGAAACGGAGTACCGTTTAGGTTAGATACCCCCGTGTTAGCATTTACATTATATTTATATTGTTTTTTATCTTTATCAAATCCAGTAATGGAATAGATATTCTGTTTGCCCAAAATATGTCCGGCTCCCCAATCTTTATTCAGCATATTTAATACATTAAACATATCTACTGAAACTTCAAGATTATGAGTTTTGTATAGTTTGAATTTCTTGGCAATACGTAAATCGAGTGTTCCATAAAAGCCGTTTACACCTCCATTGCGTTCAGCTACTTTTCCAAAACTTTTGCGGATATAATCTTTAGTGCTTTGTTCTACATCCGGATTGTTTAAAATATCATTAATTCCATCTCTAAGATACTGAGGAGTATTGGTATCGTTTGGGTCATAAATATAGGCCAAATCATTTGATGAAACAAAATCCCCGTTTACATTTCCGTTAACAGCTAAGGAATAACGAGTACCTCCGATTCCTGAGAAACGTGCGCCAACACTGATGCCCCAGAATGTGGGAGCTGTACCATATATTACTACTTTATGGCGGAACTGATTGTTTGAGTAAGTCATTTTGCTGAGATCACGTGGGTCGTCAACAACCATTTGGGAAAGGGTAGCCGAGTTTGCTACATTTCCATTGTATGAGGTGTTGTCTTTGGTATCATTCCATGTATAGCTGAATGAAAACTCTCCGTCTTTAAAATATCTCCAGGTTCCATCAATAACGAATGCAAACTGATTGACTTTTCCTTCGCTTACCATTTCCAATACACGTCCCACTTTATCTGTTTTACGTCCATACGACCAAGTTGCTTCTCCTTTAGAATCAATACTTTCAGCCGGTACATATACGCCTCGGTTTCCTTCGGCTGCGAGAGTGAAATAGGGAGCATCATTCATGTTCCTGTCTACATACATGTAATTGTTTCGTCCCAAAGTCATATATCCTGCAATGCTAACCTTCAGGCGGTCATTGAAGAAGTGGGTATATGAGAGATTGGCTTTGTAAATCACTGGAACTTTACAGTCGGCTCCATTCAGGTTGATGGTAGAAATCGGGGTTACGTAAGGACTGTTGAACAGTTCTTTGCCTGGAGCTGTTGAAGGATTTTTGCGATAGGCAGAAAAATCGGGACGTATCAGATTAAGGAGCTCTGCGTAGTGAGGGGCATTTTCGTTCAACTTGATATCTACCGAGGTGGTTCGTGTTCCATCGAAAACCATATTATTAATCATGGCATAATTGTTGATGTCGGAAGCAAATATACCAACTCCGGCACGAATAATGTCTTGATGTTTGTCATTGATATCCCATGTAAGCTGGATGCGTGGCTGTATTTGGAAACTGGAGAGCCCGTTGTCTGTGCGCAGTCCTAATTCATCATATACGGTCTGGTTAAATGTTCCTTTATTGAAGTAGGTTGCATTATCTAATCGAAGACCGGCTGTTAATTCGAATCCGGGGAAAAGTTTGGTTTGCATCTGTGCATAGGCACCTGCATTTAGAATATTTTGTTTTACGCGATCGTCATTGGTAAGATATACTTCACGGACATATCGGTTAGGGGTCATTTTTTCAAAACTGTCTAATCCGTTGAAGTAAAAACGTCCGTTGGTTTCACTTCCGTAGCGTGAGTTCATGTGCGTATACATGAAGTCCACCCCAAAAGTATAGTTAACCTTGTTTGTATTGTAGTAGAAATTATCTACAACTTGAAGAACATGATTGTAGAAGTTTTCCGGACAATAGCGGTGCCCTCCTAATTGAATGCTGGTTGTTGCAGTTTTCCCGTTAATCTGCGAGGTTACATTGTTTACAATGGCTCTTGGAATATTGCTGGAAGGAAGTTCTTCTCCGGGCATTGATTTTTCAAGTGTGTATAAGTGTTGTACCTTGAGTTCATTGGTTCCTTTAGGCCCTATAACCGAGCGTAATGTAGCCATGGCACTGTTGTTAAGCGAGCGTACATCACCATACGTTTCATATAGGTTTATGTTAGTATTGTCACCCAGTCCCAGGTTATTCATGTCGTTTACAAAGTTATCGGTGAAAGTCAACAGATTGGTCGCATTGATTTGCCAGTCTAATCGGGCAAATACAGCGTCTGTACTTTGTTTTTTATCGAAAGAACCGAATTGTGGAGTGGAAGAAACTCCATATTTGTCGCGTGCTATTTGCAAGTAGCGGTCACGTACATCTGTTGTAATGTTGTAGCGCTTTTCATCGTCCTTTCCGTGTATATCGGCAATGTAAAGTGGACGAGAGTCGGCTTGATGGTCCCAGGTAATAAAGAAGTGAGCCCGATCTTTCACCAATGCACCTCCCAGTGATGCTCCGAACTGATAGGTGGAGAAGTCATTGTTTCGTTTATTTCCGCGTATGTCATACTTGCTGGAGAGCCAGTCAGCTCTCATGAAAGTAAATGCACTACCAGTCAGCGTATTGGTTCCTGATTTTGTAACTGTACTGACAGTACCTCCACCGGCACGTCCGTTGGTTACATCGTATTGGTTGGTTACAACTTTAAATTCTCGGATAGCTTCCATAGAAATGGCATAAGGAACTCCGTTACGACTTGTTGTACTACCTCCTGAAGTGGGGTTTTTAGCTGTCATGCCGTCAATGGTGTAATTAGTTGATGAGGCCAACTGCCCCGATAGGCTTGAGCCTGTACTAAGTGGAGACAAATCAACTAGGGAGGTGAAATTTCGTCCGTTTACAGGAAGTTTTTCGAGGTCACGTTCAGTGATAGATGTTGCGGTTCCTGTGGTAGTGATGGTATTTTTCAATGAATTGGCCACGACCTCTACCGCTTCCATGATTACACTTTCTTCTTTCAGCTGGAAATCTAAGCGAATCAAATCTCCCTGATTCAGCGTATATCCTGTTTTTTTCTGGTCACCATATCCCACATAGGTTACTGTTACGCTGTATGGTCCTCCAAGAGGTAACTGCTTGATGGTGTATTCTCCATTTTCGTTTGTAATAGATCCGGTATTAAAGCCGGTAGATTCATTCTTTACTTGTACTGCTGCTCCAATGACGCCTAATCCGGTTTCATCGGTTACGATACCTGATATAATAGCTCGGTTATCTTGGGCAGACAGGTGCCATGTCTGTGCTAATAGCATCAGAAAAAGTAATAAAACTTGTTTCAGTTTTGTTGTCATTGTTTTAGTTGTTAATGGTTTTAAAATTGACACAACAAAAGTAAAAGCAATGTATTACAAGAGCGTAACCGGTATATAAAGAAACGGTGTTGATTCTGTGACAAACTTGTTACGATGAAACCGGAGGACAGATGATTTTCCGTCCCCATATTCCTTGAAGAATTCCACGTAAAGCCAGATAGATGATAAAAGCCATCCAGAGTGCATGGTTTCCTATTGTGTCATGAAAGCCATAATAGGTAAGGAAGAAGCTTCCTGAAGCAAGAATCATGGCACGAAGCATGAGATGGGTGGCAGTTGCTCCGATGCAGATACCGTCGAGCAGAAAAGCTGAAAAGCCAGCTATGGGGATGGCAAGTACCCAATAGAAATAGCTCCCGGAAGCTTGGATTACGATCTGGTCGTTCGTAAGCAGAGAGAGAAAGCCTTTTCCTCCGGCACCATACAAGAGGGTAAAAGCTAAGGCGAGTAACACGCCCCATCCGAACAGATGACGTACGGTACGGCGCAGTTCCAGATGATTTTTTGCCCCGATATATTTTCCGGTCAAAGCCTCTCCGGCATAGGCAAATCCATCCATGATGTAAGAAAAGAGGGTGAAGAGCTGCATAAGCAGGGTGTTGACAGCAAGCGTCACATCTCCGTAAGCTGCTCCGGTAGAGGTGAAGAAAACGGTCACTGCAACCAGACAGAGGGTGCGGAAAAAAATATCGCGGTTTACCTGGAAGAAACGGCTCATGGCATTGCGTTCAAAGACATGGGCATGCTGAATATACTTGCGCAGTGGTTGGTAGTAGCGTAACCATAGTAAGAAAGCAATGGTCAGTCCGGCATATTGGGCGATAAGTGTACCCAAAGCTACGCCTTCAACCTTCATGCTTAAACCGAAGACAAAAAGCAGACTGGCTGTGATATTGACTAGGTTTTGCGTAATGGCGATAAGCATGGGGAAGCGTGAGTTCTGCATTCCGATAAACCATCCGGTGAAACTGTAAAGTCCAAGGGTGGCAGGTGCTCCCCAGATACAGATATGGAAATAAGTAGAAGCAAGCTGGCGTACTTCCGGACTGGCTTCAATGAGGTGAAAAGCGAGGATGCGGATGGGATATTGCAAGACAATCAGTCCGGCTGCAATCAAGAAGCTGATGCCTAATGAACGTAGCAGGATATGAACAGACTCATCCAAGTGGTGTGCTCCATAAGCTTGTGCTGTCAGTCCGCCGGTACCCATGCGGAGAAATCCGAAAATCCAGTAAATCATATTAAATAACATACCGCCTACCGCAATGGCACCGATGTATGAAGCGGCTCCCAAATGTCCCACAATGGTTACATCAACCAGTCCCAAGAGCGGAACGGTGATATTGGAGATAATAGACGGAATAGCAATGTGAAGAATGCGCTGGTTCGTTGGGTTCATAAGGGGAAAATTATAAAATATATTCTACTTCCTTAAACAGGTAGGCTCTGTATTGACCTGCTTTATCTTTTAAAATGAGTTTTCCGATCGGTTCAATATCGCAAATACAAGCCTCAAAAGAACCTTCGGCATCCCGGTACCGATGAAAGCCGTTTTTCCGATAAAGTCTTTCTTTGTAAAGCTGTATGATGCTTTCTGTATCATTGTTTTTGAGCAGCGAATAATAATCAGAAATCCGTTCCATCAGTTGCTCTAAGATAACTGCCGGTTCATAAGTTTGTCCGGTGATTTGGCGAAGAGAAACCGGATTAGGCGCATCGCTGATAAACTCCAGCTGATTGAGGTTGACTCCGGTGCCGGAAATAGAACGGCTGATATGGATGCCTGTAAGGTCGTTTTCAATCAGCGTGCCGCAAATCTTTTTGTCATGCCAGTAAATATCGTTCGGCCATTTAATGGTAATGCCTTCTGTATATTGCGACAGCACTTCCTGTAAAGCTAAAGCGGTAATTTGCGATAAGAGAAATTGGCGTTTGGCTTCTAAGAAGTCGGGGAATACAACAAAGCTGAACAAAAGGTTAGCTCCGGCTTCCGATTCCCAGGAATTTCCCCGCTGTCCGCGTCCGGCAGTCTGATAAGAGGTATATACACTGGTCAGTTCGGGAAGTCTTTCCAGGTTACAGCGTTCGGCAAGATAGGTATTGGTTGAGGCTGTTTCGCCGAGAAGTATAGGTTTAGGAAAGTTCATTGTAAAGTTCTTTTTGTTTACGTGTAAATTTCTTGATAACTTCTTCATAGGAATGGTCTATCAGCGAGCATACCAGCGTATCGGGCACGTCGGAATGAAGAGCTACCTGATTCCAGTACTTTTTGTTGAAATGGAAAGCTCCTTCAATCCCATTATAATGTTCTCTCAACTCAAGTGCATAGTCGGGGTTGCATTTCAGACTGACGCAGTCGGGAGAATCTAAATCGATGAGCGCAAACATGCGGTCAACCACTTTAAAAACCAAGGTGGTTTCATCAAAAGGAAAACATTCTGCAACCGCCTTTTTATTCAAACAATATTCACGCAGCGTTTCTATGTCCATTTTCAGTTTGATTTATTGGTTTAATTCCAGATGGGTGGGAAAAAGGCCTCTTCAATATGCTCTATCAGGAAAGGAGGCTGAGTGCCGACAACCGTTATGATGTCAAATCGCACCGGCAAGTCAATGGCATACTTTTTCAGGTAAGAATCAGTAGAAGAAACAATATGTCTTATTTTCCGTGACGTAACAGCGTCTTCCGGAAGTCCGTAATCATTGTTTCTTCGCGTCTTTACCTCAATCACAATCAGCTCTTTATTCTTTTCGGCTACAATATCTAACTCAAACCTTCCGGAGCGCCAGTTGCGGTGCAAGATGGTATATCCGTGGGCTTCTAAGTAAGCAGTCGCCTCTTCTTCTCCTTCTTTTCCCAGTTCATTATGTGCTGCCATTCTTTCTTTTTTTGCAAAAATACATATTTTATGCTTTGAATTCAGTTGAAGTGTGCTAATTTTGCAGCTATTATGCTGAATACAGGGAAGAAACGTAAGAAAGTGCCTTCATCAACTCCACCGCGCAAGCAGCGGATGGTATGCTTGATGAGTGAAGAAGAAGTGCAGATAGTGAATCGTTATTTGGAGAGATATCAGATAACGAATAAGGCTCGTTGGCTTCGTGAAACCGTACTTGCTTCTATTTACCACAACATGGAGGAAGATTATCCTACCTTATTCAGCGAACATGAAATGCGCAGATAACGATGGCGGATGATGTATATTATATGAAACAGGCTCTGATGGAGGCTGAAAAGGCTTCTGGAAGAGGAGAAGTACCTGTAGGGGCGGTGGTGGTTTGTCGCGACCGGATTATAGCTCGTACCCATAACTTGACGGAAACCTTGAACGATGTGACTGCGCATGCCGAGATGCAGGCTATTACGGCTGCTGCCAATTCGCTTGGCGGAAAATACCTGACCGACTGTACGCTTTATGTCACCGTTGAGCCGTGTGTGATGTGTGCCGGTGCCATTGCTTGGGCGCAGACCGGCAGGCTGGTCTTTGGTGCGGACGATGACAAGCGAGGATACCAAAGATATGCTCCTCAGGCATTACACCCGAAGACGGAGGTGGTAAAAGGCGTGATGGCTGAGGAATGTGCACAACTGATGAAAGACTTTTTCCGCAGAAAAAGATAGCTGGAAGATTTGCAGTGCGTTTATGCCCCCTTTTGTTTTACAATTTTTTTTAAACCCTGTATCATCCATACCGACAAAACAAACGGAGCAGTCAGCGTGGTGATATGCAAGTTCATTCCGATGATTTGTAATATCACAGACAGACAGACGGAAACTGATGCCCATCCGAAACTTCTCCAATTTGTTTCTCCCAATGCGATGGCACATAAAACTCCGTTATATCCCATCAATCCCAGATTAATTATACTTGAATCGATTCCATACAGCGTGGCTAAAGGCAAGGGGAGGAGCGCTCCCAAGGCTGTATAGAAAGCCGCAGTGCGTGAGTGGACGAGAATTCCGATACCGAAAAGCAGTCCGCTAAGGATATGATCTTGAAACATAACCTGTCTTATTCGCGAGACAAAGATTGTGGATTTTGCTTGAATCTGTTCGTGGTGACTTTTTAATTGGTGCTTGCCGTTTTTTTAAGGGAGCGCATCCGGATGCCGAAGCGTTCGGACGAAAACGTCTAAACGATTGGGGTGAAGCGTCGAGGCGTGTGGAGTAAGGTGTCTAATGATGTTGTTTTGTTATTATAAGTTAAATAATAAACAGTTGTTTGCATACGTGAAAATAAATGCAGTTATTTGTCATACAAATAATGCTAATAGAAAAACTCAGATAACAACTATGGATACACTTCGTATATTAAAGACAAATACAACCTTGGTCGATCAGGTGGAAGATCGGTTGCTAAATTATTTTAAGGAAAAGAATTTTCAAATAGGCGACCCTGTTCCTAACGAAATGGCTTTGGCAGCCTCTTTAGGAGTGGCAAGGAATGTGTTGAGGGAGGCATTGAGCAGGCTTAAAATGATTGGGATGATTGAGTCTCGTCCGCGGCGGGGGATGATTTTATGCGAACCCTCTTTGCTGGGCGGAATGAAACGCATTGTCGATCCGCGCATATTGAGCGAGTCTTCCTTGTTTGATATACTGGATTTCCGTATCGCACTGGAGATAGGAATATGCGGTGATATTTTCAGAAACCTTACCGATGAAGACCTGGAGGACTTGGAGAGAATTGAAAAGTCCGGAGAAATGATTGGACATAACGGGTATTCGTCTGTGAGCGAATATACCTTTCATTCAAAATTATATGAGATAACAGGCAACAGGACGATTTCCGAGTTTCAGAGTCTTATCCGTCCGGTTATGGAGTTCGTGAAGTGCAAGTTCCAAAACTCGCTTGAACCTATTAACATTGAAATAAAGGAAAGAGGGGAGCTTGTTACCCACCGTGACTTGCTTGTCTTGTTGCAGAAAAGAGACGAAGAAGGCTTCAAAAAAGCATTGGAGAAACATTTCTTGGTTTATAAGATATTGCTTGGTAAAATGAACCGATAACCGGACTGCTTTGCCGGCTACAGCCTTAAAACAATCTTACTATAACCTTAAATTTATGTGTAGAAGAATTTTTTTTATTTTTCCGCTTTTGTTTTTTGCTTCATTTTTTTGTTCTCCCTTATATGCTTCTGCTTTTAAGGTTGAGGAACGTATCAGTTGGGATGCTTCTTTAAATCTTCCCGGCTTGGATGGCAAACCGAATCCGGGTGTGGCAGGTGCTTTCTCAGGCTTTGTGGGTGATGATTTGCTCATTGCTGGCGGTGCAAACTTTCCGGATAAAAAGCCTTGGGAAGAAGGAGGAAAGAAAGCATGGTGGAGCACTCTGTATTATAGAAATGTGCAAGATGATATGTCGTGGCAAATTCTGGAGGATGCTCTTCCCGAGCCTAGAGCCTACGGGGTGTCTGTTGCCTTGCCCGAAGGTCTGCTTTGTATCGGCGGATGTGGCCCGGACAGTTGTTACAGTGATGTCTTCTTATTGGCATTGAAAGAAGGCAATGTCAGTGTGTCTTCCGATTGGCCTTCGTTGCCGGTTCCGTTGGCACATGCATCCGGAGCATTGTTGGACAATAAGATTTTTGTTGCCGGCGGTCAGGAAAACATGGACAGTCCGTGTGCTACATCGCATTTCTTTATGCTTGATTTGTCACAAAAAGAAAGCGGATGGCAAGTGCTTGATTCGTGGCCGGGGAAGCCGAGAGGATTTGCGGTAAGTGCCGTCCAGAGTAATGGGGTGGATAAATGTTTCTACTTGTTTAGCGGCCGTGATTATGATGCAGAAGGTAATGTGGAAATATTGTCGGATGGCTATGTGTATAATCCTAAGACGGAAGAGTGGAGTGTGTTGTCCGGTGAATTTCCGGTAATGGCAGGAACAGCTGTTCCGCAGGGAGCCAATCATCTCTTGTTGTTGGGAGGTTCGGATTCGATGCTTCCGGCCGGCGAGCGTCATCCCGGGTTTGGCAACAGGGTGCGTTTGTTTCATACCGTTACTCAGACTTTGGTGGTAAAAGAAGAGAGTCCGTATGCTATTCCTCTTACCACAAATGTGCTCGCTCATGATGGGGCGTTTTATTTGACCAGCGGTGAAATTCATCCGGGAGTAAGGACTCCGGAGATAGTGTCATTCCGCATATTGCCGTACGAGAAAAATTTCGGGATTGTAAACTATCTGGTAATCGCTTTTTATTTTATGCTTCTGGCATGGATTGGCTATTACTTTTCGAAGAGACAGAAAAACACGGATGACTATTTTAAAGGTGGAGGCAGAATTCCCTGGTGGGTTGTCGGACTCAGTATTTTCGGTACGGCATTGAGTGCCATTACCTTTATGGCTATTCCGGCCAAGGCCTATGCTTCCGACTGGAGCTATATCTTTATCAATGCAGGCATATTGCTGGTTGTGCCGATAATAATTTATCTGTTCATTCCGTTTTTCAGAAAATTGGACAGCACTACGGCTTATGAATACCTGGAAGCTCGTTTTAACTATGCTGTCCGTATGTTTTCGAGTCTCTCTTTCATCTTGTTCCAGATAGGAAGAATGGGGGTAGTCTTATATCTGCCTTCAATAGCTTTAAACGTTGTCACCGGACTGGATATTATACTTTGTATAACCTTGATGGGCGTTTTAAGTTTGGCATACACCATGATGGGCGGCATAGAAGCTGTTGTATGGACAGAGGCACTTCAGGTTGTGGTCTTGATGGGGGGAGCCGTGTTGTGCATTGTTTATATGGTTTGCAATACAGACGGAGGGTTTGCCGGCATTGTTTCGGTAGCATGCGATGACCGGAAGTTTGCGCTTGGAAGTCTGGCTTTTGATTTGCGCCAACCCGCGCTGTGGACAGTATTGATAGCCTCTTTCTTTACGAACATTACGACTTATGGAACCGACCAGACCATGGTGCAGCGTTACATGACTACCGAAACGGAAGAAAAGGCACGTAAAAGTGTGCTGACCAATGCTTGTCTTACGATTCCTGCTTCTTTGATATTCTTTTTTGTAGGAACGGCTCTTTATGTATTTTACAAGCAGCATCCCTTTGATTTGAGTCTGACTATTTCCGATGGTGATGCCATATTCCCGTGGTATATTTTCAGCCAGCTTCCTCAAGGAGTGACAGGGCTTCTGGTCTCCGGTATTTTTGCAGCTGCGATGTCAACGTTAAGCAGCAGCATGAACTCGGCTGCAACGGCTTATGTAGTGGACATTCATTCCAGGTTCCACAAAGGAAGTAGCTTGAAAACAGCAAAGTCCGCCACTGCCTTCCTTGGATGTTTAGGTATTGGTTTCGCATATATAATGGCCACGTGGGAAATTAGTTCCTTGTGGGATGAGTTCAATAAAATTCTGGGTTTGATACTGGGAAGCATGGGCGGACTTTTCTTGTTGGGAATACTTACAAGAAGAGCAAACGCTTCCGGGGCCGTTTGTGGTATTGTCGGCAGTATCGGCGTGCAGATTTATTTTATAAACACACAGTCTGTCCATCTGCTGCTTTATACAGCTACCGGTATAATCTCTTGTTTTGTGATAGGTTATCTGTGCAGTCTGTTTTTTAAAACAAGAAAGAACGACATATTACATCTTACTGTTTATAAACATTAAATTTAAGTGAACATGAAAAATTATGAACGATTAAGAGGAATGGTTGCTGCAACTTTCACTCCGATGTATGAAGACGGAAGTCTTAACTTGGAGATGATTGCAAAGTATGCCGACTATATTGCGGCTTCCGGAATCCCTGGAGTATTCGTCTGTGGCACTACCGGCGAATCACTTTCGCTTACAGTAGACGAGCGAAAGAAAATATTGGAAAAGTGGGTCGATTCGGCCGACGGGCGTTTTAAGGTAATTGCCCACGTAGGCTGCAACTCGCAGCCGGAGGCTATGGAGCTGGCTGCGCATGCCTGTCATTCGGGTGCATACGCTATCGGCGCTATGGCACCGGCTTTCTTCAAACCGGTCAGCGTGTCCGATTTGGTGGCGTTCTTTGCACCGATAGCAAAATGTGCGGAAGAACTGCCTTTCTATTATTACAATATGCCTTCTATGACAGGTGTGTCTCTTTCAGTCCCCGAATTTTTGACGGAAGGGAAGAAAGTAATTCCTAATTTGGCAGGCGTGAAGTTTACTCATAATAACTTGATGGAAATGGGAGAATGCCTGACTCTTCAAGACGGGGCGTTCGAGGTTTTACACGGTTACGATGAAATATTGATTGCGGGACTTGCCTTTGGGGCTGTTGCCGGAGTTGGCAGTACCTATAATTATATGCCTGAAGTGTATAAAGGGATTTTTGCATCTATGGATAAAAACGATTTGGCTACAGCCCGTAAACTACAGCAGAAATCAATTGATATTGTCAAGGTTATAATTAAATATGGTGGCGGAGTACGAGGCGGAAAGGCTATAATGAAGCTGATAGGAATAGATTGCGGGCCATGTCGTCTGCCTATCCATCCTTTTGGCGACGATGAATATGCATGTTTGCGGAAAGACTTGGAGTTGAATGATTTTTTTTAAATGAAAAAAGTATGACGCAGATAACAGTCTTGGCGGATTAGTTTCTCATTGTCATACTTTTAACCTAAGAAAATACAAAGATGAAAAATATATTTTTAAAATCCCATTTAATTTTGACTTTATTGTTTTTTGGGATGTTTTTTAACAATGTTTTGGCTCAGAATATGCGCAATGTCAGCGGTATAGTAAAAGATTCGCGCAGAGAAGCGGTAATAGGGGCAACCGTGGTGGTGAAAGATTTGCAGATTGGTACTACTACGGACTTGGACGGAAAATTCTCTCTGGAGATACCTCAAGAGGCAAAGCTGTTACAGATTTCATACATTGGAATGAAGCCGATGACGCTGCGTCTTACGGGTAAGAATTTTTACGAAATCAGTCTGGAAGATGAATCCATAGCCTTGGGCGAAGTCATTGCCGTGGGATATGGAACACAGACTAAGGCTACTATCACATCGGGCATTGCCTCTGTGAAAAAAGGCGAGCTGCTTTCGTCCGTATCGGCTTCTCCGCTGAACAACCTTCAGGGAAAAGTTGCAGGCTTGGATATTCGTCAATCCACCGGTCAGCCGGGAGCACAGCCCATGGTACTGATTCGTGGTGGTTCTACCGATCCTTCGAAAGATACTCCCTTGTTTGTGATTGACGGAGTAATCCGTGAAAACATGGACGGTATCAATCAGGAAGATATAGAGTCGATGGAAGTGTTGAAGGATGCCGCTTCTTCTGCCATTTACGGGGCAAAGGGAGCTAACGGTATTATATTGATTACTACCAAAAATGGTGCGTCGAATGCCGGAAAGGCAACGGTTACGGCATCTTATCGAATCGGCATTGAGAAAATCCGCGAACATTATCCTTTCTCAAGCGCACGCGATTATTTGTATGCTTCACGTCTGGCCGGCTCCAGAGGCATTAACGACCCGAATGTGGCAGCTCGTTTGGAAGGTGGGGCTTATCCTTATTCTACCGGAAACATCAACTATAAGAACGGTAATCTGGTGGGTTACGGATATTCGCGTTTTACAACCGAATACCTTGACGACCTGGTTGCCAATATGGGACAGCCTTATGTGGATAACTTGTTGAAAAATCAAGGTTATGAAGTCATGAAAGACCCTTATTCGGGAAAGGACTTGATCTTTAAGGATAATAATTACCAGAAGGATGTCTTGTTCAAGACTGCCATTACCCACAATTACGATGTAAGTGTTTCCGGAGGTACTGAAAAGGCTAATTATTATGTAAGCATGGGCTATATAGATGCCGAAGGTATGGTTCTTGGAACGGGATATGACCGATTCAGCCTTACGGCAAACGGCAACTATAGCTTAAAGGATAACCTGAAAATAAATCTGGGGATAAAGCATTCTACCATTTCAAACAAAGGAACAGACCCTGCCGGAAGCGGCACGAGTACATTGGATCGTTCTTCAAGATATCCTACCACTTTCAGACTCTATTATGACGACGGTACGCCGGGAATCGGAGAGGCGGGAGGTTCGCCCAGAAACCGTTTGCATGAATTGTATTATCAGGATATAACGGACAAGAGCTATATCACCTCTTTCCAGATGGGACTTGACTGGGAAATCTTGCCGAAGTTGCATTTCAAGCCGTCTGCGTCTTATTATATAAAGGAATATATCTACCGTTTCTTTGAGAAATACAATGAGTTCAACAAGAGTCGCATAACCCGCGAAGACCATAATCAGTACAGACAAATAATGGCAGATGCGGTATTGACTTATGATACAAAGTTTGACGAACATTCTCTTGGAGCGATGATTGGTATGAACTATACGGTGAATAACAATTATAAACTGCAAGGTACAGGCCGTAATGCGGCAACAGACTATATCCCTACATTGGATCCGAGTAAAGAAGAAGACCAGCGTACCACCTCTTCTTTATATGAAGAAAGGTTGCTTGGCTTTTTTACCCGTGTGAATTATGACTACAAGAAACGCTATCTGCTATCTGCTTCGTTGCGTTACGATGGAGCATCCCAGTTTTCGGAAGACAATAAGTTTGCTTTGTTTCCGGCTGTTTCGGCAGGATGGAACATGCATTATGAAGACTGGTTTCCTCAAGATATCGTGAATCGGTTAAAGTTGCGTGCAAGTTGGGGAAAGACCGGAAACAATAAGTTATCTTATTCCAATACGCAAGGAGAATATAATACATTTCTTGATAGCTATTCGTTTGCTTATGGAGGCAATTCTGGTGTCTTGAACAGCGTATTGGCAAATCGGGCACTGGTGTGGGAGACGACTTCTAACGTAGACTTGGGTATTGATGCCGCATTTTTCAACAACAAGCTGGAACTTTCCTTTACCGGATATAACAAACTGACCACCGACCGTTTGTATGACAAGTCTTTGCCGGCAGAAACAGGTTTCGGCTCAATCAGAGCCAATTTGGGGACGGTTCAAAACAAGGGTATCGAATTGTCTGTTACGGCTCATCCTCTGTCGTCGGCTTCTCCGGTAGAATGGGAAATTACCGGTACTTTCTCCATGAACAGGACTTATATAAAGAAGTTGCCATACAATGGAAAAGACAAGAACCGCGTGCAGGGAGGTTTGATTTGGAACAGTAAGGCAGGTAAATACATCGAGGCCGGAGGGCTTGCCGAAGGTGAACGAATCGGCGGACGCTGGGGATTTGTGTATCAAGGAGTATATGATACGGATGAGGAAGCTGCCAAGGCTCCGGAAGATACCAAAGTGTCCGGCTCCAAACTGGGCAAGGATAAGGTTGCCGGCGATGCCAAATGGGCAGACTTGGATAATAACGGCTTGATTGACGACCGGGATATTGCATTTATGGGATGGGCCAATCCCGACAAGAAAGGTGCGTTGATTAACTCTTTGACCTATAAGAATTTCTCATTCCGATTTGTCGTGGATTTTGCTTTAGGACATTCTATCGCAAATGTCTGGCGTGCCCGCTCGAATGCCAATGGAAGAAATGCCATCATAACCACTACCGATGTGACCAATGGCAATATCTGGTGGAATCCGGGTGATGCCGCTACTTGTAAGTATCCCCGTTATGACAATGCTTCCGACTGGGATAACGGTTACCGCAATCACATGCGTACCATTGCTTACGCAGGAATGAACAGTAACGGTAATGCCGATAACAGTGCTTATTACAGCAAGGGTGATTATCTTTGCTTCCGGGAAATTACATTAGGATATGACCTGCCGAAAAAAGTATGTACAAAGTTGGGTGTGAGTTCTATATCATTGAATGCAGGAGTACATAACCTCGGTTATATCACGGCTTACGATGGCTTGAATCCTGAGCAGTATGACGGACAGGAAACTGGGGAATATTTCATTCCCATACAATTCAATTTTGGTGCAAGATTAACTTTTTAAATAGGAATACACATGAAAAATATATTTGTTTTAGGCCTGGCATGTTGCCTTGGTCTGGGAAGCTGTGACATTCTGGATGTAGAGCCGATTTCTACAATTACCTCAGATTCTTTTTGGAAATCCCCCGGTGATGCCGAGGCTTATCTGACCGGTATTTACAATAAAGTCCGTGGCTTGTATAATACCTCTTATTATGGTGAAGACAGGGGGGATTCTTTCAAGGCCGGTGAGATAGGCCCAGTATCGGTGGCTTGGTCACAACAATTGCTGGAGAGCAATGCTCCTTCTTATCGGAATGCATATGGCTGTATCCATCATGCCAATCTGTTGTTTCATCAGATAGAAAACCTGAATTTCGAGGACGAGGCCGAGAAGAATCGCATCAAGGCTCAATGTCATTTCCTGAGAGCTTATACCTACTTCTTGCTGGTAAGGTCTTGGGGGGATGTGCCTATCGTGACAGAGCCTACTCTTTCGGATGATGTTGAGTTGGTACCACGTTCATCCAAGGAAGATGTGGTGAAACTGATACTGGAGGATTTACAGTCTGCTTTGTCGCTTTTCCCGGAAGAGGGATACAGGGATAAGAATTATGCATCCAAGCCTGCTGCTTATGCGATGCGTGCTGATGTACTGATGTGGAAAGCCAAAGTATTGAAAGGCGGAAAGAATGATTTCTTGCAGGCCATAAAAGATATAGGTGAGGTAGAGAAAAGCGGTGTAGGCTTGCTGGATGAATATGCCGATGTCTTTAAGAACGACAATAAGAAAAACAAGGAAATCATCTTTTCTTTCTATTTCGAACGATATGAGGCAGGAAACTTGTCTATTGCAAGCAATGTCACTTCACGAACGGACAATCTTTCTATGGCTGTAAACTTGGCAGATGCAGCAACTTCGCCCAATCAGAGCCGGCATGTTTATGCGCCCAGTGATAAGCTGAGAGAGGTTTATCAGAAGAATCCGAACGATAAACGTTATCCGGTAGCTTTGATTGATATGGTAGATGCCGACGGTAATCTTATTCTGACACAGCAAAATAAGTTTAGAGGCAAACAATATCCTGACGACTTGTTTTTTGATGATGACCTGATTGCTTACCGCTGGGCCGATTTGCTTCTTTTGAGGGCTGAGGCGAATGCAGCATTGGGTGAACCCGGAAAAGCGATTGTTGATTTGAATGAGGTTCGTAACAGGGCTGGATTGGCTGGTTATGACGGACCGAAAGACAAGCTCTCGGTTGAGAAGGAACTGTGCGACGAACGTTTGAGAGAAATGTTCTTGGAGGAAAAAAGATGGTTCGACCTCATGCGTTTCCATGCCGGAGGCTCCATAGATATTTATAAGGAAGTTCCGAATCTGAATGACAAGCCGGACTATCCCTTGTATTTGCCTATCAATTACAACGACATGGTGCTGAACGAGAAACTGGTTCAGACTGATGGCTATGAAAGCAATGTGAAGAGATAAAACCTCAAGAGGGTGTATCAAAATTTTCGGTATGCCCTCTTTTTAAAATCTTTTGTAAGAATGGAAAAAATATTGACTTTTTTGACATGTGTGTATTCTGCCGTGACTTTGTCGGCTCAAACTTGTAACATGCCTTATGTGGATTTGTCTTCGCAGAAAGAAAGGCAATTTGTAATAGCCGAAGGGAAAGAGGACTTATACAACGGGCATCCTACCACCGTATTGATGGAGGATGGAAAAAACGTATGGTGTACATGGTCGTCGGGACACGGAGGAAGTGCTTCATTTATAGCAAAGAGTAACGATGGTGGCTTGGTATGGAAAACTGCTAAGACTCCCAGGGATTGGCAGAAGATGAGGAATTGCCCGAGTATATACAGACTGACAGACAAGCAGGGGGTAGAACGCTTGTTTGTTTTTTGCCAAGAGCCGGCAATGGGCTATAGTTACAGCGAAGACAGAGGTCGCACATGGTCGGAGGTGAAAAGTTTGGAAAAACCTTGTGTTATGGCTTTTTCGAGTATCGTGAAATTGAACAACGGAGATTACTTGGGAGTATATCACAGAGGATTTAATGACCAAGACCGTTCTCCGTTGACTTTATGGAGTTCAGTATCACATGATGGGGGATTGACTTGGGAAGCTTCGGTTAAAATAGCAGAGGTTGAAGGACGTTCTCCTTGTGAACCTTGTGTGTTTTACTCTCCTGACAGAAAGCAATTAGTATGTATAGCCCGTGAAAATAACCGGAAAGGAAACTCTTTGATGATGTTTTCAGATAATGAGGGAAAGACATGGACGAAGATGAGGGAAACCCCATGGGGAGTTACGGGCGATCGGCATGTGGCAAAGTATCTGAAAGACGGAAGATTGGTCATAGCGTTTCGTGATATGGCTTTGAATAGTCCGACCAAGGGGCATTTCGTTGCGTGGGTAGGCACATATAAGGATTTGAGAGAAGAAACATCCGGACAATATAGAATTAAGTTGCTTCATAGTTATGCAGGTTCTGATTGTGGGTATCCGGGGCTGGAAGTTCTTCCTGACGGTACGGTTCTGGCTATTACTTATATAAAATACAGACCGGGCAAGGAGCAACACTCTATCGTAGGGGTACGCTTTAGGTTGGATGAGACGGATAATATGCTGAAGTGATTTTGGGTTGGATGACCTGATAATATTTTGATTCTATGAAATACGGATTATTGTTGTTGAGTTGTTTTTATGCCGGTATTTCGTTTGCAAATGAGGCGGATATTAGATTTATGAGAGCAGAACTTCCTGTCCTTTTGGGGGAAGACAGGAATCACGTAGGTTACGTTCAGGTGATTAAAGGAAGCGCTTGTGGCCGGAATCTCACCGGGTTCTCTTATTCTTTTGCCGGAACAACCTGTTTGGATGCCGTAGACGAATTGTCTTTTTATGAGTGTGATTCAAAAGGAAGATTGGATAAAGACAAACTTCTTGCCGTGGCAGACGTGAGTGGCGAGAAGGGAAGTGTAAGGATTAACGTTCCGCTGAAATCGGATACCTGTTATTGGGCTTTTGCCGTGAAGATGAGAGAACAGGTTCCACTTGCCGGCAGAGTAAACTTTAATTGCACTTCAATCGAACTGAGTGGAAAGGCATGGAAGATAGAACCTGCTTTTTTGGAAGGGCTTCGGGTAGGCGTTCCGTTAAGAAAGCCGAAGCAAGATGGAGTGAATACCAGCCGTATCCCCGGATTGGCAACTTCCGGCAAGGGGACGCTTCTGGCTATATATGATGCCCGATGGGACTCGGGACGCGATTTGCAGGGCGATATGGATATAGCCTTAAACCGCAGTGAAGATGGTGGGAAAACATGGATGCCCATGCAGCGTGTGCTTGATATGAAAGAGTGGGGAGGCTTGCCCGAAAAATATAATGGTGTGAGCGATGCCTGCATCTTGTGTGACGAAAAGACTGGGACTGTCTATGTGGCAGGATTGTGGATGCATGGCATATTGGATGGTAAAACCGGGAAGTGGGTGGAAGGCTTGAATGAAGACAGCACCCGATGGATACATCAGTGGTTTGCCAGAGGATCGCAACCCGGCATAGGGGTGAAACAAACCTCGCAGTTCCTGATAACCAAAAGCACAGACGACGGAAAGACATGGAGCGAACCTGTGAATATCACTCCGGATACCAAAAGGAAAGACTGGTGGCTGTTTGCGCCTGCTCCCGGGCATGGCATTACGTTGAAAGACGGAACTTTGGTTTTCCCAACACAAGGAAGAGACAAGAACGGACTTTCGTTTTCAAACATTACGTACAGCAAGGATGGAGGAAAGACATGGACGACCAGCAACCCCGCTTATTCGAATACGACGGAATGTATGGCTGTACAGCTTGATAATGGCGACATTATGCTGAATATGCGCGACAACAGAAACCGGGGAGTGAAATCGCCTAACGGACGGAGGATATGTGTTAGTTCTGATTTGGGAAAGACCTGGCGGGAGCATCCTGCTTCTTATAGCGTTCTTACCGAACCTACCTGCATGGCTTCGGTTCATAAACATGTCTATCATGATGAGAAAGGAAATAAGAAGTCATTGCTGGCTTTTTTCAACCCTAATTCATATGACGAGCGTAACAGGCTGACTTTGAAACTTAGTTTTGATGACGGGAATACATGGCCCGAGAAATATTGGCTGATGCTGGATGAATGGGGAGGTGCAGGTTACTCGTGTATCACTTCCATTGATGAGGAAACTTTGGGAATTGTATATGAAGGAAGTGGCGCACACTTGATTTTCCAGCAGATAAAGCTCTGTGAGCTGTTTTGAACAGACTTAAGTTGTAAATTTTACTATATGGAATGATGGCCTGTTTAAATTTTCCAATGTTCGGGATTGATGGACTTCCGGTCTCTTCCTTTACGACCGAAAAGTAATGGCTGAAAGCCCGGCTGATCTTTTATGGACTTTACAGATCACGTAAAATTGAAAACGACACTGAAAATAGTTCTTGATACTATGTTCAGTGTCGTTTCATTTCAAGGTAATTGAATATTTATCTTTCGTGGAGCTGGAGGGAGTCGAACCCTCGTCCAAACAAGGAAGCCATATGCTTTCTACATGCT
>URDR01000014.1 GCA_900546645.1 uncultured Bacteroides sp. | reverse complement strand
TGAAGCCTTCCGAACCGATGCGTGACACGACCGTCGGCATTGACTTGGGCATCAAGTCGCTTGCCGTATGTTCTGACGGACGCACGTTTGACAACCCTAAGAACTTGCAGAGAAGCTTAGACCGCTTGAAGTTGCTACAAAAGCGGTTGAGCCGCAAACAGAAAGGTTCTGCCAACCGCAACAAGGCACGCATCCGTGTAGCCCGGCTACAGGAACACATAGCCAACAGCCGTAAGGACAGCCTTCACAAAATCACCCATGCACTCACGCACGACAGCCAAGTGCGCACTATCTGCATGGAGGATTTGAACGTGAAAGGGATGCAGCGTAACCACCATTTGGCACAAGCCGTAGGAGATGCTTCTTTCGGTATGTTCCTAACTTTGCTTGAATACAAGTGCAGTTGGTATGGTGTAAACCTCATAAAGATAGACCGCTTTGCCCCAAGCTCGAAGACCTGCGGCAAATGCGGCTATGTCTATAAAGGATTGAAACTGAGCGAGCGCAGTTGGACATGCCCGGAATGTGGTACACATCACGACCGGGACTTCAATGCCGCTTGCAACATCAAGGAATTTGGCTTGAAAGCCCTACCCACGGAGCGTGGGAAAGTCAAGCCTGTGGACTGTCCTCTTGTGGATGACCGACCTCGTGTCCTAAAAAGCAATGGCAGGAAGAAGCAGGAAAAGAGAGGAGGTATTGGTATCTCCGAAGCCGCTAAATCTTTAGTTTAGCGGTAGTTCACGAGTTAAAATTAAAGAGGATGTGAACCGCACCCTCTTTAATCCATATACCCTATTTACCTTCTGGCATCATTACCAGAACCCTATAGTTATTCTGCTTCATTACCTCATTAACATAGCCGGACAGTTCTTCTGATGTAATGGACAGTATGGTCTGTTCAGCCTTTACACAGATTCCGGAAGGCAGAAGCTCGTTGCCGGCCATCATAGAACACCAGTAACTGTTGGTATGCTCGTCTTCAGTGATTTGCTTCACCATAAACTCCTTCACCTTGTCAAGCTCCTCTACAGGTGTTTCCTTTGCCAGTTTCTCAAACTCGCTGCGGATGATTTCAAGCGCACGGTCTTTCTTTTCAGGCTTAACCTGGAATATAGTCTGATATGTAACTGACATTTCCGAGAGTCTTTCCTGAGAGCCCTGGGTATATATGCTATATACAGCACCTTCCTTCTCACGGACTTCATTCAGAAGGCGTGTAGAGATTATCTGTGCCGACATGGTAGCCATCAGCCTATTCTTGAATGAATAAGGCATCTTTCCGCTGATTACAACGGCCGCACTTCCTTGAGGTACTTCCATCTTCATGGCAAACTCCTTCTCTTCGCTACCAGCCTTGATTTCAACCGCACTGTTATGTTTCAGTTCCTGTTCCTTTCCCTTGACAGAAGGCAGGGAGGCTATGTACTGCTCAACCAGTGTCTTTAATTCCGCTTCATCAAAGTTACCGCTGAATACAAATGTAAATTCGGCTGCATTGGTAAGCTGCTCACGGATGATGGAAAGGATATTCTCACGGTTTACCTTCTCAATATCACTTACACCGAACACTTGCTTGTTGGGCGAAGCGTAAAGGAACTCCTGCACCTTCTTCTGGAATACGAAGCTCGGATTCTGTTCCTGATTCTGAATAACTCCTTTATAAAGATTCTGCATGGCGACAAATTCATCCGGTGTTACTGTCAGTCCGGTGAAGGTCATGTATATCATTTCCATATAGGTCTTCAGGTCCTTAGGAGTAGTGTTTCCTGACAGACTGCGTACATAGTCATCCAACGTAATTTTCAGAGAAAGCTGTTTTCCGGCAAGTAGTTTTGAAAGATCGGAATTAGTAAAATTTCCCAATCCATGCTGTTCCAATACAGCAGGCATAAACATCAAGTCCGCAGTCTTGTCGTTTCCATAAACCGAAGTACCGCCTTTTGCAACAGCCATCATATTGATTTCGTCAGCCTTGAAGTCAGTCTTCTTCAATATCACTTTGGCACCGTTTGAAAGAATCCATTCCTTGGCTCCGGCATCAGAAAGCATGTTTTCCTTCACCACTTTTCCGGCAACAGGCAATTCGCTTATCAGAGGCTCATTTTTCACATTATCCACGTAAGGAGCAATGTTTTCGGCTTCCACCTGAGAAAGCAATGCAAGTATATCTTCGTCTTTAGGACAGGACTCACCTTCGCGTGCAGGCATCATACCGAGAACAACCAGGTTCTTATCCGAAACAATCTGCGAGAACACCTGATTTACAGCTTCCACAGGTATCTGGTTTACAATCATGCTCATCATCTGATATTCTGTCTCTATACCCGGTATAGGCTTCTTGTCGATGAAGTTGCGTACATACGATTCTGCAAGAGTCTTGTTTCCCTGCTGGTTACGGTTGTTGTATGCCTTTTCAAGCAGAGAAAGATACTCTGTACGGCAACGCGCATATTCAGTGGCGGTAAATCCTCCCCTCTTGGCACGAAGAGCTTCACGGTAGACAGCCTTCAGCCCTTCGTCGAAGCTGTTACCTTTTGGAAGCATAGCAAATTGGAAAGCCTGTTTCGTCTTTGCCATAATAAACTCACCGTAAAACGCAGAAGCCGCCGCAAACGGAGCATCCGCCTTCTGTCCCTGTTCGTTCAGTCTTATCTGAAGCATCATCTGGGCCATATCAAGCAGATAGGTGGTTGTAACATCAGCCATTGTGCCCTTCAATGAATCAGGGAGGGCATCATACTTGAACATAATCTGAGCAACATATTTATCCTGCTCCTTATCCGACCCGAAAGCGACAATAGGCTTTTCATTGTCGGCCACCGGGAAGTAAACCCTTTCTGCCGGGTTTACAGGTTTCTCAATCTTTGAGAACAATTCCTTGATCTTACCTTCTATACGGTCCACATCAATGTCACCCACCACAACTATACCCTGCAGGTCAGGACGGTACCATGTTTCATAATAGTCGCGAAGAGCCTGATGAGGGAAATTGTCCACCACTTCCATGGTTCCTATAGGAAGTCGGTGTCCGTATCTGCTGTCAGGATATATCTCCGGAAGCAGTTTCTCCATTATTCTCATATTCGGTGGCAGCTGGCTTCTCCATTCCTCATGTATAACGGAACGTTCCTCGTCTATCTCCTTACCTTCGAGCAAGAGGCCGTCAGCCCAGTCGGACAGAATCATCAGACATGAATCCTGTACCCCGATACGTTCTGTAGGTACACTGGAGATACGATATACAGTTTCATCAATGCTCGTATAGGCATTCAGGTTATAACCGAACTTCACACCTACAGACTCCAGCCATTTGATCATAGAGCTGCCCGGGAAGTTCCTTGTTCCGTTGAAACACATGTGTTCAAGGAAATGCGCCAATCCGCGCTGGTTGTCCTCTTCAAGGATACTACCCACCTTCTGGGCGATATAGAAGTCCACCTGGTTCTTCGGATATTCATTATGACGGATATAGTATGTAAGTCCGTTATCCAGTTTACCTATTCTCACTTCCTTGTCTACCGGTACCGGAGGCATCTGCTGTGCCCTTACAGCAACCGGCATGCAGGCAAAACCTGCAATGGCTACAAAAGCCAGCTTCATCATTCTTCTCATAATTGAAATGTTTTTATGTTATTTCGTTATTCTTATGCTGCAAAGGTATGCGCAAAGAAGATTAGTTTATGTTATCGCTACGTTATCTTTAGGTTAAGAAGTTTTCAGCAGGAACTTTGGTTATATATCTGCATAATGTTATTAACTTTGCAATAAAACAGCTAAATGAAAACATATTATATCAGATTTATTACAATATTAGGTCTATCAATTGTATTATTAGTTCAATTTGTATGGTTAGTTAATTCTTATAATTTTGTTAAGGATGAACTGAGGATTAAATCTACAAATATGCTGGAACAGGCCATTATGGAAGAAACATTCTCCAGATTACAAAATTTACCAGTTGGAACTAAGGTTCAAAGTAGAACAGAGGAAGATAAAAATAGGAATCTTCCAGAGTTTGTTTATATGCAAGAATCTTTAGAACAACTAAAAAGCCCAATAATCCTTGACTCTATTAATCATATATACAAACAGTTATTATTGAAGAATAACTATCCAAGCGAATGTATGATATCTATTTCAAAAAATGATACTATCATACAACATATCGGGAATAAACCTTCCTCATTATTTTCTTTACAAACAGATAAAGTACCTCTAAGAAAAGATTATTCCATAGTTATACAGGCGCAATTCGTAAACCCCAATAACCTTTTTTTCGGAAAGATGGGGTTACTCCTTGTATCTACAACTATACTTCTCATTTTTGTTGTATTCTGCATAATCTATCAAGTAAGAATAATATCAAAAATCAATAAGATATCCCAAATCCGTGAAGACTTCTCATACGCTATGGTGCATGACATGAAAACACCTCTCAGCACAATTATGATGGTACAAGATATGCTGGAAAGCGGAAGGCTTGATACCAGACCGGAGATTAAGAACAAATATATGAGTATAGCAAAAAGCGAGACAGATCATCTGTTTGCTCTCACCAACAAGATACTTACCATCTCTAAGCTGGAAAACCATAAACTGGAGATGAACAAAACAGAAGTCGAGCTTACACCGATAATAGAGAAACTGACCGAAAAATTCAAGGCCAAAGCACAGAAACCTGTAAACTTTATCATCAGGTTGCAGGCCAAAACAGCTTATGCCGACAATGACTATCTGGGTGAAGTAATAAGCAATCTGATTGACAATGCCATCAAATACTCTAAGGAGAGTGTGGAAATAAACATCACCACTGAAGAAAGTGAGCGCTACACCATACTGAAAGTACGAGACAATGGGCTGGGCATATCAGAAGCCGATCAGAAAATCATATTCCAAAAGTATGAACGTGCAGCGGCAGCAAAGCGCAGCCGAAGAAACGGAGCCTCAGGCTTCGGACTCGGTCTGAACTTTGTTGACCAGGTGATAAAAGCCCATGAAGGAAGAATATTCGTAAACAGCACAGAAGGAGAATTTACGGAATTTACCATCTATCTGCCGCTTGAAACTCCAAAAAACAGACATAATCGGTAAAACACAAGGCTGCTTGTTATTATGGCAATAACATCATACACATCGAAAGCACCATGTATATCCATAAAAATCTCTGATATCCAGTACAAACCATGCAGAATATCAGAGATTATAGAGTTAAACTTTTAAGAGATAATTGAAGGCTCTTGATATCCTCCTTCGATTATTTAACCTGAGAGAGATCTTCATTTAATATTCGCTCCAATTGTGGTGCTAATGGTGTTATTATTGTATTATCCATATTCCACTCAACCAGAGGTTTGTTTGATTTTGACTTCAATGCTTTTTTGTACTGTTTCATTTCGTCTTTTGTAATATACTTGTGTTCCAGAACATACAGTTCATCAAAGATTTCAATCATCTGTTCTTTGGAATCTTTCTTGTGGCTAAAGAATAACTTTCTATAGCTCTTTCTGTTTATTAAATCCATATAGGACTGATATTCTGAATTATAGATGTAATTCTCCGTCTGATAAAAGTTTTCGAGGCGTGTTGTGTAACCAAAAAGTGTTTTAGGCTTTTTCCCTTTTGTTGCAAGAACATCATATTCCACTCGTAATACTTTCTGTATAGTATCTATCCTTATTGCACCTCCAACTGTTTCATTTAACAGAAGTCGGCTGTTTATACTATCAGTATTATATTTCCAGCCTTCTTTTTTCAGTGTTTCCATTAAAGTGAGTCCGTCCAGATTTGGAGTATAAATGTATTTATCCACAAGAGTGTTTGCCCTTTCTTTGTCCTTATCAATAAGCGAATCGTTTTGAAAGTTGCGAACTTTTATAACCAGTCTTTCCACATCTTTATGTTTGGGATTGATAAAGAAATCCAGGTATCCATCCCTGAAATATTTCATACAGGAGTCATTCAATTGATAGCTTCTGAAGTAAGTCCTTAGATGAATGTACTCCCTATTCTTCGACGTAACTGTCACGGCATCCAGCTGATACTCGATGGGTGTCAGATAAATAGGAGTATCTTTCTTAAATAGAGATGATTTGACATTCTCAGGGTTATAGGCAATATGTTGGATAGTAACAACCTCGTCATTCAAGTCTTGAGGTAAGTTACCCTCTATATCTGTTGTACCTACGACTGCTCCCTTATTGTTTAAAATCTGTGCATAAGATATACATTGACCGGTAGTTTTATCAAGCAAGACAGCCTGTCCTGAAACATTAAGACTCACAAAGAGTAATAAAATGGTAAAGATCCTGAACTTCATACTTTTAATAGATTAAATTTATATTTAAAGCGTAGCCTACACTAATAGGCTAAAACAGAACCAAGAGTTGCTATAGTTCTTATGCTGCAAAGGTATGCGCAAAGAACAAGAGTTTATGTTATCAGTATGTTATCTTTAGGTTAATACTTCTTGTTAAGAATATCCTGCTCAATCTCATCAATTGATGCCTGAATATATCTTTTCCGGATGGCATGATCATCCAGGAAATCAATCTCATCACACAGTTCATGTAACGTATTGATAAGATGCGATGATATTATGACAGTCTTCCCTTTGCCTTTCAGTTCGCGTATGATTCTTTTAAGTTGGATACATCCGTAAAGATCTACCCCGTTGAAAGGTTCGTCAAGGATGTACAGGCCATTTTCCTGAAGGAGCAGGGACATAAGTGCAAGCTTTTTCTTCATTCCTGTGGAATAGTCCGAAGCGAATCTTTCCAGTGGCAGTTGAAAGACTTTATTCAAGGAATCTATGGCTTTAGCATCCATCTTCTTCCCTTTGGCTTTAATACAGAATTCAAGATACTCCTTTCCGGTAATAAGGGAGTAGAAGAAGCTTTCAGCCGGCATATAGCCAACGCTTATCTTGGAGGACTTTCTTATCTCACCGTCGTAATCGGTTACTCCCATAATGCAATTGAAGAGTGTAGTTTTCCCGGCTCCGTTTTCTCCCACCAGTCCGTAGATTTTCCCGGATTCGTAAGAGACGGAAAGGTGGTCAAGCACTCTCGTCTTACCGTATGCCTTGCTCAAATCTTTTATATATATCAGTTCCATATATGTTTATATTTTTTCTTTACAGAAAGTGTAAGACCCATATTCAATGCCAAATAAAGTATCAGTACGACTGGGGTTATAATCGAAACTAAAAATAACGGCAACGGGAATAGCAGCCAATATATTCCCATTACTGTTTGTGTCTCAAAGGAGAATCTTGCCATGCCCATATTCCACTGGTATAACAATGTCGAAGAAAACAATACAAGACAGAAAAGTATAGCTTCTGTATCGTGTCTCAGCACAAGAATAAGTACAATGAACGGGAACATGGTTATAAAGATATTCCTCAGCCCTGATTTGACCAGTATCAGCTGATACATTCCGAAACTGTTATAGACAGAAAGTTCATGCTTCGGTGGCGTCACCATATAAGTAGTTCCCTGAATAGCTCCCCACAGTATCAGGCATACTTTACAGAGATTGATATTGTCATGCAGTACTCCCATGAAAGACAGAAAGAGCAATACCGCATACGGTAGTACTTGTTTCCGGAACATCCTTCTATACAACAAATCCCCACTGTATAATAAAGGCATAGGCATAGCTATAGAATGAAACCTGACAGGGTGAATCCACGGCATAACTACCGCAATCAGTATGATAACTGGTAAAGAAATGTAATTTGCAGCAATTATCCCCGAAATAATAAACGGTAAACCGAGCAATAAATATTCTGCCGTAAACAATCTTTTGATTCCATGCACCTGCAAGGACAGAAACTCCTTGTCTTTTCTATTGTTATGATACAGCCAGAGCATAAGCAGATAACACACCGGCAATACCCATACGCTCGTTACTTTCGCAAAAGCATAAAACAGGATGGCAGCGATACCGATAAGAAACAGACACCGGAACGGTCCGATGCCTGCAAGTACACGCACCATCTGTTTTGAGCGTAGATTCATATAGAGTAATAAACTCTCCATCATAATCCCCATCAGTTATTCTTCATCTGATTTATAACTGCACAAAGCCTTTCCGCTGTAAAGACGTAACCTCCATAATATATAAGTTTCATCAAAGAAAAAAGCTGCTGCAAAAGCAGAAGCAAGAGAAATAGCCATATCCTTCATAATAAAACCTATAACCAAAGGCAAATATGCCGATAGAATATGTGCCGTAAAATATACAGTTCTGAATTTCCATAATTTCATAGGCTCCTTATAGTCCAGTCTCATTGATGTACTTTTTTTGTTATATCTGATACATAATGATTTATAATTCCATGAATTAAGTAAAAGAAACATTATAAGTTGAACAAACAAGTTGACGAATATAGCCAGAATATTTCCCAATCCTATTATGAAAATAATTGAAAAAGGATTCATAAGACACTCCCTCGCTTTCAGAGACGTTTTTATGGTATCCATATCATATACGACATAGAACAGGATAAATGCTATTACAGGGAAAATAAAGCCCCATAATATAGGAGCTATTCTATTGAACTCATTCTTTTCAATAAATACTTCCTCACCTTCTGGCCCTCTTCCGTATGAAATCAATGCCTTCCGCCGAACTGATTCTTTATTAATGTGTTTATCTGATGTTTTCATCTTGTTTATATTTAAGTATTTTTGAAAATCTTATATTTTATCATTGTAATAAAAACCGACTTCTTTAGGATGGTCTATTAACAATGCGCTGTCGGGAACCTTTCTCGTTAAACTATAAGCTATTATATCACCGATTCCTCCCCATACTAACATTACTCCAGCGAAAAAAGCAAGAAAGTTTCCGACAATGAGACCTGTTAACATAGGTAAGAAACCTAATAATAAAGTTGGCATTAGCAATACGATTCTATATTGTTTAGCAGTTATGGCATCCTCACAGTGGCAGTAGGGGGCTAAATGGCTCCACATAATACCAAACCTTATCCTCTTAAATCTTTTTTTTGAAAATACCGCAAAACATATTCCATGTATTAGTTCATGTAAAAGAATAAAACTAAAGGTCACAAACATCAGTGAGATCAAAGAATAGGGATTTTCAATCAAAGTTTCTCTATATTCTGTACCATGAAAATACCGGTATACCATAATAAGCAGTGGCGTTCCTATTATTATGCATGGCAAAGAAAATAAATATACCTTATTTATATCAATAACTTTTTCTTTCATACGTCCTGATTTTTTGGTTTTACATTTTGATATTTACCACTCTATTTAAATCTTGAAATGTCTGATAAAACTTCATTTTCAATTTATTGGGTTTTACGTTTGTAAAGGTAAGCTGATGTTGTGGGAGACTATGTTACCTTTATGTTATCGTTAGGTTAATGTGTCAAAGCTCAAGTGCTTGTTCCCAACAAGCATCCACTCCTGATAATCTGTCTTCTAAAGAATTGCAAACGGCAATGTCCGGAAATAAACTTTTTTCTACGTTTGTCTCATTCGGTCGAAGAAAATATGAATGACTGATACAGAGGCAATTCTTTGTAAATGGGAGTTGGACAGGAAGTACATCACCATAGCAAGTTGGGCTTTGAGAAGTTGGAGTCCCAACAATGGGAAAAAGGGCATTGTCTTTAATAAGTGTCAGCATATAGTTTGCGCTACTAAATGTATTTTGCCCTTGGATAAAAATGGTTTCTCCATGAAAACATTTTTTTGTCTTAGGAATATCATAAAACTGATTGCTCACAACTTCCTCTTGCTTTATCAGCATACCCATCCTTTTATTATATTCTTTTGAAACAAAGAGGGAAGGATAACATTTCTGTAGGAAATCGGATGCGCGCAAATAAGATTTAAATGTACGGATATGATTCATTGATACTCCAAGAAAGTCTAATAATATATTTCCTAATAAGCTATTTCCACCTCCATTATATCGCATATCCACAATGAGTTTTGAAACTTTTCGCATATTTATTTCATGCCACATTTCATCTAAGAAATCGGTAAATAGGGGGAGCGATTGACTGGCTTTATTGTTAATGGTCGTATTTGTCATACGGCAGCCCAACTGATATGTAAAACGGTCAATCATGGAGTTAAATTGCATATAACAAATCTTTCCTATTATCTTATAACTAAATGGCTCTTCTCTTTTTTCTGTAACAGGGTGTGGCAATATTGTTACATGATGATAGAGGCAAGTGGCTCGTCCACTCGCTGATGGGATACACACTTCGCTTCCATCTGAAAAAGTGAAACAGACAATTTCTTCTGTCTTTATTACACCAATCATCCGCAAGAAGTCTGCTTGATTAAAAAAACAACTACCCGTTATACAAGCTTTTATTTTGTTTTCCGAAGGAACACATTCTGTCAGGGAATCTGTGATGGTATCTATTGACTTGCCATTTATAGATTTGATTATTTTCCCTGTGCAGTTCGGAAACGATGAGGCTATTGCATATATATAAAAGCTTCCTTCAAAATATCGGATGACAAAAGGATATACAGCCTCTTCCTTAGGCATAGCAAATGTATATGCATCATGCAGTAGCGTTAATAATTTGTTCAGTTTCATGGGAAAGTCTGAAGATGTTCTTTCATGTTCAAGGCTATGGCAAAGTATCTCTGACTGTTTCTCAACTGATGCAAAAGCCTTTCCATCCACCAAAGGGAGTGGGTGGTATTCCTTAATAAAAGAGACAAGGTTCATTACTTCATTCTGGTACAGATTGTATTGCTTGTCCTTTTTCAATATCGGTATAGGAAAGTATTCTATCATTTGGTTAATGGATTTTTTCACTTTGTCATAAGAGCGATGAATGCTCCTACTTCTTTCCCAAGATAAAAAAGAATACAAAATATAACAGCAAGAATTCCAATACTTATAAAAGTATTTGCAAATTCATTTCCGGTTATATGATTTTTAATTTTTGAAAAGAAATTATACATATGTCTATTATTTAATACATTCTGCAATAAATTCACCGGTTGCTTTACCAGCCTCATAAATAGCAACACCTGCGGCAGCTATTCCGCCTATCAGCAAAAAGGTTTCTATAAAACCTCCATTGACACTTTCTTGTTCGTCAAGCGTCATATCTGTAAATAAATACTCTCTCATACAGCTATTTTTGATTATAACCTACATAAACTCCTGCTGCGAATATACCTGTCGCTGCTGCCCATGCCAAGGCTTTGCCAGTTATAGCAACTCCTAATATAGTACAGATAACGACTCCTCCATTAGTTTCCAATTGTTCTTGCATACTCATGGTACGCATCATTTCTTTGTATTCCATAAATTCTCAATTTAAGTTTTACCAGCAAATAATAATTTGCTCAAAAGGATTCAAATTCTCCAGTTGTTTTTCAGTCGGAGGATAATACCCGCCTGTAATTGACAGGACTTCATTTTTGGTTAGTTCTTTCATACGTTCTAATTTTTTAGTTTAACATTTTGATGTTTACCATTCTATTTGAATATTGGAATGTTTGATAACGCTTCATTTTCAAGATTCTCAATCTTGCTTGGTTTTACTGATGCAAAGATAAGTCAACATTATCTGGGGCTATGTTACCTTTATGTTATCATTAGGTTAATTTTGATAACAGCTATAAGTTGTATAACTTATAATTTACGAATTTACAATGATTTGTATATAACGTCCGTTTACATATATCCATTCATATTCTATGCCACCAAAAATGCTCCGATTTTCCTCTTGGCTTAATTCTGCAAAATACTGTTTCATGGTTACTAACTTTTTTATTAAACAATTTTCTTTTTCAATGATATTGCAAAGATATTACATCAAAAAGCGCGTTTAAGTTGTTAATATGTTATTTTTATGTTAGTTTTAAAGGATATTTGTTATATTTGCGGCATCGTGTGCGATAAATCTCAAAAATAAAAAATATGCTGTTGATAAAAAACAAGAAAACGCTATACACAAGCATATTGGCATTTATCGGTTTGATAAGTGCCATTGCTTTACAGTCTTTATGGCTGTTTAATACATATAAACTCATTGAAAACAATATTCAAAAGGAAAGTTATGCAATCATTGAAAAAGCCTTGGAAGAAGAGGGGAATATAAGATTTGGACAAACCCCCAAAGGAACAGAAATTATGAGCGGACCTACAAACGACACCATACCTCCAATGACATATTTTTATGAACGGCTCTCAGATATGGGATATCCAATGTCATTACACCATCTTGATTCTATTACAGCCGATTTATTAATACAGAATGGGTTAGGAAACCAATATTATATAGATATCATAAATTTAAAGACAGGGGAAAAGATAAGTGGTATCGGTACTCAAAAAAATCCATCTTTTATGGTTGTCAAGCCTAAATATTTTCCAATCCGTTCTGATTATACTCAAGTTGTCCAGCTTATCATCACCAATCCCAATAGGATTTTTCTGGAGCGTATGGGATTACTCATTATAGCGACTGTCGTTATTCTGATATTCGTAATCGGGTGCATTATCTATCAGGTAAGGATTATCCATCATATCAATAGAACCTCTCAAATCCGTGAGGACTTTTCATACGCTATGGTGCATGACATGAAAACACCATTAAGTTCTATACTGACGGCCTTGAATTTTCTACAGGGTGGAAAGCTTGATAATAAGTCAGATATGAAAGAGAAATTCTTCAATATAGCCAAAGATGAGGCAGACCACTTGCTTGCACTGACAAATAAGATTCTGACTATATCTAAGTTGGAGAATAATAAATTGGAGATGAACTGTGAAATGGTAATGCTGAAGCCTCTACTCTTAAAAATATCCGATAAATTTATGGCTAAATCTCCCAAACCAGTTACTTTTAAATTTGACCTGGTTGCTGAGAGTATTTGTGCTGATGCTGAATATATGGAAGAAGTATTTAGTAACATGATTGATAATTCCATTAAATATTCCAAGGATAGGGTTGATGTTAAAATATCTTCTTCTGAAAATAGTAAATATAGTATCCTCAAAATTCAAGATAATGGGTTGGGAATTAATGAAAAGGATATGCTTAAGGTGTTCGATAAATATGAGCGTGCTTATACCGGGCGAAGAAACAAAGTAAAAGTTGCCGGATTTGGATTAGGCTTAAACTTTGTTCAACAGGTGGTTGAAGCACACAAAGGGAGAGTTATAGTTAATAGCATAGAGGGTGAGTTTACGGAATTTATTATTTATTTACCTTTAATGGTTAAAGCATTATGATAAAGTTGTTGTTGGTTGAAGATGATGTGAATCTGCGTTACATCGTACAAGCTGGACTTCAGGAAATTATAGGAGGCTATGAAGTTGCTGTTGCCGGAAATGGGAAAGAGGGGCTTGAGATATGGAAAAACTGGAAACCTGATATCATCATTTCAGATGTTGATATGCCGGTGATGAATGGGTTTGAGATGGTAAAAAGAATAAGAGAGACTGACGGTGAGACTCCGATATTGTTTGCTTCTGCTCTGACATCGCCCAAAGATGTAAGGCAGGGGTATGAACTCGGTGTAAATAATTATGTGAAGAAACCTTTTGTTCCTGACGAAATAGATGCTCATATCCATGCTCTCCTGAAAATGAAGGAAGGCATAAGAAGCCGCTCGGAAGAAGGGTGCTGTAAGTTCAGCTATTATATGCTTGATACGGTACATTCTACCCTTCACAATGAGAACACAGGGGAGACTCGTATTCTGACCGTAACAGAATCTAAAATACTGCAGCTTCTTGCCGAGAACAAAAATGAGGTCATTCGCCGCGAAGCCATCCTAAGCCGTTTCTGGAATACAGAAGATGATTTCTTTGCTTCCCGTAGCTTGGATGTATTTCTCACCAAGCTCCGTAAACTCTTTGCCGGAAATCCGGATGTGGAGATAAAGACGATAAGGAGTGTCGGACTGATGCTGGTGGCAGTGTAGGGTGCGTGTAGGCAATGGGTGCGTCCTACACCGTCCTACACTGCGTCCTGCACGCTTTAACTTGTTGCTTATAAGTGGGTTAATTCCAAAAACGTGTAGGGCGCAGGCAAATTTCGTGAAAACTTTTTTTCGGATGAAGAACCTTCGCTCAAAAGCAAGCTTTTGGCTTGGTACTGCTTTCTCCTTTCACTATCTTTGCGCCGATGAAACTAAATCTAATAATATGGAAACAACAATAAAAAAGAGTGAACGACTGGCTTCACTGGATATTCTTCGAGGATTGGACTTATTTTTCTTGGTCGGTTTGGAAGGTGTTTTACATCCCTTGGCAAAAGCGGTTGACACGGAAGGCTTCCAGACTTTTATGTGGAACTTTACTCATGTGGACTGGCAGGGATTTTCACCGTGGGATTTGGTTATGCCGTTGTTCCTTTTTATGTCGGGGGTTTCTATTCCTTTTTCTATGGCTCGTTTTAAGAATGAGGCCAACTACAGCGGGTTGTTCCGCCGGCTGCTTAAACGGTTTGTCTTGCTGTGGATTCTCGGGATGATGTGTCAGGGAAATCTTTTGGGACTTGACCCTTCGCGGGTTTATCTTTATTCGAATACACTGCAATCTATAGCCGTAGGTTATCTTTTTACGGCACTCTTTTTTGTCTTTACTTCTTGGAAAACTCAGATGGGTATTGCCGTCAGCTTGCTGCTGGTATTCTGGGCTTCGATGAAATGGATTGTGGTAGATGGATTCGGAGGAGGCAACTATACTCCCGACGGCAATTTGGCTGAATGGATAGACCGTATGGTATTGGGTCGTTTCCGGGATGCGGCTTCCGTGGATGAGGGAGTTGTCCGGTTTGCTCCTTGGTATCGTTATACATGGATACTCAGCAGTCTGAACTTTATCGTGACGGTCATGAGTGGGGCTTTTGCCGGACAGTTGCTTAAGAACGCTTTATTTTCTGCCCGGCGCAGGGTGATACTGCTGACTGGCATAGGTGCAGCAATGGTGGCTTTGGGATGGCTGTGGAATATAGAGCATCCGGTAATCAAGAAGCTTTGGACGAGCTCCATGGTTTTGGTCAGCAGCGGATACTGTTTTCTGCTGATGGCTTTCTTCTACTATGTTGTGGATGTGCGTAAGTTTACCAGAGGTATGGACTGGCTACGCGTCTATGGTATGAATTCTATTGTGGCTTATATGCTGGCTCAGTGTGTCAACTTCCGCTGCCTTCCTCATTCTCTGTTCCGCGGCTTGGAACAATATGTAGGACCTTCTTGGTATCAGGTGCTGATGGCAGCTTCGTGCAGTCTGATTATTTATTTCATCCTTTTGCGTATGTATCGGCTGCGTATTTACTTGCGGATATAGATGTGAAAATAATAGAATTTTCGGGTTCAAGTGCGTGCTTTCAATACAAATTCGTATTTTTGTCCCATTAACAAGAATAATCAACGTTTATGTCACAGAGTTCACGCCAGGTACAAACACAGGCACAGCAGCAGGTTCAGACCTTGTCTCCTCAACAAATACTGGTTGTCAAGTTGCTGGAACTTCCTACTCTTGAGTTGGAAGAGCGTATCCATGCCGAGTTGTTAGATAATCCGGCTTTAGAAGAAGGAAAAGAAACCGGTGAAAATGTGGATGAGGCAGATGATTCTTTTGGCTCAGGGGATGAGGAAACATCGGGGGCTGATTTTGAGGAAGATTTATCGTTAGGTGATTATCGGACGGAAGACGATATACCGGACTATAAGCTGCAGGAAAACAACCGTTCGATGAATGAAAAGCCGGAGGAGATTCCTTTTTCGGACAGCGTTTCTTTTTATGAGACTCTAAAAGAACAACTGGATATGCAGGAACTTACTCCGGAAGAAAAGCAATTAGGAGAATACTTGATTGGTTCGCTGGATGACGACGGGCTGCTTCGTAAATCAATTGATACGCTGATTGATGAGCTGGCCATTTATCAAGGCATCTATACTACTCAGGAGGAGGTGGAGCATGTCTTGTCGGTAATTCAGGACTTTGACCCGGCAGGAATTGGAGCACGCAGCTTGCAGGAATGTCTGTTGCTGCAGATTCAGCGGAAAGAAAATTCACCGCTGAAGCAGATAGAATATGATATTATCAGCCGGTGCTGTGATGAATTTACCAAAAAGAATAAGGAAAAGATAATCCAGAAACTGGGTATCTCAGAAGAACTGTATAATGCGGCTACGGCTGAACTGACCAAACTGAATCCTCGTCCGGGAAGCTCGTTGGGTGAGGCTATGGGAAAGAACTTACAGCAGATTATTCCTGATTTTATTGTGGAGACCGAAGACGATGGCACCATTACCCTAAACTTGAATAACCGGAACGTGCCTGAATTGCGCTTGAGTCGTGAGTTTACCGAAATGCTTGATGAGCATACGCATAACCGGAGCAATCAGAGTAAAGAATCGAAGGATGCTTTGATGTTCTTGAAACAGAAAGTGGATGCGGCGCAAGGATTTATTAATGCTGTAAAGCAGCGTCAGCACACCTTGCTCAGTACGATGCAGGCTATCATTGACCTGCAGCATCCGTTTTTCCAGGAGGGGGATGAGTCTTTGTTGCGTCCTATGATATTGAAAGATGTGGCTGAACGTGCGGGATTGGATATTTCTACAGTTTCACGTGTGAGCAACAGCAAGTATGTGCAGACTAATTATGGCATTTATTCACTGAAATTCTTTTTCAGTGACGGTTATACCACAGAGAGTGGGGAGGAGCTTTCTGTACGTGAAATCAAGCGCATTCTCAAAGAGTGTGTCGACAACGAAAATAAAGATAAACCTTATACGGATGATGAGTTGGCTGAAATGCTGAAAACAAAGGGCTATCCGATTGCCCGGCGTACGGTTGCAAAATATCGTCAGCAGCTGAATATCCCTGTAGCACGTTTAAGAAGATGATGGAAGAAACGAATATTCCCGACCAGCTGACTTATCATGAGCCTGAACATAATTCGGGTAATGACAGCTCTGAGGATAAGCTGTTTATGGCTTCCCGGATTGTTTCGGCTGTGTTTACCCCGTTTATGGTGCCGTTCGTGGCTTTTTGTTTACTGTTTTTCTTTACCTATTTGCGCATCATGCCTTTTGCCTATAAAATGACGGTATTGGCACTGGTTTATTGTTTTACTATCTTAATGCCGATGCTTGGTATTTATTTATTCCAGAAGGTGAACGGGTGGGGCATCCGTGAATTGGGACATCGTGAAAAGCGTTTTATCCCTTACGGAATGACCATACTGAGCTATATGGCTTGCCTGCTGACTATGTATCGCATTCACTTGCCGCGATATATGAGTGGTATCATTGTGGCGGCACTGATTTGTATGTTGCTTTGTACCCTGATTAATACAAAGTGGAAAATCAGCACGCACATGGCGAGCAGTGGAATGATGGTAGGAGGACTTCTCTCTTACAGCTTTATCTTTCAGTTTAATCCGGTGGGATGGCTTTGTTGTTTCATCTTGCTTTCAGGAATGTTAGGTTCAGCCCGGATTATTGTACGCCAGCACACGTTAAATGAAGTTGGCGGAGGTTTTTTTGTGGGTTTGTTTTGTGGTATCATTGGAATTTTGTTTATTTGAATTTTATTATGAAGTGATGGTCAACTGTGGTCTTGTCTTGAAATGGACTTGTACCCAGATCAGACTTTTTTAATTAAAATATTAACCTTATAAATTAAAAACTTATGAATTTCCCAACCAATGTAAAGTACACCAGCGAACACGAATGGATTCGTGTAGAAGGCGAAGAGGCTTATGTAGGTATTACTGATTATGCACAAGACCAATTAGGCGATATCGTTTTTGTTGATGTAACTGCTGAAGGTGAAACCTTGGAACAGGGTGAAGTCTTTGGAACAATTGAAGTAGTAAAAACAGTATCCGATCTTTTCTTGCCTGTGGGGGGAGAAGTATTGGAGATTAATCCGGCATTAGAGGAAAATCCGGAATTGGTTAATAAAGATCCGTATGGCGATGGATGGCTTATCCGTATTCGCCCTACTGATTTGAGCCAGCTGGACGGACTGATGGATGCGGAAGCATATAAACAAATTATTAACGAGTGAATTTGAGTTTTAGGGTTAGTTGGTTTTTAGGATAGAATCACTGACAGGCTTAAAAACGCAAGAACTTGAAAACTCAAAAACTGACAAACTTAAAAACTTGAACATGAAACCTATTGTAAGTATCATCATGGGCAGTACTTCCGACCTTTCTGTAATGGAAAAGGCGGCCAAGCTGCTTGACGAAATGCAAGTCCCTTTTGAAATGAATGCACTTTCAGCTCATCGTACTCCTGCTGAAGTGGAGACTTTTGCAAAAGGAGCTGCCGAACGAGGCATAAAGGTTATTATTGCTGCTGCCGGTATGGCTGCTGCTTTGCCGGGAGTGATTGCTGCAAACACCACACTTCCTGTGATTGGAGTACCGGTAAAAGGTTCTGTACTCGACGGCGTGGATGCGCTTTATTCTATCATACAGATGCCTCCCGGAATACCGGTTGCTACGGTGGCAATCAATGGAGCGATGAATGCGGCTATTCTGGCCGTGCAGATGTTGGCGCTTGCTGATGCTGAACTTGCGCAGAAATTCGCTGCTTATAAAGAAGGATTGAAAAATAAGATTGTAAAAGCGAACGAAGAATTGAAAGAAGTTAAATACACTTACAAGACAAATTAATGGATTACTTCAACTATTCCCGCCGACAAGCGGACGAAGTATACGTTGGCGCCACTCCTATGGGTGGCGCTAATCCTATACGTATACAAAGTATGACCAATACGGTCACAATGGATACGGAGGCTTGCATCGAGCAGGCCAAACGCATTATTGATGCAGGGGGTGAATATGTGCGCCTGACTACACAGGGTGTGCGTGAGGCTGAAAATATGAAAAATATTAATATAGGTCTCCGCTCGCAAGGTTACAATACGCCGTTAGTGGCAGATGTGCATTTTAACCCGAAAGTGGCAGAGGTGGCTGCGCTTTATGCTGAGAAAGTGCGGATTAATCCGGGTAATTATGTGGATGCTGCCCGTACGTTCAAGAAACTGGAATATACCGATGAGGAGTATGCGCAGGAAATCCAGAAAATAAGGGAACGTTTTGTTCCTTTTCTGAATATTTGTAAGCAGAATCATACGGCTATCCGTATCGGGGTGAATCATGGTTCGCTTTCTGATCGTATCATGTCTCGTTATGGCGATACTCCGGCTGGAATGGTGGAATCGTGTATGGAGTTTCTGCGTATCTGTGTGGAAGAGCATTTTACGGATGTCGTGATTTCTATCAAAGCTTCTAATACTGTGGTCATGGTGAAGACTGTACGTCTGCTGGCTGAACAGATGGAAAAAGAGGGAATGGCTTTTCCTTTGCATTTGGGCGTGACAGAAGCCGGTGACGGGGAAGACGGACGTATCAAATCGGCATTGGGTATCGGGGCTTTGTTGTCGGATGGTTTAGGTGATACAATCCGGGTTTCCTTAAGCGAAGCGCCGGAGGCGGAAATTCCCGTTGCCCGTAAGCTGGTGGATTATGTGCTGGAACGGCAGAATCATCCATATATTCCGGGGGCAGAGGCTGCAGAGTTTTGCTATACGAATCCGGTTCGACGAACCACTGTTGCTGTGCATAATATAGGCGGTTCTCACCAGCCGGTAGTAATTTCGGCTCGTCTGGATAAGAACATGGAGATAAATGAACAGTTCAAGCCTGATTATATTTACTGCGGGCAGAACTTACCTGAAGTGCGCAGAGAGGATGTGGCTTATATCGTGGATGCGAACGTATGGGATGGAACAGCCAATACTTATCCGGCGTTTAACTATCAGCAGTTGGTTGAGCTGCATCATTGTCAGGCTTCACTGAAATTCCTTTTTGCACCTTATATGGGCCTCAATGAGGAAGCGATGGCTTGCTTGCATTTTCATCCGGAAGTAGTTATTGTAGCTCAAAGTAATCACCCGAACCGTTTGGGTGAGTTCCGTGGAATTGTGCATCAACTGATGGTGCAGGGATTGGGAAATCCTGTTGTTTTCTTCCAGTTGTATCAAGAAGCGGTATTGGAGGACTTACAAATCAAATCGGCTGCCGATATGGGGGCTTTGCTGTTCGACGGTTTCTGCGACGGAATCTTGCTGTATAATCATGGAGGTGCGATAGCCGATGTAAAAGTGGATGAAACGGCATTCGGCATTCTGCAGGCAGGACGTGTACGCATCTCAAAGACAGAGTATATTTCTTGTCCGGGATGTGGCCGTACGCTGTATGATTTGGAATCGACGATTGCCCGTATAAAGGAGGCGACTTCTCATCTGAAAGGCTTGAAGATTGGTATTATGGGCTGTATCGTAAACGGTCCGGGAGAAATGGCTGATGCTGATTACGGCTATGTAGGAGCCGGAAGAGGGAAAATCAGTCTTTACAAGCAGAAGGAGTGTATCGAAAAGAATATTCCTGAAGACCAGGCTGTAAAAAAACTGATTGAACTGATTAAGGCAAACGGTGATTATCAGGAGCGTTAATCAGCTGCATGAAATAAGAAAGGCACAAAAGAACAGTGTGCGGAGTTATCTGCTTTCCTGTCATTTTGTGCCTTTGTTCTTTTATGCCTTATCCTATCTGCTTTGAACTGTTTCAGGTCCGGTTACCGAGTATCCGGATAACGGTGTCTTTATCTTGATTCAGCTGAGAAATCAGTGCATTGATTGATTCAAATTTCTGCTCTCTGCGGATACGCTCCATAAACTCGATGCGTATTTGCTTGTGATAAATGTCTCCGGAAAAATCGATGATATATACTTCAATGCTTCGGTTTTCTCCGTTATGAACCGTGGGGCGGTAACCGATGTTAAGCATTCCCATATAGCGGACCTCGTCAATATAGACATAAACTGCATAGACACCTTCTGCCGGAATCAATTTATTGGGGCAGGAAGGTTGCAGATTTGCGGTAGGGAATCCCAGCTTACGCCCCATTTTATATCCGTCGATGACGGTTCCATCTAAGAAGTAGCGGTAGCTTAAATAATGGTTGGCTTCTGCAATTTCTCCGTTGTTTAATAAATTACGTATAACAGAGGAACTGACCGATACTCCATCTTCAACTAAGGCACGTGCTTGAGTCACTTCTATACCTAACTCTGCTCCGTAGCGGCAGTAATCTTTGAACGTTTCCGTGCGGTTATGTCCGAACCGGTGGTCATAGCCGATGACAAGTACACAGACATTAAAGCGCTCATGCAGTAATTTCATGAATTCATAGGCCGAAAGCTCAGACAACTCACGGGTAAACGCCATCATGAGACAATAATCTACTTGAAGAGTTTGTATCAGTGCTTCTTTTTGCGGAAGGCAGGAGAGAAGCTGAGGCTGATAGTCGCTTTGCATTACTTGACGTGGATGAACAGGAAATGTAATCAACGTCGTATGCAGACCTTTTTCCTGTCCTATTTGGGTTACTTGGCGGATAAGATAGCGATGTCCCCGGTGTACTCCATCGAAACATCCGATAGTAGCTACACAGGGGGGAAGCGCAGTTTTTATGTCATCTGTAATAAATTGCATTCGGTTTCTGATTTATTTAAACAGTTGTGCCAAGTCGGTTCCGGGAATGTAATAAGCTGCATGCATACCCGTAGAGGCAGCCGCCTGGCAATTGGCTTCATTATCGTCAATAAACAATGTTTCTTCGGGAAGCAATGCTGCTTCGCGCAATGCGGTGCGGAAAATCTCCGGATTCGGTTTTGCAAGATGCATGCGATAAGAAAGGAAGATTTGTTTGAAGCAATCTTTTAAATCTTGACCTTTGTAGCGGAAAGCATATGCAGAGCCATAGTTCCAATGCAGTTCATTGGTATTGCTTAGCAGGTACAGATTATACTGTTTGCTTAATTCGCTGAGTAGGCGAAGTTTCTCTTCGGGAATGCGCACCAGCTCGCTGTTCCATGCATGGTCGATAACTTCATCGGTTAATGCCTGTCCGCTACGGCGGCGGATTTCCTCCCGGAACTCCGCTGTTGTCATTTTACCGCATTCATAGGTATGGAAGAAGCCGGCTTCGTTTGTTCCGGTAAGCAGCTGCTGAATGTTATTGATACCGGCTTCTTCAAAAGCCTGTAAACATCCTTTCATGTCAAGGTCAATCAGCACTCCTCCCCAGTCAAAAATAATATTTCGGATTGATTGATTCATGGTTTTACTTTTTTAATCGTTTGATACCTCTCCAAATTTCTCCAATCCATAATACAAAGGATGTTCCTCCGATGATATAGAGCCATTCGGTAAGCGGAAGAGGCTCGGTGCGGAATACCTTTCCTCCAAAGGTGACAATGATAAACTGTCCTGCCAGAATGATGACAGCTACACTGAGCATACCCATTGCATGTCGGGCATCTTTGAAGATAGAGTGGCTCGTACCGAAGACACTGGCATTAAACAGATTCCAGAATTGCAGCATGACGAATATCGTAAAGAAAATGGTCAGATGGTGTGTGGTCATGCCTTCCGGGAGTGAATTGAAATAAGACAATATGCCCATCAAGATGATAAGGAAGCTGATACCAACTCCGAATATATTATTCCGCATGGCTGGAGTGATAATAAAATCACTTTGTTTACGCGGTTTTTCATTCATTACATCCATGCTGGGTGAGATGGAGGCCAGTGCCATAGCAGCAAAGGTGTCCATAATTAAGTTTACCCAAAGCATTTGAGTTACCGTAAGTGGAAGGGCTGTACCAAAGAATGCTCCTAACAATACGCTTAGCAGAGCTACCACATTGATGGTAAGCTGGAATACGATAAATCGCTGAATATTCTTATAAAGTGAGCGTCCCCACATCACTGCCGTGGCAATGCTATGGAAGGAGTCGTCGAGCAATGTAATATCGCTGGCTTCTTTGGCAACAGAAGTACCTGTTCCCATTGACAATCCTACTTGTGCATGGTTGAGTGCCGGAGCATCGTTGGTTCCGTCTCCGGTAACTGCTACCACCGCACCTTTCTGCTGAAGCAGCTGCACTAGACGTTGTTTGTCCATCGGACGTGCGCGGCTCATTACTTTCAGGTCAAGCACACGGTCGAGTGCTTCTTCGTCGCTTAATGCAGCAAAGTCTACTCCTGTGATGCGGTTACGTTCTGTATCTTCCGGCTTCCACAAGCCAATCTGCCGTGCAATTTCAGTTGCTGTTCCCGGGGTATCACCAGTAACAATCTTCACACCGATACCAGCCGACTGGCATTTCTTAACTGCATCGGGAACATCGGTACGGATAGGGTCACTGATGGCAAAGATACCCAGGAATGTCATACCTCCTTCATTAACCAGTTCGGCACAATCTTCTGAGGCTTCTTCCGGAATATAGCGGTAAGCCAGTCCGAGAGTACGCATTGCTTTGTTTTGATAAGCCAGCAACTGTTCGTTATATTGTTTGATTTGCTCTTCGGAAAGGGTACACTTCTGCATAACGATTTCGGGAGCTCCTTTAATATATAGTACGCGTTTCTTCTGAATCGGTGAGTTGACTAAAGTAGCCATATATTTACGTTCGGTAGAGAAAGTAAGCTGGTTAATGACAGAAGCCTGTTCGCGTAACTCCATATAGTTTTTCCCTTTACCGTTAAGCCAGAGCAGCAGCGCAATTTCGGTAGGATTACCCACTCCGGAGGGTTTTTCTCCTTCTGCTTTTTCTTCAAGGAAAGCGGTAGAGTTGGTTGCGATGTTTTCAGCTATCAAATCCGGCTGGGTTTCATCCACTTGTGCCTCATACACTTGCATCAGGTTTTGGGTAAGTGTTCCTGTTTTATCTGTACAGATAACCGTAATTGCTCCCATGGTTTCGCAGGCATGCATTTTGCGTACCAGATTGTTGGTTTTCAGCATACGGCGCATGTTTAGTGCAAGGCTGAGCGTAACACTCATCGGCAATCCTTCGGGTACGGCAACTACAATCAGTGTAACTGCCATCATGAAGTATTTTAATACGATACGGGCAATGTCGAGCCACTGATGCCAGTCGGTTATTTGAGTTACACTGAGGTAAGCGTATAAATCTTTGCTGGTGAAGATGATAAATGTAAGTCCGGCAATCGTGAATCCTGCTTTTCCAATGAGATTAGCCAGTTTGGTAAGCTGCAGGTTCAGCGGAGTCTGTTCCATGCTTTGTTCCGTAGCTTGCCGAGCCACTTTCCCGATTTCGGTAGCGTCTCCCACCCGTTCTACAACCATTATACCATGCCCGTCGGTAACAGTTGTACCGCGCATCACGGTGTTCGAAGGATAAGTAGCTTCTTCGTCAAAGTGGGCTTCATCGGTTGTTTTGTTCACCATTAATTCTCCGGTAAGGCTTGATTCATTCACTTGCAGAGAAACAGCCTCAGTTAAGGTTCCGTCTGCCGGAACCTCTTCACCGGTATTAAGTATGACTACATCGCCTACTACTACATCCTTTCGCGGAATTTCACGGATTTTTCCGTTGCGTAAAACCGTAACCGGAGTTTCTTCACCTACCGCATTCAGCAAGTCGAATTTTTTATTGGCGTCGTATTCAAAATAAAAACCGATACCTGTTGCAAGAAATATGGCAAAGAATATACCGATGGTTTCAGCATATTCATTTTCAATTATTGAGATAATCAATGAAAAGACTGCTGCGATGAGCAATACACGGATGACCGGATCCTGGAATTTTTCCAGATAAAGTTTCCACATAGAGGGACGTTTAGGAGGAGTCAGCAAGTTAGCTCCATGTTTTTGGCGACTCATGAGAACTTCCTGGTCGGTAAGTCCAGTCTGATAAGATTCGTTTGCTTTCTGTGACATAAGTCTAATTATTAAAATATTAAGTGACGCAAAAATACAATATATATTGGAAGAAGCCATCTGATTCGTTTTTTTTAATAAAATTTTCTGCCTAAATGTTGCAAGTCTCCTTGTAAACTATTACTTTTGCACAAGTTTCTGAAAAAGGAAGAAACTCCGGGCTTGTAGCTCAGTTGGTTAGAGCAACAGACTCATAATCTGGAGGTCCTTGGTTCAAGCCCAAGCTGGCCCACTTAAAAGAGGTTGTAACTGAATAAGTTGCAGCCTCTTTTTCATATGTGCTTTCGGTTGAAGCTTGCTGTTCAGACTCGTTTTTGGGTCCTTTTAAGTCATTTGTTTTACTATTGTTTCGTTGAACAGGCTACTTGAAGATAGCAAACCGTATAATTTGGAACGGTAAAGAATCTTATTCCCAATGTTTAAGTGTTTGAATGGGAACAACAAGGCTTTTTCGGGGGTAAACTCGAAGGCGTGGTGGAAAATTTGAAATTGTCTTCTTTGGAATCATAGAAATTATACTATATTTGTCTTTGATAAATTTAATAGAAAGATAGTTATGAAGAAAATTTTATCGATTATGGCAGTTGTTTGCTGCCTGTTTATGGCTGTACCGGCTCATGCCCAATTTCAGTTTGGTATCAAGGGAGGTTTAAACGTTTCAAAGATTTCAGTATCGAAAGAAGTCTTTCGCCCGGATAATAAAAGTGGATTCTTTTTCGGTCCTACAGCCGAATTTACTTTGCCTTTGCTTGGGATGGGGGTAGATGTATCAGCGCTTTATAATCAGTATGGAATAGATACGGATGAAGGTTCAACAACCAAAAAGAGTATTGAAATTCCTATTAATCTGAAATGGACTATTGGATTCAGCAGTGTAGTGGGAGCTTATCTTGCGGTAGGACCTCAGTTCGGATTTAATGTAGGTAGTCGTTTCTTCCACGATGTGTGTGAGTTTAATAAGAAGTCGACCAGCTTAAACGTAGGTGCCGGCTTAAAGATATTAGGTCATGTACATGTAGGAGCAAATTATAACATTGGTCTGAAAGATACCGGAATGATGTGGAAAGAAGAAGGGACCAATAAGACTCATGTAAATTTTGACAATAATACCTGGCAGGTTTCGGTAGCTTACATGTTCTAATTTATATTTATGGGCTTTTAGAAAAAAGAGGGCTGCAATATCCGTTTCCGGTGATTGCAGCCCTCTTTGCTATTGAATTATTTTTCTTGGTCGCACGGATAAACAACTCCCCATTCACGGCGTAGTCCATCCATTTGTTTCATGATGCGAAGCGTTTCCTTATGAGGCATATAAGGTGATTCAAGCCAGCCCTTTTCAAGTGCTTCAATAGAAGCCGCTACTTGATACTCATAGCCAGTAATCTGTTGTGGAGCGTAATAAACGGCTGTGGTGTTATATGCATGCTTGTTCATAATGATGAGAGTGAGGAGTTGCAATATAAATCAAGTCCACATCCGGGTCATCAGCCAGTGCTTCGTATGAGCTGTATGCTTTTTCAAAATGCCATGTGCGGGCAAAGGCTTCAGCTTTGTCTTGGGTACGCGATGCCACTGCATAGCGTTTAATCCCTGTCATTCCACCTAAGGTAATAGCCATTTTCTCGGCGATCCCTCCTGTGCCGAGAATTCCTATTTTGTAAGTCTTCATAATTGCTTGAGATTTAGTTACAGCAAAACTAAGTGATAATGAAGGAATTACACCATGCTTTGGTTGTTTTTTTACCGAAGTATGGTGATTTGAGAATAATCTAACATGGGTGTAATAGAAAGGAAAGAAGGAGGCTGGAAGGAAAGGTTGCCCGTTTAGCAATAGTCGATTTGGTAGTTTTAAGGATGGGATGCAGGTTTTCCGCTGAATTTTCTGTAAGTTTGCAAATATGAAGAGATATGTAGATGTCATAGTGCCTTTGCCCATTGCCGGACAATATACTTATGCTGTTCCTTCCGGTGCGGAATTTCAGCTGCGGGAAGGATGTAGGGTAGTGGTGCCATTCGGAAGGAAGAAGTTTTATACGGCTATTGTAACCCGTATTCATACTGCTCCTCCGGAGGCTTATGAAATAAAAGAAATAGTTGAAGTACTTGATTCGGAACCGGTTATTTTACCCCGGCAATATGAGTTCTGGAAATGGATGGCCGACTATTATCTCTGCACATTAGGCGATGTTTATAAAGCAGCTCTGCCTTCAGGTATGAAGTTGGAGAGCGAAACGATGGTGGTTTATAATCCGGACTTTGAGACACTTGAACCTCTTCCGGAGCGGGAACAGCGTATACTCGATTTATTGTCTTCCGATCAGGAGCAGTGTATTACTCAACTGGAAAAAGTGACAGGTTTTAAGAACCTGCTTTCTTTGGTAAAGTCTTTACTTGACAAGGGAGCAATTTGTGTAAAGGAGGAGCTAAAGCGTAGTTATAAACCTCGTACAGAGATGCGTGTTGTTTTGCCGGAGGGAATGCGTAGCGAACGAAATCTTCATATTCTGTTTGACAGATTATCACGTGCTCCTAAGCAGTTGGCGCTGTTGATGAAATATATCGAACTCTCTGGCTGGAAGGCAGAAGGAGGGAAACTGAAGGAGGTGTCAAAAAAACAGCTTCTTGAAGCCTCAGGGGGGTCATCGGCTGTGCTGAATGGCTTGGTTGAAAAGAGAATATTTGAATTATATACCAGTGAAATAGGGCGGCTTTCTGAAAGAGACGTTAAAACCTTTGCTTTAAATCCGTTGAGTGAAGCACAGTTGCAGGCATTCAAATCCATATTGACTTGTTTTCATCAAAAAAATGTCTGTTTGCTTCATGGAGTTACGGCAAGTGGAAAGACCGAAATTTATATTCACCTTATATCAGAAGCCTTAAAGGCTGGCAAGCAGGTGCTGTATTTATTGCCAGAAATAGCATTGACCACTCAGATAACCGAGCGTTTGCGCCGGGTATTCGGGAATCGTTTGGGTATTTATCATTCAAAGTTTCCCGATGCGGAGCGGGTAGAAATATGGCGCAAGCAACTTTCAGCCAACGAGTATGATGTGATATTGGGGGTGCGTTCGTCTGTGTTCTTGCCTTTTCGCCGGCTTGGACTTGTGATAATAGATGAAGAGCATGAAACTACTTATAAGCAGCAGGATCCGGCTCCGCGTTATCATGCCCGGAGTGCAGCCATTATGCTTGCTTCGATGTTTGGAGCGAAGACACTGCTGGGTACTGCTACTCCGAGTATGGAGACTTATTATAATGCCACTCACGGGAAATACGGACTAGTAGAATTGAAAGAACGGCATCAGCAGATTCAACTTCCTCATATTGAACTGGTGGATATTAAAGAATTGGCGCGCAAGAAGCGAATGACGGCTCAGTTCTCTCCGTTGCTCTTGCAGAAAGTCCGTGAGGCTCTGGAGAAGAAAGAGCAGGTAATCTTATTCCAGAACCGGCGTGGATTTGCTCCGATGATTGAATGCCGTACATGTGGCTGGGTACCTCGGTGTAAGAATTGTGATGTGAGTCTTACTTACCATAAAGGGTTAAATCAGCTGACTTGCCATTATTGTGGCTATACTTATCCGGTTCCGAAATCTTGTCCGGCTTGCGGAGGTGTAGAGCTGCTGAACCGGGGATTCGGCACAGAAAAGATAGAAGATGATATCCGCTTGATTTTTCCGGAGGCGAAGGTCGCCAGAATGGATCTGGATACTACGCGTACGCGTACAGCTTACGAACGGATTATTGCTGACTTTGAAGAGGGAAAGACCGATATTCTGATTGGAACGCAGATGGTTTCAAAGGGATTGGACTTTGATCGTGTAAGTGTGGTGGGAATACTGAATGCCGATTCGATGCTTAATTATCCGGACTTCCGGTCGTATGAACGGGCATTCCAGCTTATGGCGCAGGTGGCAGGGCGTGCAGGGCGGAGAAATAAGCAAGGACTGGTGGTATTACAGACGAAATCGCCTGAGCTTCCTCTGATTCATCAGGTTATGAATAATGCTTATCTTCAACTGTATCAAGAACAGTTGGAAGAGCGGAATCTTTTTAAATATCCTCCTTTTTACCGCTTGGTATATGTTTATTTGAAACATCGCAAGGAGGAGGTGCTTGAGCAAGCCTCTTCTGTGATGGCTGCATACCTACGCAGTGGTTTGGGCGAACGCGTTTTGGGACCCGACCGTCCTCCGGTTTCGCGTATCCAGACGCTGTATATCAAGAAAATTGTCATTAAGGTGGAACGGTCGGCTTCAATGGCAAAGGTCAGGGCTTACTTGCTTCAGGTGCAGCGTTCGGTTATCGAAGATGAACGTTTCCGCTCGCTGCTGGTTTATTATGATGTAGATCCGATGTAAATAAAAATAGAAATGAAGATAGAACTTGATGTACATACGCATACCATCATGAGCGGTCATGCGTTTAGTACTTTACAGGAAATGGCGCAGGAGGCCTCCTCACGGGGACTGAAACTGCTGGGTATAACCGAACATTCACCGGGTATTCCGGGTACATGCGATTTGATTTATTTCCGTAACCTCCATGTGGTGCCGCGGCGCATGTATGGCATTGACTTGCTTTTGGGGGCAGAGATTAATATTCTGGATACTAAGGGTAAGCTGGATATGGATGAGCATATGATGGGAATGCTCGATTTGCGTATCGCCGGTATCCATTCGCTGTGTTATCAACCGGGAACGGTAGAAGAGAATACCTATGGAATGATGCAAGCAATCTCTAATCCGTATACGCATATCATCAGTCATCCGGGCGACGGAACTGCCCAGCTGGATTTTGAACCGATAGTGCTTGCTGCTAAAGCGCATCATACGTTGCTGGAGATAAACAACAGCTCATTAAAGCCCTGCCGTAAGAAACTGGAAGCGAAAGACAACAATCTGGAGATTCTTCGCCTTTGCAAGCGTTATGAGGTGCCAGTGATTTTGGGGAGCGATGCACATATTTCTTTCGATATAGCTACGTATGAGTATGTCTTGCCTTTGTTGGCAGAAACTGATTTCCCGGAAGACTTGGTAATGAACACCAGTGTGGAACGGCTTAAAGCGTATTTACATATAAAGTAACGTAGAACTTAAGAACTAAAAACTTACAAACTCAATAATTTACAACCCTATGAAGAAAATATTATTTGTCTGCCTCGGGAATATCTGCCGCTCTTCATCTGCCGAAGAGATTATGCGTACCTATCTTCGTAAAGCAGGTATGGAAAAGGAAATAGAAGTTGATTCGGCAGGAATCAGCAATTATCATCAGGGGGAGTTGGCGGATGAACGGATGCGTGCGCATGCAAGTAGGAGAGGGTATCACATTACGCATCGTTCACGTCCCGTATGTACCGACGACTTTTATGCGTTCGATTTGATTCTCGGAATGGACGACCGCAACATTGATGCTCTGAAAGAGCGGGCTCCAAGTATAGAAGCCGAGCAAAAGATTCGCCGGATGACGGATTATTGCCGGGTGAAGGTTGCGGATTATGTGCCCGATCCGTATTACGGAGGAGCTCAAGGCTTTGAGAATGTACTCGATATACTGGAAGATGCTTGCAGCGGTTTGCTGGAATCTCTTTCATCAGATGATAATAATGTAAACGTATAAAAGAATGAATCAGACCTTATATCCTTTTGCCCGCCCTCTCTATGTGATGACAAAGCCGGTGGGAGCTGTATGTAATTTAGCGTGTGCTTATTGCTATTACTTGGAAAAAGCCAATCTTTATAAAGATACCTCGAAGCATGTAATGAGCGATGAATTGCTTGAGAAGTTCATTCGTGAGTATATCGGTTCGCAGACCATGCATGAAGTCTTGTTCACCTGGCACGGGGGTGAGACCCTGATGCGTCCGTTAAGCTTTTATCGGAAGGTAGTTGAACTGCAACGTCAGTATGCAGGCGGACATGCGATTGATAACTGTATCCAAACGAACGGTACGTTGCTGACCGATGAATGGTGTGAGTTCTTCAAGGAGAATAATTGGTTGGTGGGCATTTCGATAGACGGACCTCAGGAGTTTCATGACGAGTATCGGAAAAACCGGTCGGGGCGTCCTTCGTTTGCGAAGGTGATGCAAGGAATACGCTTACTGAACAAGCATGGAGTGGAATGGAATGCTATGGCGGTGGTGAATGACTATAATGCCGACTATCCGCTTGAGTTTTATCACTTCTTTAAAGAAATAGGTTGCCGTTACATTCAGTTTGCCCCTATCGTAGAGCGGTTGAGTAAACATGAAGACGGACGCTACTTGGCTACTCCGCTGCAGCCCGGAGAGCAGCTTGCCGACTTTTCGGTTTCTCCCGAACAATGGGGAAACTTTCTTTGTACACTTTTTGATGAATGGGTGCGCAACGATGTGGGGCAGATTTTCATTCAGCTTTTTGATTCCACTTTAGCCAACTGGGTAGGTGAGCAGCCGGGCGTTTGCTCCATGGCAAAGACATGCGGCCACGCTGGCGTGATGGAGTTTAACGGCGATGTCTATGCTTGCGACCATTATGTATTCCCTGAGTTCAAGTTGGGTAATATCTATCAGCAAACCTTGGTAGAGATGATGTATAGCGAGCGGCAAATGGAGTTCGGGCAGATGAAACAGAAGTCGCTTCCTGCGCAGTGTCGTGCGTGTGAGTTTCTTTTTGCCTGCAACGGAGAGTGTCCGAAAAACAGGTTTGCAACTACCGCTTCCGGTGAACCGGGCCTGAACTATCTCTGCAAAGGATACCATCGCTTCTTCAAGCATGTAGCTCCCTATATGGATTATATGAAAAAGGAACTACTTGCTGAGCGTGCTCCCGCAAATATTATGGAAGCTATCCGCCGGGGCGAGCTTTAAGCTATTTCTTCAGCTCCGGGTAGCTGATACGCGTGTGGTGCATGGTTTTCAGCTTTTCCTTGAACACAGATTTTACGGTAGAGATGTCTTTGAAAGTAATGGGACATTCTTTGAAATACCCGTCTTGCACCTGACTGTCTATAATTTTTTCCACCAGAGCAGAGATACTTTCTTCTGTATATTCCGGCAGGCTTCGGGATGCAGCTTCCACGGAGTCTGCCATCATCAAGATGGCTTGTTCTTTCGTGAAAGGGTTCGGACCGGGATAGCGGAATGCTTCTTTGTCTACTTCCTCATCGGGATGCTCGTTCTGATAAGATATATAGAAATATTTGGTCAGTCCGTAACCATGATGCGTGCAGATAAAATCTTTGATTACCTGTGGTAAATTATACTTGTCGGCCAGTTTCATACCGTCGGTAATGTGGCTGATTACGATTTGAGCACTTTGTTTATAATCAAGTTGGTTGTGCGGATTTACTCCCGACTGGTTTTCAGTGAAGAAAGCAGGGTTCAGCATTTTTCCGATGTCATGATACATGGCTCCTGTACGAACCAACTGGCTGTTGGCTCCGATGCGGTTGGCTGCAGCAGCTGTTAAGTTGGCCAGCTGCAAAGAGTGCTGGAAGGTACCCGGTGCAACTTCCGACATTTCCCTCATCAGTTTGTTGTTGATATTGGAAAGCTCTACTAAAGTTACGTTGGAAGTAAAGCCGAATATCTTCTCAAGAATGAAGAGAAGCGGGTAAGTAAACAATAGGAAGATTCCGTTTAAGATAAAGTTTACATACATGTGAGTGCTTAATTGAGCCAATTCGTGTACATGGATAAGGTCAAGGGCAAAATAAAGCACCGAGTAAGCTATGGTAACCACCAGTGCGCTTTGCAGCAGCTGCGAGCGTTGCGATAATTCGCGTAAGCTGTAAATGCCCGCCATTCCGGCAATGCTTTGCAGAAGAATAAATTCATGTGGGGCGCGTAAGGCAATGGAGCATAATAAAATCGTGGTGATATGAGCCATAAATGCAGTACGCGAGTCAAGGAAAATGCGGATGGTCATGGGAATCATGGCAAAGGGAACAATATATACACTGAAAAAGGCATTTTCGACCATGACCGACGACAACACCGGGAAAAAGATGATGATAATGAACAATAAAGCTAAGCTTCCCCGCTTATCGTAATAATCACGTCGGAATAACTCCAGATAAATCATGAAGCAGGCGATGAGAATAGCCACAAAGAGTGACTGTCCCAAGAGGGTCAGCCGTTTTTCGGTAACTGTTTCACTGCGTTTGTTCCATTCCTTTTCCAGCGATTTCAAGATATTGTATGTCTGCGGATTAATAATTTCTCCCCGGTCAATGATTTTTTGTCCGTTCATGACAAATCCGTCTGCCCATGACAGCCCGCTCAGTAAATCCCGCTTGGCTGTTTCCGATTTGTTTGCGTCATAGCTGAGGTTCGGAATGATGTAATTGTTCAGGTTACAGCGTTGAAGCAGACTTTTGTTGTAATGAATTGTATCAGTATTAATCAACTTCTCGTATGCTTTTTTGAAAGAATACAGTTCATTTATTTCAATCAAGTTCGACAGATTTCCATCTACAGCCTGAATATGCTGCATACTGTCTTGTTCCAGCTGTGAGAAGTCGTTTGGGGCAATAACTCCTGTGGAATAAATCAGGTTTAACAGGCGTTCGATATGATGCTTATAGGCAGGTGCAGGAATGATATGACTTAAGCTCTGTGCATAGTCTTTTTTGAATTTGTCGATCATCTGCCTTGATACATCCTTGTCCAGTTTGTAATAAGGGGTATATAACTGCATGATACTGTCTTGCTCTTTCTTCATGGCAGCATCATCTTTATAGATCGGGAAGTCAAAGGAAGCTTGCAGCAGTCCATATTTCCACGGCTTATTGATGTCAAACTGATAGTTGAATTTGCCTTCATGAGGGAGGAAATAGACAATGACAATCGTAGTTAAGACGAAAATCATACATTTATAGCAGAGTTCTTTGAGTGAGAACTTTCCTTCTGTCTGAAAATTTTTCATATAGGTAGCATGTTTAATGCTGCAAAGTAAGAAAAAAATAGGAGAAAACCGATGAATCTCTTGCTTTTTTCTAAAAGAAAATCAAGAATAAAGCAATCGGGTTTGGGCAGAAGGCTGGTTAGGAATGTTGTTTTTTGCCCATAAATTCTACTGCCCACTATTATGGGTTATACAACTCATAATAGTGGGTTATATAACCCATAATAGTGGGTCGTACGACTCATAACTGTGGGCTGTAGAATTTATCCTTGGAATCAGCAGAAATAAAGCAGGAAAGAGTGGAACTTTGTCTTATGGAAAGTGATTTCCTTCGGGATAAACCTCAAATTCGGAAAAGAATCTCTATCTTTGCAATATTATTTTTAGATAAAAACCATTATGTCAGAAAGAAAAGTAAGAGTTCGTTTTGCTCCGAGTCCGACTGGGGCATTGCATATTGGTGGTGTACGTACCGCCTTGTATAACTATCTGTTTGCCCGTCAGCACGGGGGAGAGTTGATTTTCCGTATCGAAGACACTGACTCAAACCGCTTTGTTCCGGGTGCAGAGGAATATATCATTGAATCTTTCAAATGGTTAGGCATCACGTTTGATGAAGGCGTAAGTTTCGGCGGACAGTATGGCCCGTACCGCCAGTCGGAGCGTCGTGATATTTATAAGAAGTATGTGAAGGTATTGCTGGAAAACGGAAAAGCCTATATTGCCTTTGATACTCCGGAAGAACTGGATGCTAAGCGTAAAGAAATTCCCAATTTCCAATATGATGCTTCTACCCGTTTGTCAATGAGAAACTCTTTGACTTTGAGTAAGGAGGAAGTGGATGGTTTGATTGCAGAAGGAAAGCAGTATGTGGTCCGTTTCAAGATTGAACCGAATGAAGACGTGCATGTACACGACTTGATTCGTGGTGAAGTGGTTATCAACTCTTCTATCTTGGACGATAAGGTGCTGTATAAGTCGGCTGATGAACTTCCCACTTATCACTTGGCAAATATTGTAGATGACCATTTGATGGAGGTTTCTCACGTAATCCGTGGTGAAGAATGGCTGCCTTCAGCTCCGCTTCATGTATTGCTTTACCGTGCTTTCGGATGGGAAGATACCATGCCTGAATTCGCCCACTTGCCTTTGCTGCTGAAACCTGACGGTAACGGAAAATTGAGCAAGCGTGACGGCGACCGTCTCGGTTTCCCGGTATTCCCCTTGGAATGGCATGATCCTAAGACTGGTGAAGTCTCTTCAGGCTATCGTGAGTCAGGTTATTTGCCGGAAGCGGTTATTAACTTCCTTGCACTATTGGGATGGAATCCGGGTAATGATCAGGAAATCATGTCGATGGACGAACTGGTTAAGCTCTTTGATTTGCATCGTTGCAGCAAAGCCGGAGCGAAGTTCGACTACGAAAAGGGAAAATGGTTTAACCATGAATACATTCTGCTGAAGAGCGATGAAGAAATTGCCAGCTTGTTTATGCCTATCTTGAAGGAACATGGTATTGAGGCTCCGATGGAGAAAGTGGTAACCGTGGTAGGACTGATGAAAGGGCGTGTAAGCTTTGTGAAAGAACTATGGGAAACTTGCAAGTTCTTCTTTGTTGCTCCTGAAACTTATGATGAAAAGACCGTAAAGAAACGCTGGAAAGAAGATTCGGCTGAGCGCATGACAGAGCTGGCTGATTTGCTTGAATCGCTCGAAGATTTTTCACTGGCTCATCAGGAAGAAGTGGTGATGAAGTGGATTGAAGATAAAGGTTATCATTTGGGTAACATCATGAATGCCTTCCGTCTGACGCTGGTTGGTGAGGGAAAAGGTCCTCATATGTTTGACATCTCGGCTGTATTGGGCAAAGAGGAAACGGTAAGCCGAATGCGTCGTGCCGTAGAGGTATTGAAATAAGTTTTAGCTTTTCAAAACCTTAAGCAAATGATTTATAATCTGATAATATATCTTTATGTAAGTGCTGTCCGTGTGGCAGCACTTTTCAATAAGAAAGTTTCACATATGGTGAAAGGTGAACAGGAAGCTTTCTCTGTTTTGAAACGCAATATTGTTCCGGGAGAGAAATACTTGTGGTTCCATGCCGCTTCGTTAGGGGAATTTGAGCAGGGAAGACCCATCATCGAAGAAATAAGGAAACGCTATCCTCACTATCGCATTTTGCAGACCTTTTTTTCACCATCTGGTTATGAGGTGCGTAAAGATTATAAAGGAGCAGATGTGGTTTGCTATCTGCCGTTAGATACTCCGGGTAATGTGAGGCGCTTTCTTGATTTAGCTCGTCCGCACATGGCTTTCTTTATCAAGTATGAATTTTGGCAGAACTATCTGAATGAACTTCATGCACGGAATATTCCGGTATATAGTGTTTCATCTATCTTTCGCCCGGGGCAGATATTCTTCCGTTGGTATGGGGGAAGCTACCGTAAAGTGTTACGCACTTTCACCCATCTGTTTGTTCAGAATGAGGAGTCGGTTCGCTTGTTAAAAGAAATAGGAGTGACTGCTACTACCATCGTGGGGGATACCCGTTTTGACCGTGTGCTGGAAATCTGCCGGCAGGCTAAAGAGCTTCCCTTAGTGGAACACTTTAAGGGAGGAAATGAGAAGACATTGGTGGCTGGAAGTTCATGGGCACCTGATGAGGATATTTTTATACCTTATTTTAATGCTCATCCGGAAATGAAGCTGATTATTGCTCCTCATGTAATCGATGAGGGACATCTCACCGAGATTATAGGAAAGTTGAACCGGACGGTGGTGCGATATACGCAGGCTACGGAAGAAACGATTCGTCAGGCTGATTGTCTGATTATTGACTGTTTCGGACTGCTTTCTTCTATTTACCGATATGGTGAGATAGCTTATATCGGTGGCGGATTTGGAGTAAGCATTCACAATACCCTTGAGGCAGCTGTTTATGGTATACCGGTTGTGTTCGGACCGAATAATAAGAAATTCCGTGAAGCGCAAGGACTGAAAGCATGTCAGGGCGGTTTTGAAATCCGTGGGAAGGAAGATTTCAACGGACTGATGGATAAATTCCTTTCCGATTATGCTTATTTGGACAAATCGGGGAAGCGTGCCGGAAACTATGTCCGTGATAATGCCGGAGCTTTGGAGAAGATTATGGATATTGTTCCGCTTTAGAAGAGGCTGTATCAGTAGCCGGATATCAGGGAAGCTGGTATGAGGATAAGATGAGGCGGTAAGGATTAATAAACGAGGGAGGAGGTTTCTGATTTATTCTGGAACCTCCTCCCTCGTTTATATAAAGTTAGAATCGGAAACTGAGTCCGCCTAAGGCATAGAAGCCTTGTTCCGGATAGCCGTTTGTAGCAATGTATTCTTTGTTTAGCAGGTTATTCAAGTGGGCAAATACGGTCATCCGGTTAAACAGACTGTATTCTGCTCCTACTGATAACTTGTTTATTGCTTCAGCCTTTCCAAACTCGGTAATGTCTTTCCGGCCTTCGTAGTTGTAATTTAATGTGAGATGTAAGTCATTGAACACTTTACCACGTGCGGTGAAGCCGATGGCAAATTGCGGTTTGAGACCTAACAGATATTCATTTTTACTGTCAGTATTCCAGTTATAATAGGTGCCTTCTAAAGTGAAATCAATCCAGTCGCGATAAGCATAGCTGAGCGAAGCCCCTCCATATCCCACTTTAGCCTTGTCTTGCAATAAGAATGTATAAATCAGATTGCTTCCCGTTTCCAGTGTTCCGGGGAGGGCAAACAAGTCATTTTTCGTGACACGGTAACCGCCATATAAGTGAAATCCCAAGCCGTTGACGGGTGAACCTTTCAGTCCGATTCTGGCATCAAGCTGCGTATGCGAGGTGACAAGCTGGTTGGTTTGTGCCCAGTAGGGAGTCAGTCCGTTCAGCTGGCGGAAATCATTTAAGTTGCTTCCCCCTAAAGCATGCAAATAGATAACATAGGTATCAGCAAAGGAATAATTGAGTTTTACATCGGGAGCAACTTTAAATCCGCTTCCATTTGCTGTCTGTATATCCACATGTACACCGGCACGCAGGCTCAAATTTTCGTTTTGTAATTTATAATACGGGTTCAGCTGTACCAGAGTATAGTCTTTCAATGTGTTGTCATAGAATACATTGTCCATGGTCATTCCGATAGTTACTGACTGATGTTCATCTATGTTGGTGCCGATGAATCCAGTGGTGTGGACGATATTCTCTGCACCGCTTTCCAGACCGTACGCATTATACTTCCGGTTAAAGCTTCGGTATCCCGTCTGTAATCCAAATTGTATTGCCTGTTCCTTGTTATGAGTAGCTATGCCGATATGACCTTCTCCTATTGTGTAGCGTTGGTGACTGGCAGACGTTTGTTCGCTGAGGCTTTCTGCTCCCGAAGGCATATAGTTAAAGGTTTGTGAGGCAAAGTCTCCTCCTATATGAAAGGTAATGTTACGGAACTGATGCTTGTAATGAAGAGCAGCATCGGTTCGGTAGAAGCGTGATTTCCAGTCGCTGGTGCTTTCCGGCATGGGAAGATTGCCATACATTCCATATAAAGAAGCACTAACACCGAGAAGATCTTTTGAAGATATATTCCATAAATAACTTCCCTTCACATCGGTGTTGTTGCGGTTCCCGTAGGCGGCACGTACGTAGCCCCGGTAGGCTTTGCTTTGCTTTTGGTTGTCGGTGAAGGCAGCCATCGGCTCTGCTTCCCATTGGAGCATGGGTATCGTTTTCATGGCATAGTCAATGTCTTTTTTAGCCACTTGAGGTTCCTCTATTTTGGGGAGTACGTTTACTTTAAACGCATCCATAACCTCCGGATTATACTGATTTTCTACCACCACCGTGCGGTTTAAGGTAGAATCCTTCTTTTGTTGTTCTTGTGCGGCTGCTTCAAATGTGGTGAGCAGTCCGGCACATAGTATCATAGCGTTTTTTATCATTGTTCCAGTTTTTTCAATCGGGTTTCAATCATTTGTTTAATATCATCAGCTTCCTGATAGTTTTGTTGCAAAGACAAAAGGTATTGTTTTGCATCGAGGCTACGTCCCAGCTTGACGTATACGTCAGAGAGCAGGACAAAACTTCTTGCCAGCCAGTAAGCATGCGGAGTGCTCACTTCAATATAGTCGAGCACTTCTTTTTCTGCTTTTTCGGTTTGCCCTTCGTTGAAGTAAATTTGTGCGACCAGATATTTTGCTTCGGCTCCATAGACATTGCGTGTGTCTTTAGCCAATATCGTCAGGTCTTGAATAGCTTCGTTCGGATTCTGGTTTAATAAGGCTTTAGCACGGTAATAACGCGCTTCACTTTCAAGTTCCGGTGACAGTTTGCTGTGAGCCAGCAGTACAGATGCCGATGCAATGATTTCTTCCGGCTGATTGAGCATGGCTGCACTGCGTAATGCTCCGGTTTCAGCCTGTAGGCGTTCTTCCTGTGAGGTTGATCGGTCGGCCATCCGTTTGTAGAGGCTGAGTGCTTTCTCGTATGCTTTGTCTTGGTAAGCCATGGAGGCACACATGCTCATTGCTTCTGTAGAGAATTTGCTGTCAGGATATTCTATGACTTTATCCAAATAAACGCTTGCGTTGGCATAATCTTTCTGGTTATAGGCTATCAGCCCCAGATAGTAGGACGCATTAACACTGAAGGCTCCTTGCGGGAACGACTGCAAATAATGTGTAAAGCTGTTTTTGGCTTCTTCCATATTACCGCGCATGTACACGCGTTCAGCCGCTACATAGGTCAGTGAGTCACGTTCGCTTATATCAAAGTTGGCTCCGCCGGGCAAGGCTGAAACAAAGGCCATATATTCATCTACTTTATTTAAGTCAATGTAGATTGACTTCAAGTCTCTTTGTGCCAGACGTGCTTCTTCACTTCCCGGATAAGTCTGGATAACTTTTTTGTAGGCAGCTATTGCTTCAGCATAGCGGTCGTTCTGATAATACAGCAGACCGATTTCGTTGGCAGCCTTGCGTGAAAGCGGACTGTCGGGGTAGCGTTCGGTTAAGAGTGTATAGCGCGCAATGGCATGTACATTGTCTTCCAAAAGAACGAACGCACGTCCTTGCTCGTATAAGGCATCATCGATGTATTGTGACGAGGGATAAGTGGAGAGCAAGCGGTTCAGTGTTTCAATTTTTCCGGCATAGTCACGCTGTAAGCCTTTTACAAATGCTTCCTGGAACAGTGAGTAATCGCCTAAAGCCGGATTGATGATGGAGGCTTGTGCGTATTGTGCACGTGCTTCATCAAATCGGCGGTTATAAAAATAGCAGTCTCCCATGCGGTTATGTGCGTCGGCGGTTACAGACGGGTCTTGTGTTTTACCGGACTCAATGCAGCGTGAAAACCAGGTTAATGCTTTGTTGTATTGTTTTTGTTTAAATTCCGTGTAGCCTAAGTTATATAATGCAAGGCCATACTCTTGACTGTTTTTGTCAGTTGAAAATTCCAGATATAAGCGTAAGTCATTTCCGGCAGCCGCATATTGCTCTAAGCGGTAAGCCGATTCTCCACGCCAGTAATAGGCATCAGCTTTAGTCTGACGATTATACTGTCCCAATTGCAGTGACTGGGTGAAGTATTCCATGGCATGTTCAAATGAAGCCTGTGCAAAAGCTTGCGTACCGAGGCGGAACAATAGTTTTTGCTTAGCTTCAAGGATACGCGTTCCGGGATGACTGATTTTCTCAATAGAGCGCAAAGCAGCCAGGTAACTCCGGGTGTTCATATAGACCTCAATCAGATAATCGTTCACCTTATTGGTATAAGCCGACTGTGGATATTCGTTTAAGAAACGTTCAAAGACAGTAACCGACTCGGCAAAAGGAGAGTAAGATGTTTCATGGATGCAGAGTGCATAATTGTATAAAGCTTGTTCACGGATGGCATAATCAGAATTGCTGGTTGAGGCTTGTTCAAAAGCCATACGTGCCTGATTGCGCTCTTTGAGTTGGAGGTAAGCCAACCCCATGTGTAAGTAAGCATTTTGGGTTAAAGCATCTTTCGGTCCGGTTGCCATTCCGAGGCAGGAAGCAGCTTTCGAATATACTTTTGTATGAAAATAACTCATACCTAATTTATACATGGCGTTTCTTTCCGGATGTTCGGCAACCTGCTGGTACTTGCTGAGTGAACTGATGGCAGTAGCATAGTCGTTCATGCCATAAGCAGCTTCACCGGCTATTCTCCACATTTGTTCTTTATGCTTCCCTTGTGGATAAGCCTCTAAATATAAGTTGGCTATATGAAGAGCTTCGGAATATTTCTGCTTAATTAAGTAAATGTCGGCTATATAATAAGGCGCAAGCTGCTTATAAGTAGAGTGCTCTTGCACAACACGGAAGCCCTGCAGAGCTTCGTCGTATTTTTTCTGGACATAAGCAATATAAGCTAAGTGATAAGTAGCATCGGCCTGATAGGTAGCGCTGACCTCTTTTAAGATGGCAAACCAGAAGGCAGCTTCGCTCAAGTTGTTTATTTTCAGATAAGAAGTAGCAAGCCGCAGCGTACAATCGTCTCGTTCCTGGTCGGCAAGCTGTTCAAGGTCGCATCCTTTAAAGTTGGCAATGGCTTCCATATACTTGCCTTCAAAGAAATAGGAAGAAGCGATAAACGACTGGATACGGTTAGCATATCTTGATTCGGGATGAGCTTCCAGGTAATCGCTGAGCGTCTGGATGCGGTTAGGCATCTGAAGTTCATAGGTTGTACAGGCAAGCATATAGTTTGCTTCGTCCAGCAAGTCTGATTGCTTCTCTAATTTGACATAGTGTGTCAATGCTTGCCTTGCGGAAGCATAGTCTTGTCGCAAAAACAAGGTTTTTCCTTCATTAAACAGCCGCTTTTTTCCGGTGAGCGGTTCGGTTTGCTGTGCAGCAAGCGAAAGAGGGATAGCGCAGAGCCATCCGGCAAGCCATAAGTATTTTTTATTTTTCATTCGTTTCCGTTTTTTAAGTTGATATTTTTTAGGAAGTATTTAACTCCCTTGCGTACAGAGTCGAGTCCAAACTCTTCGGGATTGATTTGGCTTAATGGAACCCAAAATGATTCTGCCACATCATCCATGGCTTTCAGTTGGGTGTCATCTTCTACCTTGCATGAAAAAAACAAGTCGAGTGTATGAACTAAAAAGCCTGAGTAGAGGTAAGTGTTTGGAAGTGAAAAAAGATATTTCGCTTCGGTCACAATCAAGCCGGTTTCTTCTTTAACCTCGCGAGAAACCCCTTCTTCTCCTGTTTCATTCATGTCGATAAACCCTCCGGAAAGGTCGAGTGTCCCTTTGGCAGGGTTTTTCCCCCGGCGGCATACCAATAACTCGTTTTTTTTGTTTAGAATAAATGCTACAGTTGCAGCACTGGAGTTAAAGTAATAGGTAAATCCGCAGTCGTTGCAATGTTTCGATTTCTCATTATGAATTTCGAAGTGAGATGAGCCGCACTTCGGGCAATACTTAAATAATTCTAATGGATGCATATTCCTTTATATTCTTATCTATTACAAAGTTAACTGAATTAAAATACAAATGGTTCAGATGGTAGGTAAAAAAAGAAAAATAATCGATGTGGAACTGTATTCTTTTGTAGAATCAGTATCTTTGTTAATAAAAAAAAGAATACTATGTTAGAACGAGACTATGTAATGTGTTTGGTGCGGCAGTTTTTAGAAGCATTGGAGAAACTGAGGGAAAAGAAAGAAACCGATGCTTTTGAAGTGCAGGAGGAACTGCAACAAATGTATCAGACTTATATAGGTTCCTCTGAAGCCTTTTTCCGCCAGGCAAGTTCGGAAGAGATTCTGTCTCAATTAAAAAGTTATCCGTCGTTTGAACTTCTATATCGAGCTGAGATGTTGGCTGAGTTATATTTCTATGATGGAAGTATGAAAACGTCAGTCGAGGAAAAGCGAAACCTATGGGGAAAATCTTTATCCTTATTTGAGTATATAGATACGTATAGTGATACTTTTTCTTTTGAAAGAAGAGGAAAAATCTCAAAAATCAAAGATTTACTAAAACAATAAACCTGTAGATTGCTGTTTTTCCATAAAAAAACATGTTTTTTTTTGCTTAAATAGAACAGGAATAAAAAAGTTTTTCTACATTTGCTTACAATATGATAAATACTGATTAATTTATGGAGAAGATTGATAAACTTGACAAACAGATTCTGGAAATTATTTCTCAGAATGCCCGTATTCCGTTTAAGGATGTAGCGGCAGAGTGTGGTGTATCTCGTGCAGCAATTCACCAGCGTGTACAGCGCTTGATAGACTTAGGTGTAATTGTCGGCTCTGGATACCATGTGAATCCTAAGAGCTTAGGATATAGCACTTGTACGTATGTGGGAATTAAACTCGAAAAGGGTTCTATGTATAAGAGCGTGGTTGCGGAGTTGAAGAAAATTCCGGAAATCGTAGAGTGTCATTTCACAACCGGCCCTTATACGATGCTTACAAAGCTGTATTCTACAGATAATGAGCATTTGATGGAGTTATTGAATTCACGTATTCAGGAAATTCCGGGAGTTGTTGCAACCGAAACCTTGATTTCTTTGGAACAAAGCATAAAGAAAGAAATACCTATCCGTAAAGAAATCTAAGATGGAGTTTCTCACAGCTTGTCACCTGGATGGGTTGATTATCGGCATCTGCACGTTTCTGATTATTGGTTTCTTTCATCCGGTAGTGGTAAAAGCCGAATACTACTGGGGAACGAGGTGCTGGTGGATTTTTCTAATTTTAGGTGTGGCAGGTGTTTTAGGTTCTCTTTTTGTGGAAAACCTGCTGTTCTCTTCACTGTTGGGCGTTTTTTCTTTTTCTTCGTTTTGGACAATTAAGGAATTACCTGAGTTCGGGATAAGTTTAGAATAAGGCCAGTTGTTTTGAGTCCTCAAT
>URDR01000013.1 GCA_900546645.1 uncultured Bacteroides sp. | reverse complement strand
AGCGTCCATGCTCCATGTTGCCAAGTAAGCTGCGCATTTTTGATATAGCCAATACGTTGATAATCGTTCACATCCTTCGATTGACCAAAATCTACTACCCCCTTTACTTTTAGTCCGTGACCCAATTTGTACTGATAACCCACGTAAGCACGTTCTAAATTAAATCCTCGTTCATCATTAGTTGAACCAAATCCAGAATGAAAATCCGAAAATATCGTAATAATCGCATCTCCCTTCTTTGCTTCTTTTTCTACCTTTCCCTGAGCCAATGCTGGAAAAGCCATATAGCCCATCAGTCCGGCTATGATCCACAATTTCTTCATTCAGTTTTTTTTATTTCTTTTTGACACTGCAAAGGTCGGACTTACATGTTACAAACCCGTTTCAATAAGTTAAAATTCATGTAACATTCCATCAATGACAGTCATCCCGACTACAATAAGCTCTGCTTCTGTTTATAAAACTTGTATTTATAAAAACTTCTTCGTTTCTTTGTAATTGAGGCAAATTAGCTATATACTAAACTTATACAGCCGTGCTTCGAACAATTAGAATAATTCATCAGATTAAGTGTTAACTCAATATACATTGACCTAATTAAAGTATTATGGAAGAATTTACCCTGCTCTCCCCCCTCCTGCTGACTATTGGCGGACTGATAATTGGTGCTATACTGAAATCTTTACTCAAGCATAGTCGCCTTCCTTATACCGTCGGACTATTTCTTGTCGGACTGGCAGTGGGAATATGTAACCGTTCCGGTCTTTTCCATTTTTCAGAAAACCTTTCTTCATCTATTGACTCTGTGGCAAATATCAATCCAGACCTGATTCTTTACCTTTTTCTTCCGGTACTTATTTTTGATGCCGCATACGAACTTAACTTGCATATATTCAAAAAAACCTTAGCCAATGCAACCCTTCTGGCAGTTCCGGGACTGGTCATTTGTATGCTTCTCACCGGATTACTCCTCGTGGGGATTGGAGTCTGCGTACCGGGATTCGAATCATGGACCTGGACCTTTGCGCTGATGTTCGGAGCTCTTATCAGTGCCACCGACCCGGTAGCTGTAGTAGCTTTGCTTCATGAGCTGAAAACAAGCAAACGTTTCTCCACTTTGGTAGATGCAGAATCGCTGCTGAACGATGGAACCGGTATTGTCTGCTTCATGCTGTTTTTCGGAACTTATGCCGCTACGGGTGGAAGTGAAGATTCTCCTCTAATTGAATTTCTTCAAGTAGTTAGCATCAGTGCTTTACTAGGGTTCGTCCTTGCCCGTCTGGTTATCTGGTTCATTACGCGCATTAACTCGGAAAAAATGATACAAAACAGTGTCATCATTCTTTCTGCTTATCTCACTTTCATTCTTTCTCAATACTATTTAGGAGTGTCAGGGGTCATTGCGCTGTTAGTTTTCGGGCTTACCATTACTTATGTCGGGAAACCTCGGTTAAAGCCACAGGTAAACAGTTTTATGGAACACTTCTGGGAATTACTCACCTACCTTGCCAACACACTCATTTTTATTATTGTAGGAGTAGTTATAGCCGAAAAAGTGGAATTTACATGGAGTGCATTCGGCATCTTATTACTCATTTACGTAGCTCTGAACATTTTCCGGTTTATCATGATTATGATGCTTTATCCGGTTATGAAACGGATGGGATACGGTCTCAGCAAACGTGAATCGGTTATCCTTACTTGGGGAGGCTTGCGCGGAGCTTTAGGAATGACTTTAGCTCTGATGGTTTCATATACCCCAGCCATCCCGGAAGAAATACGAAGCCAAATGTTGTTTTTTACCGCTGGAATTGTTACACTTACTTTAAGCGTGAATGCCACTACTACCCGGTGGCTACTCAATAAATTAGGGCTGATTCATGTTCCATCGGCTCGTATCATGATGGAATATAATGTACAGAAATCAATCCGAGAGAATTCAGAGAAGTATCTGGAACAGCTCAAAAAGCGGGAAGCTTTACAAGGTACTTCATGGGAAAAGGTAAGCAACTATTTGTGCGAATCGCCTCAGGAAGCCCTCCAGCCAGTAGGTACGCATGCACTGCTTACAGAAATACGCTTGCGTGTGCTTGACCGGGAAAAAGCAACTTGCCACAATATCTTCAATGAGGGTATTATCAAGCCTATGACTTTCAGAAGACTGATGAACTCACTCGATGAACTTTACGACCACGACGGAACTTTTCCACTCGACCAAAGGCAATCTATCTTCAGTTTCTGTAACCGGACTGACTTACTAAGCCGCATACACAAGAACCCGTATCTTCATGACCTTACCAGCTTCTACTTCCGTGAAAGCATCGCACGGGTGTATGACTTGGGACGAGGATTTCTCATTCTGCAAAAAGAAAATCTGAAGTTCTTAGAAGAATTAGATTCATCATCACTGCTTAACAAAGAACAGGAAACAGTGACTTCCATCCTGAAAGAAGAAGTCATGAGGAATATTGAGGCTATAAATCTGATTATAGAAAAATTAGCAACCGACTTTCCTAAAGCCTACCGGTATGCCTTAACCCAAAAGTCTATCCGAATGCTTTTAAGACACGAGCGGTGTGTAATCCGCCAAATGGAGGATAACGGTATTATTTCAGATAAAGATGCAGTAGCGCTCTTGGAAAAGGTGGATGAACGCACAGATAAACTGAGCACATTCCGCCACACAATTCCGGGAACGATTCTTAGAAAAATATTCAGAGTATAACGTTCCGGGGAAAAACAAAACTTCCTTATCAAACCATAACAAAGAATTAAAGATATGAGAACAGTAAGAGTTTTCACCTGCTATGACTCTTTTCAGGCACAAATCATCCAAGGAGCTTTGGAAAATGAAGGTATCACTTCCGTCCTCCACAATATACATACTTCAGATGTATTGAGAGGTTTCGAAGCTTCATTCACCGAGATAGACATCTTAGTTTACGAAGATGACTATGAAAAAGCAAGGACGTTGCTCAAGAAAAACCAAATGATTCCGGAGGATTTAAAATATTGCCCATACTGCCACTCAGACGACATCAAACTGACTGTAAGAAACAGCAAACGCATTCGGGCTCTATTTTCAGCCCTGCTGTCTATGCTGGCAGCAGCTCCTCCGGGAACCAATCACTGGGAATATGTGTGTAATCACTGCAAAAAACATTTTGACGTACCCACATCAAAACCAGACTGACTCTGCCTAAAGCGCACACGAGTGCGTGCCTGCAAAGTCTGCTCCTTTCTCACCTGCATATTCGGGATGCCGCTCCAGCCATGCTACGGCATACGAACAGGTAGCAACTGCCCTTAAATCTTTTTCACGGGCATAATCATAAGCTGCTTTTACCAAAGCAGACGCAATGCCCCGTCCCCCGATTTCTTCAGGAACAATCGTATGGCGAATATCAAGCGCCCCGTTTTCTATCCGGTAAGCCACGTGTGCAAGGTGGCCTTCCACTTCTGTCTTGAACTGATTACGCAATGCATCATGAATGATTTCCATAAATTTCTGTCTTTAAAAGTCTGGAAGTAAGATACGAAAAAAGTATAAAATATCGATTAAATGCTTCTTAATTTTTATTTAAAAGGTAAATAAAGTCACCTACATAGAATCTTATTCACAATTATAGATTATTTTTGCCAACGAAATAAACCTTTAACAAAATAATTAATTACCATGAAAAAAATCATCATTTTTATTTGCATGCTCGGATTGTTTTTCAGCCTGGCAGCTCAAGAGGCTTGTCCTGATGTGATTCCTGCACTCCAACAATGGAAGGGAGGGAAAGGGAAATTATGCTTACCCAGCAAAGGACGTATTGTTGTCGCAGCCTCCGATGAAGAAAAACTTTCTGCTACAGCCCATATTTTAGCCGGTGATTTAAAAGAGATGTTCGGTTGGGAATATACTGTCTGCACCGGTAAATCTCAGAAAAACGATATTGTCCTCTCTTTAATCTCACCAGATAAAGAACTGGGCGATGAGGGATATATCATGAATATAGGACGGAATGCCACACTCTCTGCTCCTACTGCCAAAGGTGTTTTCTGGGGAACACGCAGCTTGCTGCAAATATTAAACAATGAGCAGGGCGCACTTCCCAAAGGTGTTGCACGTGACTTTCCTTTGTTCCCTAACCGTGGATTTATGCTGGATGTAGCCCGCAAATTCTTTACCATAGACTATTTAAGACAGTACGTAAAAATTCTGTCTTTCTACAAAATGAACGAATTTCAGATTCACCTGAACGACAACGGATTCTCTCAGTTTTTCAACAATGACTGGAATCAAACTTACGCAGCCTTCCGTCTGGAAAGCGACCGGTTTCCCGGACTGACAGCTAAAGATGGAGCATATACGAAAAAAGAATTCACCGACTTGCAGCGACTCGGAATGGAATATGGAGTAAATGTCATACCAGAAATAGATGTTCCCGCCCACTCTCTGGCATTCACTCAATACAAGCCCGAAATAGCCAGCCAACATTACGGCATGGACCACTTAGACCTATATAAGGAAGAAACCTATAAGTTTGTTGACTGTCTATTGAAGGAGTACATAGAGGGAGAAAATCCGGTTTTCATCGGTCCAGACCTACACATCGGAACAGATGAGTATAACAAAAAAGAAGCAGAACAGTACCGCTATTTCACTGACCGTTACCTGAAGTTTGTAGCTCAGCACGGAAAGAATCCACGTATGTGGGGAGGATTAAAGTGGCTTCCGGGAAAGACTCCAGTACAAGCCGAAGGAGTAACTGTCAACGCATGGTCGTATGACTGGGTTGATCCAGAGGTTTCTCTGAAAGACGGATATAAACTGATTAATTCATGCGACACTTATCTTTATATTGTTCCGGCAGCAGGTTATTACCGCGATTTTCTGGACCACAAATGGCTCTATGAATCATGGTCGCCCTGGATTATGAACCGGAAACAAACACTACCGGAAGGAACTCCCGGAGTACTGGGTGCTATGTTTGCCGTATGGAATGACAAGTGCGGAAACGGTATTTCAGAACAAGACGTGCATCTGCGCTCATTCCCAGCTGTACAAGTTTTATCGGAAAAACTATGGAGAGGAGCAAACAAAGAAAAAACTTATGCTGACTTTGAAGCTCTGTGTAAAACCACTCCCGAAGCTCCGGGTATCAACTTGCTGGCACGTGTCTCAGGAAAAAAAGAATTGCTTCAGCCCAATGAAGTTCGTTCCTTAAACGGCACAGATTCTTTATCGACTTCTATTCCTGAAATAGGCTACCCCTACACCGTTTCATTCGGTATCTGCCCCGATAAAGACACCAATATCAGCGGAGTATTATTTAAAGGTCCGCACTCGGTGGTCTATACTAACTGGGAAAATACCGGAAGAATCGCTTTCAGCCGCGACGGATATACTTTTGTTTTCAATTCATTCCAACTGCCCACTGAACAATGGACAGATATCCGCATTGAAGGCGATTATAAAGGTACTTCTTTATACGTAAACGGAAAACTTCAGGAACGCTTGGAAGGACGCACCATGAAAGTTTACCGCAAAGAGTATAAGCGCATGGAGTATATGACTTACCAGGAAACATTAATCTTCCCTCTTGAACAAATAGGAGATAAATTAAACGGATTTAAAGGAAAACTGCGTAATCTGACCTGCGAACAGCCTCGATAAACCCTGAAGGTTTCATCATATAAAAGGCATGTACTATAAAATAGAGATAAGTTATAGTACATGCCTTTTTCTTCTTTATACTTTCTGCCACCGAGCCTCAACCGTAATAAGCCTTTAGCGCTTCATTGCCTTAATAACCGTCTTCATTTCAGATGAAACCCGATATGACTCTATTATTTTCTGCAAAGCCTTGTTATAAGTAAATTTATCTAAACTGCTGTGATGAAAATAAGCCAATGTCTGTTTCTCGAACTTCACAAAACAAACTGATAAAGCCCAGGCAACTGCCATCTTTACATAATACCCCTCATGACGAATGGCATCCAACTTCAACAAATAAGCATCTATATAGTCTTCATCTATAAATATTGACATTGCCATCACCACACCAAAGCGGATTTCATACTCTCCTCCGGCTTTCATCCACCCACACAAATACTCCCAGAGCCGTACTTTATGAGTCGCAAGAAATTTCTTTCCACCTCCAAACTTGAATGTATCGCAAACCGACCAGCTGTTAATTAGTTTCACAAAACGGGTTACACGCTCTAAATATACTTCTACATCATTATCCGGACGGATACACCCCAAGACCATTCCCTGAAGCATACGCTCTTCCATATAATAAGAATCGGCTGTCAACAAATACCTCTCCCAATCTGTCTTTGCTATCTGGGAGGCCAATTTACGTAATTCGGGAATACGGATTCCTAAAACATGCGGTACTCCCGGTGTCAGTTTTTCAACAAAAAGTTTATTCCCATGCTCGCTCAACGACAACAAATGAGTCCGAACTGGCTTGTTATTCAATAAAAATATTTGATTCATCTCTCTAAGCTATAAATAAAAAGAGACTGTTTAACTTTTCAGTAAAAACAATCTCTTTGCCTATGTTTAAAACAATCACAATGAACTCTTAAAAATGAACTCCCAGCGTAAATAACACTTGATGACGTTCATTGTTCACTTTCGTAGCCGGTAATTCTATGTCAGATGAACCGAATGCATAAAAATTGGCCTTATAGAAGTCATATTTATAAGCTACATCGGCATAAAACAGACGTCCTCTATATCCCATACCAAAGGTTACTGCCTGACGCGACTTCAAATTTAAATATTCGGCATCGGTACGGGTTTCATCGGTAAATGGAATGTTTTTAAATGAATCTTCATGAATAGGCGATGACTGGAAATTATAACCAGCACGCATACTGAAGGCTGAAGTCAGCTTGGTTTCCATACCCACACGGAAAGTATGCACTCCCTTCAACGATTCATTCACGGCTGTTGTTCCGTTCAATTCATATCCATCGACATCTTCCAAATGTGCCGAAGAATATTTGGCATACTCATATTCAGCATCCAGCGCCATCATTCCACTGACAATAGTTCCCATACTAACCCCAAAACGCCAAGGAGTAGTCAGACGGTAATCCCATACATATTCCGGATTCAAGTAATCAGAAAGGTTTTCTGTATACTGCGTCCCTTCCGGAAAAGAAGTTGCTCCAGCTGTAAGCGTAGCTGTATGATATTCGGTTACTGAATACCAGATAGGCGTATGTATCGAGAATCCGATGCGGAAAGGTGAATACTCGAACGGGCGGATAATAGCTCCTAATTTTACGTCAAATCCGGTTCCCTCTTGCTTATACCAGTTATTAAGCGTAAAATTACCTTTAGCCTCTCCATCTACAATGTTTTCCCCATACGAAGAGTAGCGGTTATAATTCAACGAATAAGCTCCCACGGTAACCCCAAAGTAATAGCGGTCTTGCACATTGAAAGAAAGATTAAAATCATATTCTTCTACACCGCCCTCTTCACGGCTGTAATACTGATGCCCGTCGGAATTCCAAGGCAAAAAGCCTATCAGCTTTGCCTCCGGATCATCTAAAAGACTGCCTTCAGCAAGCAAGGGATCTAATAATCCGGTTCTTGCTCCCATAGAAGACAGATAAGGAGTTCCGTAGAAATAAGAATCAGTGTAAGGGTCACCCAACTTAGAGCCTTTAAATCCTGCGTCAAGCAAATCATTAAAATCGCCTAACGTATTATAATAGTGGCCCACACCATCTTCTGCCTGCCAAAGCATGTCCGCCATCTGCCAGCTCAGCGAAGCCCCGTCAGAAAATCCTCCGGCTGATGAGAACTGGCGATTGAAATTGGCACGCTTCCGGTAGTTAAATCCGAAATTCACGTAACGCAGATTCGTCTTATTCCCTATTTTATTACTCCATACAAAACCTATCTGGTCAAACGAAGCCTTGGTACGCTTTTCCTTAGAGACTATTCCACCCAAGTCGGCATTCGAATGGTTGGCATTAAAGCCAAACGTCAGTGCAACATCGTTGCTCCGATACATCCCGATACCGGCAGGATTAGTTGACATAGTCGACAAATCGGCTCCCAAAGCACCCATGGCGCCTCCCATACCCACAAAGCGGGCTGTTCCGTTCAGCTCATTATCCATAAACCGAATTACATCGTATTGACTCTGAGCAACTGCTGCCGATGAAATTCCAGCCATCAAGGCTACGATTCCTATTCTCGTTTTCATACTCTTTTCTCCTTATTCTTTTTAATTTACCGCCTGCGTGAACTTCCGCCGCCACTGCTGCGACGTGTGCTACCGCCACCCATTGAACCGCGGTTATACGAACTTCCGCTACCCGAAGAGAAACTACTCCGACCGGTGCTCCGCTGCGTGTTATAGCTATTGCGAGATCTCGATGTATTCGAGTTATATGTGTTACTACGGCGCGTACTGCTCGGCCGGTTATAAGTATTTCCGCTACGGTCAATGGTTGTACCAGGACGAACATATCCGGAACTGCTTCCCCTTACCGGAGTACGTGTGCCCACTGTACCTCTATTGCCTGAGATTCCCGACGGACGTACTGAATTGATCCGATTATTTTCATTCGAACGCACCACTCTGCCAATGCTCGAAGAGGAATTTCGCCGCACACTGGAATTTCCATACCGCGGACGAGATGAATTTCCCTGTACCCCCGATGACACATAGTTACGACGAGAAGAACCACTTCCCCGATAACGGCTTGACCGGTAGTCGGTGTGTCCATAAGAATAATGTCCTCCACCCCAACCGTAATGCGGATAATAATGACCATAATGATAATAATGGTGATGATGCCATGCATGCCCCCAATAGCCTCCATGCCAGTAAGGTGAATACCAGCTGTTATAATAACAGGGAGAATGCCATCCCCAATTGAAACCCCAATGAGGACCGGAGAATCCCCATGACCAACGCCAGTCCCACCACATCGGGTTGGTATAGGTAGGAAATACATAAGCATATAGTCCGTCATCGTATACATTCCATTGCCATGAGGGGTAGGCTCCATAAACCACATCCCAATAAAGCGGACTGCTTACCGGAATAGCATAGCGCGGACTTCGGAAACGCACGATACGCATGGCGTACTCATAGTCATCCTGCGAGCCCTCGAATCCGTTTACCCATTCTCCACGCTCATGGGAGGGCTTTTCTTCTACATACAGCGTATTGTCGTCTGCTGAAAACGTATAGTCACGTGAAGTGTAACGACGGTTATATTCATCAACGTCGCGAGTTCTGCCAGCTGCATCTTTCACCACAACTGTTGACCCCGGGGCAGCATATACAGCTGTATTTGAAACCTTCGCCGGAGCCTGACTGACCTTTTCTTTCCTCTCCACTTTTTTTTCTTTCTTCGGAATGAAATAAAGGTCATCATTACTCTGCGCCATAGCCAGCCAAGGCAGGCAGACTAACAGCAATGAAGCAAATACTTTACCTTTCATAAGCATCTCTTTTTATTAAATTACAAAATTAGAAAGTTCTTCGTTTTCTGCAAGTATAAATTCTCTATTTCAAGGTTAGTTTTTCCCTATTTTGAGTATATTTGCGAAAATTAATGAAATCCTTTCTATTTATGAAATACTTCGAAGTAACTTTTACTGCACAACCGTGTAATGAAATTATAACCGACGTGCTCTCTGCGCTTACTGCAGAAATTGGATTTGAAAGCTTTGTGGAATGCGAAGGCGGAATGCAGGCCTATGTTCAGCAAGCCTTATTCGATGAGGAAGCATTAAAGACTGTATTGGCTGACTTCCCTATCCCCGACACAGAAATATCATACATCATCAATGAACCGGAAGACAAGAATTGGAATGAGGAATGGGAAAAAAACTTTTTCCAACCCATTGTCATTGAAAACCGTTGCGTGATACATAGCACCTTCCATAAAGATTATCCGGAAGCTGAATATGATATTGTTATTAATCCTCAAATGGCATTCGGAACCGGACATCATGAAACCACCAGTTCCATTCTGGGAGAACTCTTGGATGCCGACTTAAAAGGAAAGTCGGTTCTTGACATGGGATGCGGAACCTCTATTCTTGCTATCTTAGCAAGTATGCGTGGAGCCAATCCGGTTACCGCCATTGATATAGACGACTGGTGTGTAAACAATTCACGTGACAACATCAAGCTGAATCATATTGACAATATTACGGTTGAGCTGGGAGATGCCTCCTTACTGGCAAACAAACAACCTTTCGATGTAATCATTGCCAATATCAACCGCAATATTCTGTTAAATGACATGGCTGCCTACGCCAATTGCATGCATAGCGGATCTGAAATTTATATGAGTGGATTTTACGTGCAGGACATTCAGGCTATCCGAGAAAAAGCCGAAAGTTTAGGTATGGAGTTTGTTCACCATCGGGAAAAAAACAACTGGGCTGCAGTTAAACTGATTATGAAATAAAAAGATGCCAGTACGTTTTTTTAAAACGTACTGGCATCTTAAAGAAAACGCTTTGACATCCTCATTGAAATGTCAAAGCGTTTTTTTAGGTCCGTTCTTCAGTGAATCTTGCAAAAGAGAGCGAACTGTCATTTCTTCGAGTTCCTCTATACTGCCATTAAAAACATTCAAATCAACTTGTTTTCTTATACCCGGCAAGGTACCGGCATCTGTATGCTGCCAGAATTTCCATTCTCCTCTATACTCCACCGAATCTACATAGTAATGGGCTATCCAATAAGGATAGGAGTTAAATACCGAATCATTCAGATAGCGAGTCTTAAATTTGTAAGACGTATATAGAATCGGCTTTACATGGTAATAAGCTTCTATTCTGTCAAGCCATATTTTCAAATCGTGGCGCAGTTTTTCAATATCCTTTCCTTTTTTTTCTATATCGAGTACAGGAGGTAAATCTCCTGGTTCAAGCTTAACTGTCCGGATAAAAAAATCAGCCTGACGCAATGCATCTGTATTCGGATTGTAAAAGTGATAAGCTCCACGAATAAAACCGTACTTACGTGCCTGCTCAAAATTTTGCCGGAAAGCAGAATCATTGAAATCACCTCCTTCAGAAGCTTTGATAAAAACAAAACGTACAGGAAAAGGAGTGTGTTTGGCCCTGCTCAACTCAGCCCAGTTTATGTTTTCCTGATGATGGGAAATATCAAATCCATGCACCTTATAACCATAAGGAAGACATACACCATAGGCTTTCAAACCCGAACAAGGTTTCCAGCGGTATGCATACGGGCGGATAAAGAAGTAGTAAAAAAATGCAGTAAAAATAACAGCTGCTACTCCCATAGCAAGATAATAAAACCACGAAGAAAGGTCTTTCCGGCTTTGTTCTGCTTGTTTTGCTTTGCGTTTTCCCGCAGCCGAAGCTTTTCTAGTGGCAGTACGCGACTTTGTACCCGCCTTACGCGGACGGTTTACTGCCGTTGTGGGAGGCTCCTTTGCCATAATTCTACTTTTAAGAAAAGAAAGAGGTTACGTATAATATAATACGAATAGCTAATTACAAACAAAATAAAGAATCTGGCAATATCAAAAACCGACATTTACCAGATTCTTCATAATAAACTGCATAACATGTTTATTTAAAGAAGTGTATCAGCAAATGCCGATACACTTCAACTGATCATGATATGACTTAATATTATTTAGATTGTTCCAACTGCAATGTCTTAGTCGGCTGGTCACATACTTCTGTAGGACCGAAGTACTGAATCGGACCCGGATAAACGTATGAAGTTTCTTTTGCCCATGTATCACGAACAGCAGCAAATGCTTTGAACGGAGCTCCATCCAGTTTTACTAATGCTTTCTGGATAACTGGCTTCATTTCACCGTGACGGCGTTCCATGTTCATCATCATTGTAATAGGCACACCACCTGCAATCCATTCTTCAGCCGGAGCAGTAGTATTGCGTACAGATGACATATAACCAGTCTTACCGTTAGCAATCAACATAGAAGCTGTGTAACCCAATGAGTAGCAATAATCTGCATCGAAGTTAGAAGGAGCAGCGCAACGTCCTTCATAACCGAAGAAGTGGTGCTGAGCAGCAAATTTGCCTACAAACTTACCTTCTTCTTTCCACTGAGCCAACTTAGTAGCCACCATTTCAGACAACAGTTTTTCAGTTTCAATCAGTGAAACCTGAACGTTTCCGTGCGGGTCACGGTCTAATGAAAGCTGACGAGCTACACCTTCAGGCAATGAAGCGTAAATAGCAGAGTTTTCTGCAGACAACTTGCTGATGATATAATCACGCTGTTTTGAACGTTTGATGCTATTGAATTCTTCACCGTTAGCAGCCAAGAAGTCGTTCAGTTCAGCAATCAGACTCTTCATTGCAGGAATAAACTCAATCAAACCTTCAGGAATCAATACAGTACCGAAGTTGTTACCGGCAGCAGCACGGTCAGCAACAGCCTGAGCAATGTAAGTAACTACATCGTCCAAAGACATGTTCTTAGCCTCAACTTCCTCAGAGATGATACAAACATTAGGCTGAGTCTGCAAAGCACATTCCAAAGCAATGTGAGAAGCTGAACGACCCATCAGTTTGATGAAGTGCCAGTACTTACGTGCAGAGTTACAGTCACGTTCGATGTTACCGATAACTTCTGAGTATGTCTTACAAGCAGTATCGAAACCGAATGAAGTTTCAATCATTTCATTCTTCAAGTCACCGTCGATTGTCTTCGGACAACCGATTACCTGAATGCCATATTTCTTAGCAGCATAATATTCAGCCAATACACACGCATTTGTGTTAGAGTCGTCACCACCGATGATAACCAAAGCTTTGATACCTAATTCTTTCAGAATTTCATATCCTTTTTCGAACTGGTCTTCTTTTTCCAGTTTAGTACGTCCTGAGCCGATAATGTCGAAACCACCTGTGTTACGGTATTCGTCAATAATATCAGCTGTCAGTTCTTTATAGTTATGGTCAACCAAACCGCCAGGACCCAAGATAAATCCATACAACTTGTTAGCCGGATTCAATTTCTTGATTCCATCGAACAGACCTGAAATAACGTTATGTCCGCCCGGAGCTTGACCACCAGACAAAATAACGCCCACATTCAACGGAGCGTATTCTTTTTCTTCGCCTTCCACGAATTTAATCAACGGCATGCCGTAAGTGTTCGGGAACAATTTCTGGATAGCTTCCTGGTCAGCAACCGACTGAGTAGCTTCTCCTTCCTGCACCTTTACAGCACCCTTCAGGGCTTTAGGTAATTTCGGCTGATAAGCAGCTCTTGCAATTTGTAATGCACTTTTTGTCATAATTTTACTATTTATATAGGTTGTATAAATAAAATTCCGTTTGGTGCAAATTTCGTATTTTTTTCGGAAATACGAAAGAAACAGCCCAACTTTCTCTATTTATCTGCTTCTCTCTTGATTACAATGCCTCGTTCTCCCACCAGAAACAGATGAAAAGTTCTATAAGTCTTACCCAAGCCTTTTCCTACTCCGGGTTCAGCTCATTCTCTGAGGGAAGCTGTTTCCATCCCTCTCCATAGGTATCATACGCATCGGTCACAACGACAAAAGCACGCGGGTCAACCTCTTTTATCTTTATTTTCAAACCATTTACTTCTTTATAGCTTACCACCAGAAACAGCATTTCTTTCTCCTTCCCCGTATAAAGACCACTGCTTTTTATGCAGGTACCCGTTCTATCCAAATCCTCAAGAATGTATTTCCGAAGTTCAGGAAGTCCTTTTTCACTGATAACAAACATGAGTTTATCGTTCTTTTCCCCATTAATGACATAAGCTATCACTCGGGATATGACAAAAATAGATATCAAAGAGTAAAAAGACAAATGCCAAGAAGGAGTCGTATTATCATCCGCACTTCCCAAACCAAAGCCTATAACTAACAGCCCAAAGCCTACCACTACGGCATCTACCATCAGAATAGCTGTAGAAAAGCGGATATGACAATATTTCTGTAACAACATGCCCACAATATCACTTCCGCCAGTGGTAGCTTGACTGCGTATGACTATACCAGTACCCACCCCGATTACAGCCGCTCCTATAATAGAAGTAAGCATCAGATGATCAGACATATCCATCATGCCTCCGAGAAGCAACGAAGGATCAAGACTCTCCAAGGCTTCTTCCGTGGGATAAGCCCAGAGAGATATCAAATTCATAATCAAAGGGGTCAGAAGCGCAGCTACAATCGTACGCGCCCCCAACTTAGCACCCAACAGCAGGACGGAAAGAATCAGCAGAGGAATATCAAACATATATCCGAAAGTTCCTACCTGCACTGATGGAAACAAATTATGAAGCACAATACTTGCCCCGTATACTCCACCGGGAACAATGTTATAAGGATTGATAAAAAATACAAATCCTACAGCCAAAATAGTACATCCCAATACTATCTTCAGCCAAGAAGATAAAACATGAACCATCTGTTTTCTAATTTCTATTTTTATACAGCAAATATACCAATTAATCATTAATACTGCTACAACATCAAAAAACATTTTTATGGAAAAATAAGGAGATATATCAAAGAAAAGCGTATCTTTACCACAAATTAATTCTATTTCTATAACTTATAACACTTACAATTATGGCAAACAGAAGAGACTTAAAGAAAAATGTCAACTATATTACAGACCTCGCAGCTGGATTATGCATCGTGGAAAGTGCACGTGCCGAAAGAACAGAAGAACAACGTGAGTCCATCAGCAAACTCTTCCTTCAAGTAATCGACTTAAAGCAAGATATCATCAGCCGTATCAGCCATACTGAACCGGGAAGCGTAAAGGTATTCTACAAAAAATTACATAGCGATTTCAACAGCCGCATTGAAGGCATTTTCAATCAATTAGAAGAACTGGCAAAATAATAGACATGAAACAAGCCTTTTGCCAGTTTATTTACACTACACTATTGGGATGGAAATCGGAAGTCAATGTTCCAGACTTCGATAAATGCATCATTTGCGCAGCTCCTCACACCACAAACTGGGACTTGTTTATCGGTAAGCTTTTCATTGGCTCCATCGGAAGAGAATCTGGTTTTCTGATGAAGAAAGAATGGTTTTTCTTTCCGCTGGGTAGCATTTTCCGATGGATGGGCGGAATTCCTGTACACCGTGGAAAACGTAATTCCATGGTAGAACAGTTGGTAGAGCAGATAAAAAAAAGCAAACGATTCCATTTGGCCATTACTCCTGAAGGAACCCGTTCGGCTAACCCGAATTGGAAAAAAGGGTTTTACTATATTGCCTTAGGAGCCAACATCCCTATTGTTCTCATAGGCATCGACTATGAAAAGAAATGCATCACTGCTGGAAAATACATTATTCCCAGCGGCGACTTAGAAAAAGACATGCGCGAAATCAAGCTGTACTTCAAGGATTTTAAAGGAAAACATCCTGAGAAATTTGATATTGGAAATATCGACTGACTTCAATCAAGGGTTTAATAAGCCGAAGAATAGCGAATATTTTTAATTCTGAATAACAGCCAATAACATCTAACAAGACCCAAAAAGCCCGGCATTGATTTTTTCCTATCAATACCGGGCTTTTATCTGCCCCTATATGAATGGGCTATTTTTGTTTTTCCGCTTTAACCATAGAAAGAAGTATCTTCATACGTAAGCGAAAAAAACGCATTACCATTCCACGAACTGTCCCTTCTCTCTACGCTTCTTCAGCATAGCATCTAAACGCTTGTTCTTAGCAGAAGAAATGTATTTACGGCCAAAGATATTGGGAATAGCAACACCTAACGCAATACACATAATAACCAGTCCGGAGTTAACCCCACATTCAATAGCTTTCATCAATGAAGTCACTTTATCTATATCGGTTACATTCATGTTTATCAATCCGAACAGCATACGATACATCAACACTCCCGGAATCATCGGAATAACAGACGGAATCGTAAGAACATGATTGGGCACATGAAACCAATGAACCGCCTTGACAGCAATCAAGCTCACCAATACCGAACCCGAAAACGAACCGATCACCAATCCCATATCTAAGCCAATATTATCGGTACTGGGACCTAAGTTTACAAAGTTACGGGTACATACAGCCAATATTCCACCAATGGCAACAACCCAAAGCAGACGACGCTGAATATTAAAAATCATAGAAAAGCCCATAGCTGAAATAGCAGCAGCCAAAGCATACTCCCAATAAGCATGATGCGGAACCATACTTATGGTTGGAAAGAAGTCGTCAATACGACAAAGTTTTACCGCAAAGGCAATTCCGAACGCCATGGCAGAAACCATTAACAAGGTGTTGACCGCCCGGACGATACCGACCTGAATATAATTATCAAGCATATCGTCTACAAAGTTAATCAACGGCACTCCCGGCACGATAAACAGCGCACAAGCCAGCAACGGATGCCATGGAGTAGAAGTCCAATCGGCAGGCAGTAAAGTGGAAGCCCATGCCAGCAAAGTAGACACAAAAGCAGCTATAGCGATACCCATATAATGATTCAATCCCGACTCATTACATCTGAAACGAACACGCATACCTATAATAGCAGCTATAGAAGCATATAAGAAGGCCATCCAGTCACAACCGAATTGAATACAAAATCCTCCACAAGCAAATCCGGCACCCACAGCAACCTGCCAAGGAGTGTAATTACGCTTCTTTGTGCGGATCTTTTCCAATTCCTCTTCATATTGCTCCAGCGTATAATTCTCTTCAATCGCTCTCCATGAAAGTTTGCTTACCTCTGAAATAGCCGTCATGTTCACCCCGTGACCTTCAATCCGCTGAAACTTCGTAAACGAATAATCACCATCACTCACATTCACCATCAGCATGGTAAAACTTACATTAATATGAAGTTTTTCCTCAGGAATACCCAGATAAGCCGCTGTACGTTTCATGTTTCGTACAATACGGTTCGTATCCGCCAAACTTTCTACCAAAAGCTTTCCTGTACGCAATAATAAATCCACTCTACGATGCAATAATTGATTGTGAGCCTTTACTGTTGTCTCTAAATGTTCCTCTAATACCATTTTATTAATATTTTTTCGGGGTGCAAAGGTAAGAAAAATATCTTTTTTATTTGTACCTTTGCAGCCGAATTCAAAAGTTAATGGACAAACATTTAAAAACTGAAAAAGAAAAGCGTATCATCGAACAAATGATAAAGCTTTATTGTAACCACCATAACCATAATAAAGAAAGAAAAGAATCACTTTGTGTTACCTGCAAGGAAACACTACTATATGCCCATAAACGATTATCATTATGCCCTTTCAAACAAGAAAAGAAAACTTGCCGCCTTTGCCCCACACATTGCTATAAACCTGAAATGAGAAAACGGATCCAGGAAATCATGCGTTATTCAGGCCCCAGAATGTTATTTTATCATCCACTTGCAGCTTTAGCACATTTGTGGAACGAATGGAGATGAGGAATATTTCCACAATTCTGTTCCCCATTCCTCAATACACGAAGATGCAACAAGAATGTTATCTGATTGATTTTCAATAACTAAATTATTTTTATTAAATTTGGCACATAGATTGTCATACTTATCATGGCATCTAATAATATTAAATTTACAAATATGAAACGTTTTTTGACAAGGAAAGAACTAAAGGTAAAAAGAAAGCAAACCATTTATGCAGGAGTAGGTATCGCTATCATTGTAGCATTGTATTTTATACTGACACAGAAACCGGAGCCTGTCCCTGAAATTCCTATCGTCAGTATAGCTCCGGCACAAAAGCAAGATGTGGAAATTTATGGTGACTACGTTGGACGCATCCGTGCACAACAATTTGTTGAAGTACGTGCCCGAGTGGAAGGCTTCCTTGAACAAATGTTGTTCGAAGAAGGTACCTATGTAAAACGTAATCAAACGCTTTTTGTCATCAACCAAGACCAATATCGTGCAAAAGCGGATAAAGCAAGAGCTCAGTTAAAAAAAGATGAAGCTACTGCACGCAAGGCAGAACGCGACTTAGCACGTATCAAACCTCTGTACGAACAAAATGCAGCCAGCCAGTTAGACTTGGACAATGCAGTTGCTGCTTATGAAACAGCCATTGCCAGCGTAGGGATGAGTCAAGCAGATTTAGACCAAGCTGAACAAGAATTAGGCTACACCATCGTACGCTCTCCTATCTCTGGTCATATCAGTGAGCGCCACGTTGACCTTGGTACCCTGGTTGGTACAAGCGGAAAGTCTCTTTTGGCTACCATCGTGAAAAGTGATACGGTGCTGGTAGATTTCAGCATGACTGCCTTAGACTATTTAAAGAGTAAAGAACGCAATGTGACATTGGGACAAAAAGATTCTACCCGCTCTTGGCAGCCAACTGTTACCATCACCTTGCCTGATAACAGCGTGTATCCGTTTAAAGGATTAGTTGATTTTGCCGAACCTCAAGTAAACCCCAAGACCGGAACATTTTCTGTACGCGCAGAAATGAGCAATCCTGAACATGTCCTACTTCCCGGACAGTTTACAAAAGTACGTCTTCTGTTAGACGTTCGTGAGAATGCCACCGTAGTTCCTCAAAAATCGTTAATCATAGAAAAAGGAGGAGCTTATATTTTTGTGATGCGACGCGACTCTACCGTTGAACGCCGCTTTATCGAACTCGGACCTGAGTTTGGCAATAATGTAGTAGTAGAACGTGGACTTATACCGGGCGAAATGATTGTCAGCGAAGGCTATCACAAATTAAGTCCGGGAATGAAAGTAAACGTAAGCGAAGCCCCAAAACAAGAAGAGGAAACCCAAGAATAACGTAAACCTATGAAAGTAAACTTTTTCATTGACAGGCCCGTATTCTCGGCTGTCATCTCCATATTAATTGTCATCGTGGGAGTTATTGGCTTAACCATGCTTCCCGTTGACCAATACCCGCAAATCACCCCTCCTGTGGTTAAAATCAGTGCATCTTATCCGGGAGCCAGTGCCTTAACCGTATCACAAGCCGTAGCAACTCCTATCGAACAGGAATTAAACGGAACTCCGGGAATGCTTTATATGGAATCAAGCAGTTCTAACTCCGGAGGGTTCTCAGCAACTGTTACATTCGATATTTCTGCCGACCCTGATTTGGCTGCGGTAGAAATACAAAACCGTATCAAATTGGCAGAATCTCGTCTGCCGGCTGAAGTGGTACAAAATGGTATTTCCATCGAAAAGCAAGCAGCCAGCCAGCTGATGACAATCTGTTTGACATCTGATGACCCTAAGTTTGATGAAATCTATTTGAGTAACTTTGCCACAATCAATGTGCTCGACTTGATTCGCCGTATTCCAGGCGTAGGTCGTGTTTCGAATATCGGAGGTCGATACTATGCGATGCAGATTTGGGTAGACCCGGCTCGCCTTGCCAACTTTGGACTGACCGTGCAAGATATACAAAATGCGCTTAAAGACCAGAACAGAGAATCGGCTGCCGGAGTTTTAGGACAACAGCCTGTTTCAGGATTGGATATTACGATTCCTATTACCGCTCAAGGACGTTTGTCGACTGCCGCCCAGTTCGAAGAAATCGTAGTACGAGCCAATGCTGATGGTTCACTGATCCGTCTGCGCGATGTAGCCCGTGTATCACTGGAAGCGCAATCGTATAATACCGAAAGTGGTATCAACGACGGAAACGCAGCCGTATTAGGTATCTACATGCTTCCGGGAGCCAATGCCATGGAAGTGGCTGAAAATGTAAAAAAAGCCATAGCAGAAATCAGCAAAACCTTCCCGGAAGGCCTGGAATACGAAGTTACATTTGATATGACAACTTACATTTCAGAGTCTATTCATGAAGTGTATAAAACCTTGTACGAGGCTTTATTCCTGGTAATCATCGTGGTATTCCTTTCACTACAGAGCTGGCGTGCCACTATCATCCCGATTGTAGCCGTTCCTATCTCATTGATCGGAACATTCGGTTTCATGCTTATATTTGGCTTCTCGCTTAATATGCTTACACTCTTGGGACTGGTTCTTGCCATCGGTCTTGTGGTTGACGACGCCATTGTGGTCGTAGAAAACGTAGAACGTATCATGGAGGAAGAGCATCTCAGTCCTTATGAGGCCACCAAGAAAGCGATGGACGGATTGACCGGAGCTTTGATTGCAACCTCACTGGTTTTGGCTGCTGTATTCGTTCCGGTAAGCTTCCTTTCAGGTATCACCGGACAGCTGTACCGCCAGTTTAGTGTGACCATCGCCGTTTCTGTGTTGCTGTCTACAGTCGTAGCCTTGACTTTGAGCCCAGTAATGTGTTCTCTTATCTTGAAGCCGACTGACCATAACAAACCTAAGAACAAAATATTCCGTGCCATCAACCGCTGGATTGATTTAGGTAACAACAAATACGTGACCGGTATCAAACATGTATTAAAGCACCCACGCCGCGTCACACTCGGTTTTGCAACCGTAATCTTGTTTATTTTTGTTCTTTACAAAGTAATTCCGACCAGCTTCTTGCCTACAGAAGACCAAGGTTACTTTACTGTAGAGCTCGAACTTCCTGAAGGAGCGACTCTTGAAAGAACCCGTACGGTAACAAACCGGGCCATTGACTTTATCATGCAAAATCCGGCTGTAGAATACGTTCAAAACGTAACCGGTACCAGCCCGCGTATCGGAACGAGCCAGTCTCGAAGCCAGCTTACCGTCATCTTGAAGCAGTGGAAAAAGCGTGATGACACCAGCATTGGTGAAATTATGGCTGAAGTACAAAACGAGATGAAGAAGTACCCGGAATGCAAGATATACTTGTCTACCCCGCCGGTTATTCCAGGACTTGGAACATCGGGAGGTTTTGAAATGCAGCTTGAAGCCAGAGGTGATGCCAGCTATGAAGATTTAGTACAAGCTACAGATACATTGATGTATTATGCTTCTAAATGTGATGAACTGAGCGGTCTGTCTTCTTCAATACAGGCAGAAATTCCCCAGCTGTATTTCGATGTTGACCGTGATAAGGTAAAATTGTCGGGAGTGCCCATGGCAGATGTTTTCTCTACCATGAAAGCTTATACCGGTTCGGTTTATGTAAACGACTTCAACATGTTTAACCGTATCTACCGTGTATACCTACAGGCAGAAGCTCCGTACCGTGAACACCGCGATAACATCAACCTGTTCTTCGTACGCGGAAGCGACGATTCAATGATCCCGCTTACCTCATTGGGTAATACGCAGTACACCACCGGACCTGGAAGTATTCAGCGCTTTAACATGTTTAATACATCAGTAATCCGCGGAGAAGCTGCACATGGCTACAGTTCGGGGCAAGCAATGGAAGTTATTGAAAGACTAGCCCGTGAACATTTGCCTGAAAACATTGGTATAGAATGGAGTGGACTTTCATTCCAGGAAAAACAAGCAGGAGGACAAACCGGTATGATTTTGACCCTGGTATTCCTATTTGTATTCTTGTTCCTTGCAGCACTTTATGAAAGCTGGAGTATTCCGGTAGCCGTTTTGTTATCACTGCCTGTTGCCGCACTCGGAGCCTATGCGGGAGTAGCTATCAGCGGACTGGAAAACGATACTTACTTCCAGATTGGTCTGGTAATGCTTGTGGGTCTTGCAGCAAAGAATGCCATCTTGATTGTTGAGTTTGCCAAAGATGAAGTTGATGCAGGAAAAGACCTGATTGAATCCACACTTCATGCTGCCCGTCTGCGTTTCCGCCCGATTCTGATGACCTCACTGGCCTTCATCTTAGGTATGCTGCCGATGGTTATCGCCAGCGGTCCGGGTTCAGCAAGCCGTCAAGCCATCGGTACCGGTGTATTCTACGGAATGATTGTAGCAGTTACCGTGGGAATCTTCCTTGTTCCCTTCTTCTTTGTAATGATTTACAAAGCAAAAAATAAACTGAAAGCAAAACATACAAATTAACTTTCAACAGTTATGAAATTGAACTTACTAAAATACAGCATATTTTCTATTTTGGCAGCCGCAGCCTTCAGCGGTTGCCAATTAGGGAAACATTATACGCGTCCCAAATTAGAGCTTCCGGAAACACTCGACAGCCTAAGCGTGGACAGCAGTTCTATCGGAGATTATCCTTGGGAACAGCTTTATACTGACACCACGCTCCAAGGACTCATCCGTAAAACCTTGACCTATAACAAGGATATGCTCATCGCAGCTGCACGCATCAAAGAATTAGCAGCCATGAAGCGCATTGATTTTGCCAACCTCTTTCCTCAAATCGGAGCGAAAGTTTATGCCGAGAAAGAAGGCGAGAACTATGGAGGAGACAATTACAAACAAAGCAAGGAGTTCGACTTAAAGGGCATAGCTACTTGGGAATTAGACCTATGGGGAAAACTGCGCTGGGCAAAAGATAAAAGCATTGCCGATTTTGTGGGCTCCATAGAAAACCAATCAGCCTTAAAGATGAGCCTGATAGCACAAGTTGCACAGTCTTATTTTGAACTGGTTGCCCTCGATAATGAGTTGGCCATCGTAAAAAAGACGGTAAATGCACGCCAGGAAAGTCTTCACCTGGTACGCCTTCGCTACGAAGGTGGACTAATACCCGAGATTCCTTTCCGGCAAGCACAAGTTGAGTTGGCTCGTACAGCAACGCTCGTTCCCGATTTGGAGAGGAAAATCACCCTCAAGGAAAACGAAATTTCCTTTCTCACCGGCGAATATCCGCATCGAATCAAGCGTTCTGTCCTGCCCGAAGAAGTCATGCTTCCCGGCAGTCTGCCAGTAGGACTTCCTTCCAGTCTTCTTGAAAGACGCCCGGACGTACGCAAAGCCGAACAAGATTTGATAGCAGCCAATGCAGCCGTAGGAATAGCCTTCACCAGCCTCTTCCCTTCCATCTCGCTAACGGCAAGTTTCGGAGGAGAAAGTGCAGAATTGCGTGACTTGTTAAAGTCTCCCCATCATTTGCTCAGCGCCAACCTGCTTCAACCCATCTTTGCCATGGGAAAAAACCGAGCTATGCTGAAAGCAAAAAAGGCAGCTTATGAACAGGCAACTTATGCATACGAAAAAACGGTTTTAAACGCATTTAAGGATGCTTATAACGCCATCTCTGAATTCAGCAAGACTAAAGAGATTTACGAAACCCGCCTCCGCTTGGAGCAGTCTTCAAAAATTGCATTAGATTTAGCTCAGCTACAATACCTCAACGGGTATATCGGCTATATAGACCTGCTGGACGCACAGCGTGGTTACTTAGATGCACAGATTGCACTCAACAATGCCATCCGCGACAAACAGCTGACCGTAGTTAATCTCTACAAAGCATTAGGCGGCGGCTGGCAATAAGAATAACTTCTCTTAAAAACACACCATGGGCTGTGTTGTGGAAAGAAATATCCATAACACAGCCCATTTGTTTACATAAAAACTGAAATCACAACAGCCCGGCCAAAGGCATCAAATTTACCAGTTGTCAAGAACAGACCCTTACACCTCAAAATAAATCAGTCATCGGCTGCTTACACCCGAAAAAGAACCAAACCGATAACAAATTGAAATCGGAATCAAAGCCTTCCTGTCAATGGTGCCGAATAAAAATAGCTTAATTTAGAGGTACTTTGCAAAATGTTTGCTATTTTTGTACCAAAATTGAGTTAATGTATTAACAGATGAACGTATTAGAACTAAGTGAACAGGAGATTATCAGACGGAACAGTCTGAATGAATTAAGAGCGATGGGCATAGAGCCATATCCTGCCGCCGAGTATGTAACCAATGCTTTCTCGACAGACATCAAAAAAGACTTCAAAGACGATGAAAACGAGCCGCAGATGGTGTCTGTAGCAGGACGTATCATGTCACGCCGTGTGATGGGTAAGGCTTCTTTCATTGAGTTACAAGACTCTAAAGGTCGTATTCAAGTATATATTACCCGTGACGATATCTGTCCGGACGAAAATAAAGATTTATATAATGTAGTGTTCAAGCGTCTGCTTGACTTAGGCGACTTTGTGGGAATCGAAGGCTTTGTATTCCGTACACAAATGGGAGAAATCTCTATCCATGCCAAAAAGCTGACTGTCTTGTCTAAATCCATCCGTCCGCTTCCTATCGTGAAGTACAAAGACGGAGTGGCCTACGATAAATTTGAAGATCCGGAATTACGCTATCGCCAACGCTACGTTGACCTCGTAGTTAACGATGGAGTAAAAGAAATATTCTTGAAGCGCAACAAAGTATATAACTCGATGCGTGAATACTTCAACTCGAAAGGATACATCGAAGTAGAAACACCGATTCTGCAGTCTATTGCCGGAGGTGCTGCAGCCCGTCCGTTTATTACGCACCATAACGCACTCGATATTCCGCTCTACATGCGTATTGCCAGCGAGCTTTACCTGAAACGACTCATTGTCGGCGGATTTGAAGGCGTCTATGAAATCGGTAAGAACTTCCGTAACGAAGGTATGGACCGTACCCATAATCCGGAATTTACCTGCATGGAAATCTATGTAGCCTATAAGGATTATAACTGGATGATGAAGTTTACCGAAAACATGATCGAAAAAATCTGTCTGGATGTAAACGGAACAACCGAAGTACAAGTAGGCGAAAATATCATCAACTTCAAAGCACCATTCAAACGCGTAACCATGCTCGATTCTATCAAAGAATTTACAGGTTATGACTTAACCGGAATGAATGAAGACCAGATTCGTGAAGTCTGCGGCAAACTGAACATGGAAATCGACGAAACCATGGGTAAAGGTAAGCTCATCGATGAAATATTCGGTGAGTTCTGTGAAGGCCATTATATCCAGCCTACTTTCATCACTGACTATCCGAAAGAAATGTCACCGCTTACCAAACGTCACCGCACCAATCCGGAATTAACCGAACGCTTCGAATTAATGGTAAACGGAAAAGAGTTATGTAATGCCTACACTGAGTTGAACGACCCGATTGACCAGTTGGAACGCTTCGAAGAACAGATGCGCTTAAGCGAGAAGGGAGACGACGAAGCTATGATTATTGATAAAGACTTCGTACGTGCCCTTGAATATGGTATGCCTCCTACTTCAGGTATGGGTATCGGTATGGACCGTCTGGTTATGCTGATGACCGGACAGAGCACCATCCAAGAAGTATTGTTCTTCCCGCAGATGCGTCCGGAAAAAGTAATACCGAAAGATGCACCGGCAAAATTCATGGAACTGGGCATTGAGGAAGCATGGGTTCCGGTTATCCAGAAAGCAGGATATAATCTGGTTTCCGACATGAAAGAAGTCAATCCGCAGAAACTACATCAGGACATCTGTGGTATCAATAAAAAATATAAATTGGAACTGACTAATCCGTCCGTTGAAGAAGTTGCAAGTTGGATTGAAAAGATAAATTAAAAATTGAATACCGAAAACCGGAGCAGCGTCCCTGCTCCGGGTTTTCAGTTTTTCAATTCTCAGTTTAAAAAACATGAAATTACCCGGTAAAATAGCAATTATGGGTGGAGGAAGCTGGGCTACGGCTATTGCTAAAATCGCATTATCCCAAGCAGAATCCATAAACTGGTATATGCGCCGAGACGACCGTATTGAAGACTTCAAACGGTTAGGACATAACCCAGCTTACCTTACAAGTGTACGCTTTGACATAAAGCGTATTAACTTTTCATCGGATATAAACAAGATAGTAAAAGAGTCAGATACGCTGATTTTTGTTACTCCCTCTCCTTATCTGAAAGCCCACCTGAAAAAGCTAAAAACAAAAATAAAGGATAAGTTCATCGTCACGGCTATCAAGGGTATAGTACCCGATGAAAACCTGATTGTATCCGACTATTTCCACAAAGTGTATGATGTTCCCGAAGAAAATATCGCGGTCTTAGCAGGTCCTTGTCATGCAGAAGAAGTTGCATTAGAGCGCCTCTCCTACTTGACCGTAGGCTGTAAAGACATTGAAAAAGCAAAACTATTTGCACGCCAGCTGTCTGGACATTATATCAAGACATCGGTAAACACCGATGTGGCAGGGATAGAATATGCCTCTGTACTCAAAAACGTATACGCCATTGCGGCAGGTATATGCAGCGGACTTAAATATGGAGATAATTTTCAGGCTGTACTGGTATCAAACGCCTTACAGGAAATGAATCGCTTTCTGAATACCGTTCACCCGCTGAACCGCTGCACGAACGATTCGGCTTATCTGGGCGATTTGCTGGTCACGTCCTACTCTAACTTCAGCCGTAACCGCGTATTCGGAACCATGATTGGAAAAGGATATTCTGTAAAAAGCGCACAGATAGAAATGGAAATGATAGCCGAAGGATATTACGGAACCAAATGCATCAAAGAGCTGAATAAGCACTTGCATGTCAATATGCCTATAGTTGATGCAGTTTATAATATCTTATATGAACGGATATCACCGATGATTGAAATTAAACTTCTGACTGATTCTTTCAGATAAAATAAAAAACGAATAATAAGTGACAAACATGTTAGCCTGAATAATACATTGCTCGGCAATGCTTACTCAGGAGCATGAACTTAAAAAAACAAGATGGTTATGTCAAACATTAGTCTTAACATCGAAAAAACTTTAGGATTTATTTCTAAAGAAAAATTAGCCGCTTACGAATCAAAGGTAAAGGCTTGTATGGAAACATTGGAAAAAGGTACAGGCTTGGGAAATGATTTCTTAGGATGGCTGCACTTACCTTCTTCTATTACCAAAGAACATCTGGCTGACTTGAAAGCTACCGCACAAGTACTCCGCGATAACTGTGAAGTGGTTGTTGTAGCCGGTATTGGAGGCAGCTACTTGGGAGCACGCGCCGTTATCGAAGCAATGTCAAACAGCTTCCTCTGGTTGCAGGAGAAAAAAGAAGGACAACCCACCATCATCTTTGCCGGACATAATATCGGAGAAGATTATCTTGCCGAATTGACCTCATTCCTGAAAGATAAAAAATTTGGTGTAATCAATATTTCCAAATCAGGTACAACCACCGAAACTGCACTTGCTTTCCGTCTGCTGAAAAAACAATGTGAAGACCAGCGAGGAAAAGAGATGGCACGCAAAGTCATCGTGGCTGTAACCGATGCTAAAAAGGGAGCAGCTCGCGTAACTGCCGATAAAGAAGGATATAAATCATTCATCATCCCTGACAATGTAGGCGGACGCTTCTCTGTTCTTACTCCGGTAGGATTGCTTCCTATCGCCGTAGCTGGAATCGACATCGACCAGCTGGTTGCCGGTGCTTGCGAAATGGAAAAAGTATGTGCCAGCGACAACATGATGGAAAACCCGGCTGCTCTTTATGCCGCCACCCGCAACGAACTTTACCAGAACGGCAAGAAAATCGAAATTCTGGTAAACTATCAGCCGAAACTGCACTATTTCATGGAATGGTGGAAACAGCTTTACGGCGAATCGGAAGGTAAGGACAACAAGGGTATCTATCCAAGTTCAGTAGACTTCTCTACCGACCTGCATTCTATGGGTCAGTGGATTCAGGAAGGCGAACGCACCATCTTTGAAACCGTGGTATCAGTAGAAACTCCGAACCACGAACTGCATGTTCCGTCGGACGAAGAAAACTTGGACGGACTGAACTTCCTTGCCGGAAAACGCGTAGATGAAGTAAACAAGATGGCAGAACTGGGTACTCAGTTGGCTCACGTAGACGGAGGGGTTCCTAACATGCGTGTAAGCGTTCCGGTATTGAATGAATATTACTTGGGACAGTTGATTTATTTCTTCGAAAAAGCTTGCGGTATCAGCGGCTATCTGCTCGAAGTAAATCCGTTCAACCAGCCGGGTGTAGAAGCTTACAAGAAAAACATGTTTGCTTTGCTGAACAAGCCCGGATACGAAAAGGAATCGGAAGCCATTCAGGCCAGACTGAAATAAAGTAAAAACAAACCATAAGGCAGAGACCGGGGCAAAGAGGCATACAAACCTCTGTATTTCCTTGCGTCTCTGCTTTTTTATAACCCTATATCCAGTGAATACAGCAATTACTAATTATCTTAAGACGCACGGCTACAGCCAAATCAATCTGAAAGCCGTACTTTTCGATATGGACGGGGTGCTTTTCGACTCCATGAAAAACCATGCCACTGCCTGGCATGAAGCCATGAAGCAGTATGGAATGGAACTGAGCCGCGAAGAAGCTTATATGCACGAAGGACGTACCGGAGCTGCCACCGTAAACATCGTCAGCCAGCGCGAACGTGGTTATGAAGCCGATGAAGAAGAAGTAAAGCGCATCTATCAAACGAAAAGTGATATTTTCAACAGCCTCCCCAAGGCTGAACGTATGCCGGGAGCCTACGAAGTGCTCGTTAAAATCAAGCAGGCAGGCTTGATTCCGATGGTAGTAACCGGATCGGGGCAGTTGTCGCTCCTTGACAAGCTCAACCATCATTTTCCCGACATCTTCAAACGTGAACTGATGGTGACTGCCTTCGATGTGAAATATGGCAAACCGAATCCGGAGCCTTATCTTATGGCACTTGAAAAAGCCGGCATCCAGCCCAACGAGGCGATTGTCATTGAAAATGCTCCTCTCGGTGTACGCGCCGGAGTAGCTGCCGGAGTTTTCACGGTTGCTGTCAATACCGGTCCCCTGCCCGACCATGCCTTGCTTGATGAAGGTGCCAATCTGTTGTTTCCTTCAATGCCGGCTTTCAATGAGCATTGGGAAGAATTACGCAACCAACTGAATACAACAGCTGTATAAGTCAAGAAACGGAAACAAGCCATAAGCATCCCGAGGCTAAGTCATAGTAACAACAGGGCTTCGTCGTTACTATGATTTGCCTCGGTCGTTACTAAGAACCAACCTCCATCTTTACTAATCCCGATAACAATCCAAGAAAAGCCCATATCTCTTCCTACAAAAAATGTTTTTGCAAAAATTGCCTGCACCCTACACGTTTTTAGGGCTAAACAAATGTATCACAATCTGTTAAGCCGTGCAGGACGCTGTGTAGGACGGTGTAGGGCGCACCGGAATGCCTACAACCATATCGAAAGATTCTTGCAGGCAAAATACAAACTTTCCGATATCCCGTTCTCTGCGCTGGACCGTTCCTTTATTGACAAGTATGATTTGTACCTTCGGACAGAAGGCAATTTCGCTCCCGGAACCCCTAAGTCTACAATTGCTGTAAAGCTATTTAGTTCAATGAAAACTAAATGTAAACCGATTTAGTTCACCCATCATTAGAAAAGCATTAATTTCAGTTATCTTTCGGAATTGTGAAAGATAACTCGTATATTTGCAGAAAACGAACAAATACACGAGTTAAATATATGATTATTGAATTTTGTGTTAGTAATTTCCTTTCCATAAAAGAGGAGTTGACTATCTCTTTCATAGCAACTCCCCTAAAAGAGTCCTTGTCCGAGGAGAACGATATATTACCGCTTGGTAATACAGGCATCTCCCTCCTTAGGAGTGCTGTTATTTTCGGTGCAAACGCATCGGGTAAATCAAATGTTCTGAAAGCAATGGCTTTCTACAAACGTTTCATAACAGACTCGTTCAAAGGCAGTCAGGCCGGAGAACCAATTAATGTGGAAAACTTTCACCTGAATGCAACCTCCATCAATGAACCTACTACCATGGAAGCTACATTTACCGATGGAGAATACATCTATCGTTATGGATTTGAAGTGAACAGGAAAGAGGTAAAGGCAGAATGGCTGTACCAAAGGCTGCGTAAGAAGCGAGCTAAGGAATTGGAAATATTTTATCGTGAAGGTGAAGTCACTTCGGTTCATCAGAAAAGTCCACTGATTCAGGAAATCGTGACCAAAAAGATGGTCAGAAGCAATGCGCTACTGCTTTCTACAATTGCGCAATTCAACGAGCCTAAAGCCGTTAAAATAATGCATTTGCTCAGCGACACACAAGTATTGTTTTGCTCTGAAGATGACAAACTATGGGAACAGGCCATCCGTCATCTCGACGACGAGACGATGCGCCGGCGTATCATTGAATTTGCACGTTATGCCGACCTAGGGATTGAAGAGATTACCAAGGTGGACAACCGATTAGTGAGCCAACACAAGCAATATGACGATGAAGGCAAGGAAACAAACAGCATCTCTTTCACATTCAACAAAAACGAGTCTGAGGGTACCATCAAGTATTTCTCCATGTCCTATCCCATTATAGACGCGCTTGACAACGGGAAACGTATTATAGTAGATGAGCTTGATTCAAAGTTACACCCACTACTGGTCTGCAAAATAATCGCTTTGTTTAACTCTGCAAAGACTAACCCCAAAGGAGCACAACTGCTCTTCACTGCTCATGACACGTTCTTGCTAAGTGCCGGATTATTCCGTAGGGATCAGATTTGGTTTACTCAGAAAGATGGCTTCGGTGCCACATCATCCTACTCACTTGCAGAATATAAGGTTCGTAGTACCTCTCCTTTTGAGAAGGACTATCTGTTGGGAAAATACGGAGCCACACCAATAATCGGTGAAATGGAAAGAATCTTTAATGTGGAGGGATAACGATGGCAAAGAACGTAAAGAAGAACCACCGCACAAGTAGCTTGTCAAGACCACAAGGTACAAGGGTAGTAAAGCAGTCCTTTCTGATTGTATGCGAAGGGATGTGCACTGAGCCCGATTATTTTAGAGCATTCCGCATGACTACGGCAACCATCAAGGCTGTCGGTCAGGGGATGAACACCATAAGTCTGGTAAACAAGGCCATCAGTATACGTGACACTGACATAAAGAAAAAACGGATATACGACCAGTGTTGGGTAGTATTTGATAAGGATGATTTCCCAGCAAGCGACTTCAATCAAGCAATTGCTCTTGCTGAACGTAACGGTTTCCGTGTAGCCTACAGTAACCAGGCATTTGAGTATTGGTTTCTGTTGCATTTCAATCTCTATCGTGGACCAATACACAGAAACAGCTATGCCAATATGCTCACAAAGCTTACAGACCTTACTTACTCTAAAGCTGAAGGCTTTGGTACCAAGCTATATAATAGGCTTCTGCATCTTCAACCACAAGCCATCAAGAATGCGACAGCCGTTATTAAAGAAACTTCACAAGGCAATCCTGCAATGGAAGAATCATCTACGACTGTACATCAACTGGTAACAGAACTAAATAAGTATATATAAAAAATCACAAGAAGTAAAGGATGTATACAGTTATCAACAAGGTATAAACTTCAATGCGTCGCTTGCAGCTATCAACTTGGCCAAAGCGGCATGTAAGAGACTCGGAATAGCTTATTCCATATCCTCTTGCAAGTCATTCATACACAATGCCTATATACTTGAACGATTTATTTGCATGTTTGGAATTAGCCCAGACCTGCAAGTTATTGACAAACTTTTCAAAGGACTCATTTTATTTACCGCCAGAGCCGCTTAGGCGTGGCTATTTTTTAACAAACAATTGCTTATTACATAAGGTCAAAAAAAACATTTTTATACTCATAATTTACAAATCAACAAGTTAACGTTCCTCAACACAGAGAAAAGAGGAATAGTCCTCATGCCGAGCATACCAAAAAAAACGCCTCGACGTTTCATCCGATTCGTCGAGGCGTTTTTTGTAAACGTCAGGGCGTTTCACACGAAACGTCCCGACGTTTTTTTACCATTTATTTATGCGTATGAACAATCTCTGTAGGAGCCTGCTCGGCATTGCGCTTCTCGGTCTGCGTCACCACGTTACGTGCCAGTTCGATGAAAGCCTGACCGGTGATTGAATTTTCGTCCAAGGCTGCCGGAGTTCCCTTGTCACCGTTCTCGCAAATGCTCTGCACGATAGGAATCTGTCCCAGCAACGGCACATTCAGTTCTTCTGCCAAACGCTTGGTGCCTTCTTTTCCGAACAGGTAATACTTGTTTTCCGGAAGCTCGGCTGGTGTAAACCATGCCATGTTTTCTACCAGTCCCAGGATAGGCACATTCACCTTGTCGTTGGTGTACATGTTGATTCCCTTACGGGCATCTGCCAGTGCCACTTCCTGCGGTGTGCTGACAATCACTGCTCCGGTAATAGCCAAGGTCTGTAGCAAGGTCAGATGAATGTCGCTGGTGCCCGGAGGAGTATCGAGTACAAAGTAGTCCAAGTCACCCCAGTTGGCATCGCCCACCAGCTGTTTCAAGGCATTGCTTGCCATACCGCCGCGCCACAAAGTAGCCTGATCGGGGTCCACAAAGAAACCGATAGATAGCAATTTGATACCGTATTTCTCAACCGGTATAATCAAATCACGCCCGTCAATCTGTTCAGCATACGGACGTGCGTCTTCCACCTGAAACATCTTAGGCACAGACGGACCGAAAATATCGGCATCCAGCAAGCCCACCTTATAGCCTAACTTCGATAATGCTACGGCAAGGTTAGCTGCCACTGTTGATTTCCCCACTCCCCCTTTTCCGGAAGATACGGCAATTACATTTTTCACTTGCGGCAACATTTTTCCCGGTTCAGGACGGGCAGCCTGCTTGCTTTCGGTGGCAATGGTTACTTCTACGTCTTTCGACACATAGGTATGTATGGCGGTTTCAGCCGACTTTACGACTGATTTCATAAACGGATCGGTAGGTTTCTCGAAAATAAGCGAGAAGCTCACTTTCATTCCGTCAATACGGAGGTTGTCGGCAACCATTTCAGCCTCAACAAGATTCTTTCCGTTTCCCGGATAACGCACGGTTGCCAGTGCGTCAAGAATCAATTTTGGATAAAGTGTCATATGGTTAAGTTTTTGAGTTCTTAAGAACAACTATTTACTGGTGGTCAGTCCGCTTCGTTTGCTGCGGTTATAACTGCGATAATCATCGAGTTCAATTTCCACATCCGGCTCTTTCAGTTCACCTTCCTGAGGCAGACGGAACTTGATGTACTTGATGTTCAGTCCACGGTCAAGCCACTGCTGTTCGTAATACGTGCGGATGCTCAGAATATCATCATCCATTCCCGAATGATAAAGGTCGTCGGTCATAAATTCTACCGGCAACTGGTTTGCTTCAATCATGTACTTGGTATAAGTAAACATGAAGTTGCTGTCGGTCTTCAGATGAACAAGTCCGCCGGGAACCAGGAATTTACGGTAACGCTCCATGAAGTAGGTCGATGTAAGACGCTTCGTAGCCTTCTTCATCTGGGGGTCAGAAAAAGTCAGCCAGATTTCACTCACTTCACCGGGTGCAAAAAAACGGTCGATGATTTCAATATTCGTACGCAAGAAAGCGGCATTAGTCAACCCCTCATTCAAGGCTTCAGTCGCCCCAGTCCACATACGAGCTCCCTTTATATCTACACCGATAAAATTCTTGTCAGCATAACGGCGTGCCAGACCCACTGTGTATTCTCCACGTCCGCATCCCAACTCCAGCACAATCGGATTTTCATTCTTGAAAAAATCACGGTTCCAGTTACCTTTCATGTCAAAAGGAACATCGTCTATCACTGAATATGGATATTCAAATACAAGCGGATTTGCCGCCATATCCGCAAACTTTGCTAACTTACCTTTTCCCATTCGCTTTTAATATTGTTTATTTTAACCGATACAAATGTACGGCTTTTCAACGGAATAGGCAAATATACCTTAAATAAGGTATTTCACCGGTTGAAAAGCCAAAGTAACTTTGCAGCGTGAATAAAACCAAACTAAACTTGACCATGAATATAGCTGCATTGATTTCGGGAGGAGTAGACAGCGCCGTAGCCGTACACTTGCTTTGCGAACAGGGGTACAGACCCGATTTGTTCTACATAAAGATAGGAATGGATACGGATAACGAACTGACTTGTACAGCTGAAGAGGATATTGAGCTGGCTCAAGCCACTGCCAAGAAGTACGGATTGCCTTTTCAGGTCATCGACTTGCAGACCGACTATTGGAACCGGGTGGTAGCCTATGCCATTGACCGTGTGAAGCGCGGACTCACACCGAACCCTGACGTGATGTGTAACAAACTGATTAAATTCGGAGTGCTTGAAGAGAAAGTGGGACATGCCTATGACCGCATCGCTACCGGACATTATGCCTCAACAGAAGAGCGAAACGGAAAAGTATGGCTTGCCACCGCCAAGGACCCGGTAAAAGACCAGACTGATTTTCTTGCCCAGCTAGACTATGCACAGATTTCAAAGCTTCTCTTCCCGCTCGGAGGATATATGAAAGACGAGGTGCGTAATCTGGCACGTGCCGCCCGTCTGCCTTCTGCTTCCCGGAAAGACAGTCAGGGCATCTGTTTCTTGGGCAAGATAAATTATAATGACTTCATCCGCCGCTTCTTAGGAGAACGGCAAGGGGCAGTTATCGAGGTGGAAAGTGGAAAGATTATCGGTACACACCGGGGATATTGGTTCCATACCATCGGTCAGCGCAAAGGATTAGGACTGGGGGGAGGTCCATGGTTTGTCATTGATAAAGATACAGAGCAAAACATCCTCTATGTTTCAAAAGGATATGATACCGACAAGCAATACGGCTACCGTTTCCGCATGGCTGGTTTCCACTTTATCACCGATAATCCATGGAAGGAAACATCGGCTGAAGTCTGCTTTAAAATCAGACATACCGACCGTTTCCAGCATGGAACAATCTGCCATACACCAGAAGGATGGCAGATAACAAGCCACGAGCGCATACAGGGAATCGCTCCCGGACAGTTTGGAGTAATCTACGACAAGGAAGCCCGCCTGTGTATAGGAAGCGGAGAAATAAGGATGGCCCAGTAAAGACAAACCCAAACGCTTTCAGACAGGTTCATCACCAGACGCTTCGATGAGCGCTGGTGCTTTACGAATGCGAAACGGACTGAAAAATTATTTGACAGCCTGAAACTGCTCTATCAGCGAAGTAATATTCGCTGTAAACAAACGCGCAGCAATGGCAAGCAGAATAATTCCGAAAAACTTACGGATGATATAGATACCGCCCTGCCCCAACATCCGTTCTACACGGTCGGTCAGCTTTAATACCAAATAGACCAGCGCCATATTCAGCACTAAGGCAATGACGATATTAATGGAGGCATACTCCGAACGGAGCGAAAGCAGTGTGGTAAACGAAGCCGCGCCAGCCAGCAACGGGAAAACCAGAGGAACGAGTGTGGCTTCTTTTATCGGACCGGAGTTTTTGAATATCTCTACATCAAGAATCATTTCAAGCGCCATCATAAACAATACAACAGCACCTGCCACGGCAAACGAAGCAATATCTACATTAAACAGTTTCAGCATCATGTTTCCGGCAAAAAAGAAGCCCAGCAACAGCGCCAAAGCTATCAGCGTGGCCTGCATGGCATTTACTTCACGGCCTTTTTGCTTCAAATCTAATATAATAGGGATAGCTCCTATAATATCAAGTACCACGAACAAAGCAATAAAGGCTCCCAATATTTCTTGAAAATCAAGTGCTCCCATATTCTGTTTAGTTTTTAATTCTCCAATAATGCAAAGTTATCTTTTTTTATGCATATTCCAAAGAATGTACAAACATTATCAGACGGTAAGAAACGATAAAAAAGGTAAAAGCATAAAACGACAAGAACAAGCTATCAAATTAATCGCTACCTTTGTATGTTAAAAAAATAACTTAATAAAGTTAATCGAAGCATGACAATTACAATGTATGACAAGCTTTTACAGCTTCCCCTTTTTCAAGGTATGTGTACCGAGGATTTTACCAACATCCTTGAAAAGGTCAAATTGCACTTCCACAAATACGCACCGGGAAAAACGCTCATCTCTAAAAATGAAAAATGTAACCAGCTTGTTTTCATCTTAAGCGGTCAGGTTCAATGCGAAACTTCCGACAAGTCGGAGACCTATACGTTAGTTGAGGAATGTGACAGTCCGAATGTAATTGAGCCGCATTCGCTCTTCGGGATGAATACACATTATACCGCAACTTACCGGGCTATCGACGAGGTTCAGACTGTAAGTATCGACAAGTCGTATATCTTATCTCAACTTACCCGGTATGAAATTTTTAATTTGAACCTACTGAATATTCTCAGTAACCGGGCGCAGGTGGCATACAGCAAACTTTGGGAGACACACTCGGGCGGCACTTGCGAGAAAATCATCCATTTTCTTCAGTCACGATGCTCTACCCTTATGGGAGAAAAGAAACTATACATCCGTATGGACGACTTGGCAGCATTGATTGATGATACACGAATCAATGTATCCAGAACCTTGAACCAACTTCAAAAAGATGATTTGGTCAAATTAAGCCGCAAGTGCATACTTTTCAAAGACTTGAATTTATTAACCGAAAACAGATAAAAACTTAAAATCATATGCAAAACCCTTTTTTACAAGATTATAATACGCTCCATCATACCACTCCTTTCAACCAAATCAAACTGGAAGATTATGAGCCTGCCATCCGGGAGGGAATGCGTCTGGAAGATGAGGAAATCAAGGCAATAGTAGAAAACCCCGAGTTGCCTTCGTTTGAAAACACCATTTTAGCATTGGGTGAGGCTGGTAAAGTGCTGGATAGAGTGACTACGGTTTTATTTAATCTGATGAGTGCCGAAACTTCTGATGCACTGGATGAAATAGCCGAAAAGATGATGCCGGAACTTTCGGAGCATAGCAATAACATCAGTTTGAACGAAAAACTGTTTGCTCGCATCAAGCAGGTGTATCTGCAGAAAGATAAAGTAAACTTATCGCCGGAGGAAAGGGCACTGTTGGATAAAACATACGACGGATTTATACGCAACGGGGCAAACCTTTCGGATAAGGATAAAGAGACCTTCCGCCATTTAAGCAAAGAACTTAGCACACTGACGCTGCGCTTCTCACAAAACCATCTGAAAGAGACGAATAAATATGAACTGGTTTTACAGAATCAAGATGAGCTGAAAGGACTGCCTGAAAGTGCTGTAGAAGCGGCTGCCCATACGGCAAAAGAGAAAGGCAAAGAAGGATGCTGGATTATTACCTTGCAAGCTCCAAGCTATGTGCCTTTCATGAAATACAGCCAAAACCGTGAATTGCGAAAAGAGCTATATATGGCTTATAATACGCAATGTACGCATCAAGATGAATTCAATAATCTGGACATAGTAAAACAGCTGGTCAACTTACGTATGGAGTTGGCACAGTTACTGGGCTTTACTCATTTTGCTGATTATGTATTGCGCAAACGCATGGCAGAAAACAGCCAGAATGTATATAATCTGCTGAACCAGCTGCTGGATGCCTATACTCCTGCCGCACATCAGGAAGTAAAGGAGGTTGAAGCTCTGGCACAAGAACTCGAAGGAACAGAATTCCGTCTTATGCCGTGGGATTTTTCTTTTTACGCTGAAAAATTAAAGAATAAGAAATTTAATCTCGATGAAGAAGCACTGCGCCCTTATTTTGAACTCAGCCAAGTAAAGAAAGGGGTCTTCGGACTGGCTACACGGCTGTATGGCATCACCTTCAAGGAGAATAAAGACATCCCGGTGTATCACCCCGATGTTCAGGCTTACGAAGTGTTTGATAAAGACGAAACTTATCTGGCTGTGCTTTATACCGATTTTCACCCTCGCGCCGGAAAACGCTCCGGAGCCTGGATGACCAGCTATAAGGAACAATGGATTGATACGAACGGGAACAACAGCCGCCCGCACGTGTCGGTTACCATGAACTTTACCAAACCCACCGAGGATAAACCGGCACTACTTACTTTCTCGGAAGTCAATACGTTCCTTCATGAATTCGGACATGCACTGCACGGCATATTTGCCAACACCCGCTTCAAAAGCATGAGCGGAACCAATGTTTTCTGGGATTTTGTGGAACTTCCTTCGCAAATCATGGAAAACTTTGCCATAGAGAAAGAGTTTTTAAATACCTTTGCACGTCATTACCAAACCAATGAGCTGATACCTGAACCACTCATCCAGAGCATTATGGATGCTGCCAATTTTAATGTAGCCTATGCTTGTTTGCGTCAAGTCAGCTTCGGCTTGCTGGACATGGCATGGTATACCCGCAACGAAGCTTTCGAGGGGGATGTAAAAGCATATGAAAAGGCTTCATGGGAAAAAGCTCAGATTCTCCCTCAAACAGATGAGACCTGCATGAGTGTACAGTTCGGGCACATCATGTCGGGAGGATACTCAGCCGGATACTACAGCTATAAATGGGCTGAGGTGCTTGATGCTGATGCCTTCTCTTTATTCAAGGAAAAAGGAATCTTCAATACAGAGGTGGCTCAGTCTTTCCGTGACCATATCCTGTCGAAAGGAGGCACTGAACATCCTATGACACTTTACAAACGCTTCCGCGGACAAGAGCCTTCTATTGATGCCTTGCTGCGCAGAAACGGAATTAAATGATAACCCGATTAAACAGTAAGAACAATGAAAAAATCAATCTCCATCTGCTTGTTGCTTCTTGCCGTCCTTACGCTGGGAGGGTGCAATCAGGAAGACGACATAAACGAAATCTTCGTAAGCGGTGTATGGAATCTCAACAATTACTATTCAAACGCCGACTGGAACAGCAACAATGACAGAAACGCCCGTGCCAAATATACGAACCCCGATGACTTGAAAATCATCAACCGGTTTACCATCGAGTTTAAAGAAGACGGTACACTTTCCGGAGTTATGGAAAATAAGGTCAGCTTTACCGGAAAGTGGTCGGCTAATCCCGATGACCGTTCCATCTCCATCACTCAGCTGAAACCTGCTTCATCGGCCTTGAAAGGAAGAAACCAGGAGTTTATCCGCTCTCTGGAAACAGCTCGCTTTTACAAAGGAAACAGCCAATGGATTCAGCTGGCACCTGAAGCAAGAACAACCTATGTACAATTAACACATATCCAACCGTAATATGGAAGCATCTGAACATAAACAAGAAATATTAGACCGGAGATACATGCGCATGGCGCTGATTTGGGCAGAAAATTCGTATTGCACCCGCCGACAGGTAGGTGCACTGATTGTAAAAAACAAGATGATTATTTCAGATGGCTATAACGGCACTCCCGCCGGGTTTGAAAACGTGTGCGAGGATGAGCACGGACTGACTAAGCCCTACGTGATGCATGCCGAAGCTAATGCCATTACCAAAATAGCCCGCTCAAACAACAGCAGTGAAGGGGCTACCATGTATGTCACGGCATCACCTTGCATCGAATGTGCCAAACTTATTATCCAATCGGGAATCAAGCGAGTGGTCTATGCTGAAAAATACCGGCTGGAAGACGGACTTAATCTTTTAAAACGAGCTCATATTGAAGTGATTTATATTAACCCTAACGAAGACTGACGACATGAAAAACAACACCAAATTCATACCTTTCCTGCTCGCTATATGCCTCATAGCCGGCATAGCTATAGGAACGTTTTATGCAAACCACTTTTCCGGCAACAAGCTGGGAATCATCAATACCTCATCGAATAAGCTGAATGCTTTGCTGCGAATCATTGATGACCAGTATGTGGATACAGTAAAAATAAATGATCTGGTAGAGGAGGCTATGCCGCAAATCTTGTCGGAATTAGACCCTCACTCCTCTTATATTCCTGCCAAAAACTTAGAAGCTGTAAACAGTGAACTAAGAGGCAGCTTCAGTGGAATTGGTATCCAGTTTACCATCCAAGATGATACAATTCATATAAACAGTGTCATCCAAGGAGGTCCTTCTGAGAAGGTAGGACTGATGGCAGGCGACCGCATCGTAGAAATTGACGACTCTGCCTTCGTTGGAAAGATCGTGACCAATAACGAGTCGATGAAGCGACTGAAGGGAGAAAAAGGAAGCAAGGTGAAATTAGGTATTTTCCGTCCGGGAGAAAAAGAGATTTTACATTTCACGGTGGTACGCGGTGATATTCCGGTAAAAAGCATCGATGCAGCCTATATGCTGAATGACAAATTCGGCTATATCAAGGTAAATAAATTCGGGGAAACCACTTACCCGGAGTTTTTAATCGCCTTGGCCAAACTGAACCAGGAAAATTGTCAGGGTATCATTATAGACCTCCGTGGAAATACAGGAGGTTACATGGTAGCCCCTATTCAAATGATTAACGAACTTCTTCCAAACAAACGACTGATTGTTTATACGCAAGGACGCAAATCTCCACGCGAAAATTATACATCAAACGGTACAGGAAGTAGCCAGAAGATGCCTTTAATTGTCTTAGTGGATGAGGCTTCTGCTTCTGCCAGCGAAATTTTTGCCGGAGCTATACAGGACAATGACCGAGGTACTATTATCGGTCGACGCTCTTTCGGAAAAGGACTCGTACAGCAACCCATCGAATTTAGCGACGGCTCAGCCATCCGTTTAACTATCGCACGTTATTATACTCCATCAGGAAGATGCATTCAGAAACCTTATGAAAAAGGGAAAGGGGAAGAATATGAAATGGACTTGCTTACACGCTATGAACATGGTGAGTTTTTCTCTGCCGACAGCATCAAACAAAATGAAAAAGAAATCTACCATACCAGCCTCGGACGTCCTGTGTATGGAGGAGGAGGAATTATGCCCGATATATTTGTTCCTCAAGATACCACAGGAATGACTTCCTATTTCCGTATGGCTGCCAGCCGGGGACTGATTATCCGGTATTCATTTGACTATACGGACAATAACCGGAACACTTTGCAGAAATATGATACGGTTGAAAAAATGTTGGGATACCTCAAGAAACAAAACCTGTTGGAGAAATTCGCTTCTTGGGCTGAGAAAAAAGGACTCAAACGACGCAACAATTTAATGTACAAGTCAAGAAATCTGTTTGAACTCAGCTTATACGGAAACATCATCTATAACATGTTAGGGTTAGAAGCCTACATCAGCTACCTTAACGAAACAGATAAAACGGTGCTTAAAGCACTGGAGGTGCTGGAGCAGGGAAAAGCCTTCCCTACCGCTCCGGAAAACAGTGAACTTGCTAAAGAGTAATTAAACCCATTTGTTTATCTGCCCCGGAATCCGGCAATGCTCTTGATTGGTATCGATGTCATTGCCGGGTTTCTTTTATTTTGAAACTATGGAAACAAAAAAGGAATTGCGAAGAGCTGTTGCTCTAAAAAAGAAAAAGCAACTGGATAGTGACCTTCAAACTTGGTCGGACCTTCTGCTGAGTAAGCTGGAAAAGCATCCGCTTTTTCAAAAGGCTCATACCTTACTGCTTTATCACTCACTGCCCGACGAGGTCCGAACCCATCACTTTGTAGAACGATGGAGTAAGGAAAAGACGCTCATTCTTCCTGTTGTAAAAGGAGATGTGTTAGAACTACGTCACTATACAGGAAAACAAGACTTGAAGAAAGGAAGCTTTGGGATAGAAGAACCCACCGGAGCTCTGCTCGAAGATTACAGCCAGATAGAACTTGCCATTATTCCCGGTGTATCATTCGACGGGAAAGGAAACCGGCTGGGACGGGGAAAAGGGTACTATGACCGACTTCTCCCTCTGCTCCGCTCATATAATATCGGCATCTGCTTTCAGTTTCAAGTCTGCCAAGAAATTCCGACCGAAATATTCGACAAGAAAATGGATGAAGTATGGACTGAAAACGGCCGGCTTTATGTTAACGGAAAATAATGTCAACTATTACCTGTGAACCAACCCGGGTATTTAAATTGCGGACTAATAAATCACGTGCCATCATCAGTTCCTGACGAACAACCGAAGAAGCCAGATGCACGTAAAGCGTCTGGTTTTTTATATAAATATTAGTCGTATATTTCATTATTGACGGTCCTACCACATCCTTCCATGCATCCACCAACCGATATTCGTTTAATGGAGTTTCCAGTCCTTCTTGGCGCAAAAACTTACGAAGGACCTCTCCTATCTGCTCTGTATTATTCCGCTTCATCTTCTACCTCCTGGCGTTCGGTCACCCGACCTTCTTCCACCTCAAACAGTTTATAATCTCCTTCTATTTTCTTCAGTATTTTATCCAGATGTTCCCGGTTGGTATCGGTTATGAAAATCTGCCCGAAACTGTCACCAGCCACCAGTTTTACAATCTGCTCAACGCGTGAAGCATCTAATTTATCAAAAATATCATCCAACAAGACCAACGGTGTGGTATGACTTCCGGTACGCTTCAGAAATTCAAACTGGGCCAATTTCAACGCTATCAGATAGGTTTTATTCTGTCCTTGCGAGCCCTCACGCTTGATGGGAAAATCGCCTAACTGCATGATCAGATCATCTTTATGGACTCCTTTCAGTGAATACCCCATGATGCGGTCACGCTGTCGGCTTTCGCGCAGTAAAGTAAGCAAGCTCCCCTGTTCGGCATGCGACTGGTAAGCCAGGCTCACCTGTTCTCTGTCTTGAGATATATACGAATAATACGACTGAAATATAGGAATAAACTCATCGATAAAACTACGGCGCTTCATATATACCATCTCACCTGCCGAAGCCATCATCTCTTCCCATACAGCCATCAGTTCTTCTTCCGGTTCCATATCGGCTTTCAACAAAGTGTTACGCTGAAGCAAGGCTTTATTATAACGGATTAAGGCTTCCAAATACTCACGGTCGAACTGTGAAATTACCACATCCATAAACCGCCGGCGCTCTTCACTTCCCCCGGCAATCAGCTGTGTATCGGCAGGAGAAACCATCACCATCGGAATCAGCCCGATATGATCAGAAAAACGGGAATATTCCTTTTTATTCCGTTTAAACTGTTTTTTCTGCCTACGCTTCAGTCCGCAGTAAATTTCTTCCGGCTCGCCCTCATCGGTTTCATAAAACCCCTGCACGACAAAAAAATCCTGGTCATGACGGATATTCTGTGAGTCAATCGGGTTCGTTGCACTCTTGCAAAACGAAAGGTAATACACAGCATCCATCAAATTGGTCTTACCCATTCCGTTTTTTCCGATAATGCAATTCATCTTACGCGAGAACGATAGTTCTGCCTGATCTAAGTTCTTGTAATTTAGTATGGAGATGCGTTTAAGCCACATAATTAATCTGTATTTATGCTACAAAATTAACAATAAAAGCAGGATTGATAAAAAAACCTCTCGGCAAATTTCATTTATAAGCATAAATAACGTACTTTTGCTGTCCAAATATCAGAATTTGGAAAATAATAAAAATGAAATAACAATGACTGAACAAAAACACACTCATGACCCATTGAATGTTGATGAAGCATTAAGCTCTTCAGAAGCATTCTTGATTAAAAACAAAAATGTAATGTTGGGAGCCGTAATCGCTTTAGTAGTAATCGTATGCGGATATCTTGGTTACCAGCACTTCATTTCAGAACCGAAAGAAGCAAAAGCTTCAGAATCAATCTTTAAAGGCGAACAGTATTTCAATGCCGACAATTATGAAGCTGCTTTAAACGGAGACAGCTTAGGCTATGCCGGTTTTGTGAAACTGGCTGATGAATTCAGCGGAACTAAAGCTGGTAACTTGGCAAATGCATATGCAGGTATCTGCTATGCTCAGTTAGGCAAATATGAAGATGCTGCCAAATACTTAGATAAGTTCAGTGCTGACGACCAATTGGTTGCTCCTGCTGTTCTGGGTACAATGGGTAACTGCTATGCGCAGATGGGACAGCTTGATAAAGCAGCTGCTACGCTGTTAAAAGCTGCCGACCATGCTAACAGCAATGCTTTGAGCCCTGTCTACCTCATTCAAGCAGGACAGATTTTAGAAAAACAAGGCAAAAATGCAGAAGCAGTAGAAGCTTATACTTTGGTTAAAACCAAATATGGTAACTCATATCAGGCTTTAGACATTGACAAGTATATCCAACGCGCTTCAATCAAATAATTTTAGCATATAAACAAACTTTATCATACGCACGGGTTTCACAGATCGTTTAACGAATAAATCTGTGAAATCCGTGTTTTTTTAATTCCATGTTTCTCCCTTTAGGACTCGGAAAAGTAAAATAAGAAGAAACTTAAAAACTAAAAGAACTCATAAACTTAAAAACTAAAATCTATGGCAACAGCTTATCACAACCTCTCAGATTACGATTTCAATTCAGTTCCCGATGCATCAGCCATGCGATTCGGCATTGTTGTTTCTGAATGGAACAGTAACATTACGGGTGCACTGCTTGAAGGGGCAGTCAAAACTTTAAAAACCCATGGAGCAAAAGACGAAAACATCCTTGTACAAACTGTTCCGGGAAGTTTTGAACTTACATTTGGTTCTGCCCAAATGATTAAAAGTGGAAAAGTTGACGCTGTTATTGCAATTGGCTGTGTAGTACGCGGTGATACACCTCATTTTGACTATGTATGTGAAGGAACCACACAAGGAATCGCTCATTTAAACGCAACAACCGATATACCAGTCATTTACGGTCTAATTACCACCAATAACATGCAGCAGGCAGAAGACCGGGCAGGAGGTAAATTAGGAAATAAAGGAGATGAATGTGCAATTACTGCAATAAAAATGATTGATTTTGCTTGCAGATTAAAAAAATAATTGTACCTTTGCAACGCATTTGAGAAAAACATCAGTTAAATCTTAAATGCGAATGGGCAAATACCAGAGTGGCCAAATGGGGCAGACTGTAAATCTGCTGGCTTACGC
>URDR01000012.1 GCA_900546645.1 uncultured Bacteroides sp. | reverse complement strand
ACAAATTCAACTTTGCCGGCAAAAAGGCAATCGTTCGTGTGGACTTCAATGTACCCTTGAATGAAGAAGGTAAAATTACTGACGATACTCGTATCCGCGGTGCTCTGCCTACTTTGAAAAAAGTATTGGCTGACGGTGGTGCCTTGATTATCATGTCACACATGGGTAAACCTAAAGGCAAAGTAAACGCAAAATATTCTTTGAGCCAGATTGTTGACGCTGTATCTGCTGCACTGGGTGTTGCTGTTCAGTTCGCACCAGACTGTGCTAAAGCTCAGGAAGCTGCTGCTGCTTTGAAACCGGGTGAAGTTTTATTGCTTGAAAACCTTCGTTTCTATCCTGAAGAAGAAGGAAAACCTGTAGGAATCGACAAAGAAGACCCTGCTTACGAAGACGCTAAAAAGGCAATGAAAGCTTCTCAGAAAGAATTTGCTAAAACTTTGGCATCTTACGCTGACTGCTACGTAATGGACGCATTCGGTACAGCTCACCGTAAACACGCTTCTACAGCTGTTATCGCTGACTATTTCGATGCAGACCACAAAATGTTGGGCTACTTGATGGAAAAAGAAGTTTTGGCTGTTGACAATGTATTGAAAGACATCAAACGTCCGTTTACTGCTATCATGGGTGGTTCTAAAGTTTCTACTAAAATAGGTATCATCGAAAACTTGATGGATAAGGTAGATAACTTGATTCTTTGCGGTGGTATGGCATTTACTTTCGCTAAAGCTAAGGGTGGAAAAATCGGTAACTCATTGGTAGAAGACGACAAATTACAGTTGGCTCTTGACATCATCGCTAAAGCTAAAGCTAAAGGTGTAAACTTGGTATTGGGTTGCGACTGTGTTGCTGCCGACAAGTTTGCTAACGATGCAAACACGCAGGTTTGTCCGGACAATGATATCCCTGAAGGCTGGATGGGTCTGGATGCAGGTCCTAAGACTCAGGAAGAATTCAAAGCTGCTATCAAGGGAGCTAAGACAATCTTGTGGAACGGTCCTGCAGGTGTATTCGAAATGGATAACTTTGCTGCTGGTTCAAAAGCTATCGCAGAAGCTATCGCAGAAGCAACTAAAGAAGGTGCTTTCTCTTTAATCGGTGGTGGTGACTCTGTAGCTTGTATCAACAAGTTCGGTATGGCCGACCAAGTTTCTTATATCTCAACTGGTGGTGGTGCTTTGTTGGAAGCTATCGAAGGTAAAATCCTTCCGGGTATCGCTGCTATCCGTGGTGACAAATAAGAATAACCGTTTGAAATAAAACCATTAAAGGGAGATATGTCTAAATAAGACATATCTCCCTTTTTCATACCCATAAGTTCCGTTTCAGCCCTGCCTTTTCGTCTTTCTCAACACAAAAAGAAGAGAGTAAATTGTCGGAATATTATATCAGACAATTTACTCTCTTCCTTATTTCAAATTCTGCTTTTACTCGGCTACATCCGGAGTCATATCTCCTTCGATTACCAGACGTGTAATTTCATTAGCTCCATTCGTACGCAAAGTAATTGTTTTACGGAAATGACCGGGGAACTTACCTGTTCCATCATAAGTCACCGTAACCTCCCCACCTTCACCCGGTCTGATTGGCTCTTTAGGATATTGAGGAACTGTACATCCACATGAAGCAATAGCCTGGTGAATCACTAAAGGACCATCACCCGTATTCTTGAACTTAAATTTACAAGTAACCTTCGGACTTTTTTCAGAAAAAGCCCCAAAGTTATGACTGGTCTTATCAAAAGTAATTTCAGCTGTGCCCTGAGCCAAAACAGTCAGCACACTTACCATCATAAACAGCGTAGCAAAAAAAATCTTTTTCATCATTTTTCTTTTATTTTTAAAAGCCTATTTTACAAAGATAGACTTTTTTATTGAAAACCTTGTCAATCAATTAGCATTATTAACATTAGCCCCGGTTTACCTGCTTTACCCCTTTTACTGTTTTTATTTTCTTAATCAATGACTCCAGCTTTGAAGTATCATCAACCATGACAGTCAGCATACCCGAGAACAAGCCATCATGAGAGTCAATACTGATAGAACGCAATGAAATATCACTTTCCTTATTAATAATAGAAGTAATATTCGTCACAATTCCAATATCATCGTGTCCCACTATACGCAAAGTAATAGGATATTGTTTTCCCTGACTCTTGCCAGCCCAACGCGCCCTTACAATACGATAAGGGAAGCGTGACTTCATTTCCTTGGCATTCGGGCAGTCACACCGATGTATCTTGATTCCTCCGGAAATAGTCACAAAGCCAAACACCTCATCCCCATAAATCGGATTACAACACTTGGCCAGGTTAAAGTCAAGCCCCTTCAGATTCTGGTCAATCACCAGTACATCATCTTTATAATAATCCTTCACATCGGCACCTGCCTGCATATTATAAGCCTCAGCACTACGGTAAACCACATCCTCACGCTGTTCATTTTCCCGCTTTTGCATATCCAGGTATTTGTCAATTATCCCGTTAATGTCGGCAGATTCATCGGCTATACTCTGATAGAAATCGGTAACAGTCTTAAAGCCAAGCTTACGTATCAAGCGCATCAAGATAGCCTCATCGTATTCTAATTTCCGGTTTTTAAATTTCCGCTCCAGTGTTTCTCTGGCAAACTGCGTCTGGCGGGCAGCAATTTCCTTAAGAGCCTGCCGGATTTTATTGCGAGCCTTCGAGGTAGTAACAAAATTCAGCCAGTCACGCTTGGGAGTCTGTGTATTCGAAGTCATGATTTCCACCTGATCTCCACTATTGAGCCGCTGCTTCAGCTGTACATTTTTACCGTTCACCCGCGCCCCGATACACCGGCATCCCAAGTTCGAATGAATGGAAAAAGCAAAATCAAGCACAGTAGCCCCCTGTGGCAATTTATGCAAATCCCCCTTTGGAGTAAAGACAAAAACCTCATCTTTATACAAATCAAGCTTAAACTGATCCATGACCTCCAGGTCACTATCTGCATTTTCAAGCGTTTCACGAATGGTATTCAACCACTCATCCAGTCCGCTTTCACCTTTAATTCCCTTATAGCGCCAGTGAGCAGCCAATCCCTTCTCGGCTATTTCATCCATACGTTCCGTGCGAATCTGCACTTCCACCCATTTACCTTCAGGCCCCATTACTGTGATATGAAGCGACTCATACCCATTGCTTTTAGGAACAGAAAGCCAATCGCGCAGACGCTTGGGATTCGGCAAATACATATCAGTGACAATAGAATAAGCCTGCCAGCACTCCTGCTTTTCTTTTTCCAGTGGAGCATCCAGAATAATACGGATGGCAAATAAATCATACACCCCCTCAAACGGACATCCCTGCTTTTTCATCTTCTGATAAATAGAATGAATAGACTTGGTGCGCCCTTTGATATGAAAAGTCAATCCAGCTTCTTCCAACTTCGCACGTACAGGTTCAATAAAGGCTTCAATATAACGGTCACGTGCCGCTTTTGTGGCATTCAGCTTATCTTTAATATGATAATATACATCGTGCTGAGTATATTTCAACGAAAGGTCTTCAAGTTCTGACTTTAGTTTATATAACCCCAACTTATGTGCCAGCGGGGCATACAAATAAGCAGCCTCATTAGCTACCTGCAGCCGGGCCTCATTATTCGGATTATCTTTAATCTGACGCATCAGATTGACACGGTCGGCTATGATTATCAAGATAACCCGCATATCTTCGGCAAAAGACAACAGCAAGTTACGGAAGTTTTCCGATTCAATGGTAGGACTCTTTGAATACAATTCATTGATACGCACCAGCCCTCGGATAATTCCTGCCACATCCTCCCCGTATTCACAACGAACTGCTTCCAATGTACACAAATTATATTTCACTGATTCATGAAGCATAATACCAAGAATAGAAGCACGGCGCATTCCTATTTCTTCAGCCAGAATCACAGCCGTCTGCATATCTTTGATTATAGGATTCATCCCAAAGACATTACGAGGGATTCCTCCTCCAGCCGTTGCTTTAATCAAGTGCGCTTTCAGCTTTCTGCAATCATCACGCTGCAATGTATCTTTCGACAGCAACAACAATCTTTTATATAGCGAAAACAACTCTGCCCGTTCTTCCCGAGTAAAAAAAACATTACCTTCCATTGCCTTTATTTTTTATCTTTGCGGGTAAAGATAGTTTTTTTCTTCTGCTTTAGCGCATTCTTTCAGTATTTTTTATAATTTTGGGTATCATTACCTTGAAGCGAATGATTTAAACAACCAAAATATACGTAATATGTTAACACACGAAGACAAAGAATTATTAGCAAGCAAAGGCATTTCAGAAGCACAAATAGCTGAACAGTTGGAATGTTTCAAAAAAGGATTTCCTTTCTTAAAGCTTGCTGCCGCAGCATCAGTTGACAATGGCGGTATCCTGATACCCGAAAAAGAAGAACAAGATGCTTATTTAAACGCTTGGGATACCTACAAGCAAGGAGATAAGAAAATTGTAAAATTTGTTCCTGCATCGGGTGCAGCAAGCCGCATGTTTAAAAACCTGTTTGAGTTTTTAGGTGCCGACTACCATGTACCGACTACCGACTTTGAAAAAAAATTCTTCGACCACATCCATAGCTTTGCTTTTTTCAACGACTTAAATGCAGCATGCCTGGATAACACAGGAAAGAATATTGATGCACTGCTTACTGAGCACAACTATAAAGCTGTAGTATCAAACCTGCTTGAATCGGCAGGACTGAATTACGGTTCACTGCCTAAAGGATTACTCAAATTCCACCGCTATGCCGACGGAGTACGCACACCGTTAGAAGAACATCTGGTAGAAGGAGCCCTCTATGCAGCCGGAAAAACCGGAGAAGTAAATGTACACTTCACCGTATCAACCGAACACCGCCAGCTTTTCCAAAAGCTCGTTGATGCAAAGACTTGTGAATACGCTTCTAAATATGGTATTAACTACCACATCAGTTTTTCTGAACAAAAGCCCAGCACCGACACCGTAGCTGCCGACATGGAAAACAATCCGTTCCGCGACAAAGACGGCAAACTTTTGTTCCGTCCGGGAGGACATGGTGCGCTTATTGAAAACCTGAATGATTTAGATGCCGATATCGTATTTATCAAAAACATCGACAATGTGGTACCCGACCGCTTGAAAGACGATACTGTTACTTACAAGAAGTTACTTGCCGGTGTTCTGGTTACCCTACAGAAACAGGCATTCAGTTACCTTGAGCTACTGGACGGAGGTCACTACAGCCATGCAGAACTGGAAGAAATCATCCGCTTCGTACAACAGAAGTTACACTGCAGAAACCAAGAAATAAAAAACCTGGAAGATGCTGAACTCGTTATTTATCTCCGCAAAAAGCTGAACCGTCCGATGCGCGTCTGCGGAATGGTCAAAAACGTAGGAGAACCGGGAGGAGGTCCGTTCTTAGCTTATAATGCCGACAACACAGTTTCACTGCAAATTCTTGAAAGTTCACAAATCGACATGAACGACCCGGAAAAGAAAGCTATGTTTGAAAAAGGAACTCACTTTAATCCGGTTGATTTGGTATGTGCAATCCGCGACTATAAAGGAAACAAATTCGACCTGCTGAAACACGTAGACAAAGCTACCGGCTTCATCTCTTACAAATCGAAGAATGGAAAAGACCTGAAAGCACTCGAACTTCCCGGGTTATGGAACGGTTCAATGAGTGACTGGAGCACTGTGTTTGTAGAAGTTCCGTTAAGCACCTTCAATCCGGTAAAGACCGTTAACGACCTGTTACGCGAACAACATCAGTAACTTTTAAGATTTTCAGTTTCTAAGTTTTTAAGTTTTTGCGAATAAAAACAGCAAACTTAAAAACTTAGAAACTTAAAGATTCATCCCCATTATATAATCATTCATATAAAAGCCAGCCCCTATGGGGAAATCTCCTTCCCGTACTTTCTCCATACCCATGTGCTCATAAAAGCCCAAAGCCGGATTCTGACGGTTTACATTCAGTTCCATGCGGCAAGGTTCCGAATGAACTTCCTTTATAGCCGAAATAGCCCGCTCGAACAACTTCTTTCCCAAATGCTTTTTCTGACAGCAAGGCTTTATATAAATCTTCTCTAGATGAAACAAATCATCTGTTTCTTGCCTCACTGAAACATATCCCAAAGCCTCATCTGCATCACAGGCTAAAAAATACACATGACCTTCGTTTTCCATTTGCCGACGCAAATTTTCATACGAATACATCCATTCCATCATATACTCTATTTGCTCCCGAGTCAATATACTCTGGTAAGTTGCAGGAAATACTTCCCAAGCCAACTTATTAATCAGTGGAATATCCTCCACCGTAGCTTTCCGAATGACCATCATTTTATTTATGTTTAATCCATACTGCAAATATACCGTTTCAGCATATCAGTCGATAAAAAGGAATAAACTTTTTTGTTAAAAAGAACAAAAAACAAGTACTATGTTATACAAGGTATTCATTTATTACATACATTTGTGTCATACAAATAAACACTGTAAACCAAATGAATGTAGATAATGTAAAATCACAGATGCGAAAAGGAATGCTTGAATACTGCATTCTTTTACTCCTTCACCGAGAGCCGGCTTATGCTTCCGACATCATTCAAAAGCTTAAAACAGCCAAGCTCATTGTAGTGGAAGGTACGCTCTACCCCCTGCTTACCCGCCTGAAAAACGATGAATTGTTATCATATGAATGGGTAGAGTCCACTCAAGGTCCTCCCCGGAAATATTATCGGCTAACCCCTCAAGGAGAAGATTTTCTTGCCGAACTTGAAACGGCATGGGACGAGCTTTCAAATACAGTAAATCACTTAAAACTAAAACTTCTAACAACTACCCACGATGAAAAAGACACTGACTGTTAACTTAGGAGGCACGGTTTATCATATTGATGAAGATGCCTATATATTATTAGATAACTACCTGAACAATCTCCGGTACCATTTCCGTAAGAGTCAAGGAGCAGAAGAGATTGTACACGACATGGAGATTCGTATTGCAGAACTGTTCGACGAATATATACAAGAAGGAAAACAAGTAATAACCATCGAACAAGTAGAAGCCGTTATCGCCCGAATGGGTAAACCTGAAGAGCTCAACGATGATTTCGAAAAAGAAGAAGACGCCCCCAAAACCGACTCCGCTCAAGGTCAACAAACCACGCGCCGCATCTTCCGCAACCCGGATGACCGCATTTTAGGAGGAGTGGTATCCGGACTGGCTGCCTACCTCGGATGGGATGTTACCTGGCTGCGTGTGGGCTTCATTGCAGCAGGAATTGCATTTCAAGGACTCATCCTCTTCTACCTCATTGCATGGATTGTATTTCCTGTAGCACATACCGCTACCGAAAAATTACAAATGCGAGGAGAACCCATTAACGTAGAAAACATCGGACGAACGGTTACCGATGGATTCGAACGTGCCAACGAATACGTACACTCTGAAAAGCCACGTTCTTTTCTCCAACGCCTGGGCAATGCCTTCGTAGCCATCGTAGGCTTTCTTCTGAAAGTATTCCTCGTTGTAGTAGCCATTTGCTGTGCCCCCGCCCTGTTAGTCGGTCTCATCGTACTCTTTGCTCTGTTTATGGCAGCTACAGGCATTTTGGTCAGCTTCCCGGCAGCCTTCTACAGCGTCTTGCCCGGCATAGACTGGAATATAGTAAGCACCACACCGGGAATCGGCATAGCCCTCTCTGTATGCGGACTGCTGGCAGCCGGAATCCCCATCGTAGGGTTACTGCAACTCATCATGCAAGCTTTCGGTGTATGGAAACCCATGTCCACCGCCACCAAAATCATCCTCATCTTTGTATGGATGATTGCCGTAGCCTGCGGATTTATCTTTATGCTACAAGCTCCTTTCATTGAATATTTTGCCAGTCCACTATAATTAAAGCAAATTTTAATACTCAAGAAAGATGAAAAATCTTATCTTTGCAGCAATGAGTATAAAAACTTTAAAACGAATATGACTAAGAAGATTCTTTTGTTAGGCTCTGGTGAGTTAGGTAAGGAATTCACCATTGCTGCACAGCGTTTGGGACAATATGTAATTGCGTGTGATTCTTATGCAGGAGCTCCTGCCATGCAAGTGGCCGATGCCTTTGAAGTATTCAGCATGTTGGACGGAGAAGCACTCGACCATGTGGTTGAAAAATATCACCCAGATATTATCGTCCCCGAAATTGAAGCCATCCGCACCGAGCGTCTTTTTCACTTAGAGAAAGAAGGTATCCAAGTGGTACCAAGCGCACGTGCCGTAAACTTCACGATGAACCGCAAGGCCATACGCGACCTGGCAGCGAAAGAACTGGGACTGAAAACAGCAAAATATTTCTATGCCACCTCATACGAAGAGCTGAAAGAGGCAGCCGACAAAATCGGTTATCCCTGCGTAATCAAGCCATTAATGTCATCTTCAGGAAAAGGACAATCAGTAGCCAAAAGTCCGGAAGACTTAAAGTATTCTTGGGAATATGGCTGCAGCGGAAGCCGAGGCGACATCAAAGAACTCATTGTGGAAGAATTCATCAAATTCGACAGTGAAATTACACTGCTTACCGTTACTCAAAAAAACGGCCCTACCCTATTCTGCCCGCCTATCGGACACGTACAGAAAGGTGGCGACTATCGCGAAAGTTTCCAGCCAGCTCACATCGCTCCTGAACACTTGGCTGAAGCACAACGCATGGCAGCTAAAGTTACTGAAGCCTTAACCGGATACGGACTATGGGGCGTGGAATTCTTCTTAAGCCATGAAAACGGAGTTTACTTCTCTGAATTATCTCCTCGCCCACATGATACAGGTATGGTAACCCTTGCCAATACACAGAACCTGAACGAATTTGAACTGCACCTGTACGCTGTACTTGGTCTTCCTATCCCGGGTATTACACAAGAGCACATCGGAGCAAGTGCCGTAATTCTTTCACCGATAGCCAGCCAAGAAACTCCGCGCTACCGGGGTGAGGAACTGGTATGCTCACAGCCCAACACCTACTTACGTATCTTCGGGAAACCTTACACCAAGATGAACCGACGCATGGGAGTCGTGGTATGTTATGACAAGAACGACGGTGACCTTGACGCACTGCGCGACAAGTGTAAATCACTGGCAGACAAGGTAGAAGTCTATTAAAATAAAATCTATTTTACCTTCATAAAAAACGCTTTGATGTTTTAGAAAAAACATCAAAGCGTTTTTTTATTTCGTCTTGACGTTTACCTCAAAACATCAAGACGTTTTTTCTGTATCTTATACAATCATAACTCCACTATTCTAATCAGAACCAAGCGTCAACAAGTCCCCCCAAGAAACTCTAAAGACAAAGTTTTCAAAGCCGTATTCCGACAGCAATAAACGGTCTGCTCAAGCCATCAGCTCCACAAATCCAACTTATTCTTCCGCGATTCTTCCAATGAAGCAGTTTTCACCACGCGCGTCTGATTTTTTTCACGCAGCTCCTCATAACTCTCTTCCAACTCCTTCACAAAAGCCGGACGCAGTTCCGGATTCAATAACTTGGCTAAGACCGAAGCATTTTGAGAAGCATCACGCATATAAACCACCGGAGCATGGTAAACCGGAGCAATTTTCAAAGCCGTGTGAAGTTTTGAAGTAGTAGCCCCGCCAATCATTACCGGAACGTCAAGCCCTGCACGCTGTAACTCGCTCACCACATGAACCATTTCCTCAAGTGAAGGCGTAATCAGCCCGCTGAGTCCTACAACATCCACCTTTTCCCGAATAGCCGTTTCCACTATTTTCTCGGCAGGAACCATAACTCCCAAGTCAATGATTTCATAGCCATTGCAAGCCATAACCACCGAAACAATATTCTTTCCGATGTCATGCACATCGCCCTTCACCGTAGCTACCAACACTTTTCCGGCACTCTTTGCCCCCTCTTTCTTTTCAGCTTCTATATAAGGCTGAAGAAATGCCACCGCTTTCTTCATGGTACGCGCCGTCTTGACCACTTGCGGTAAAAACATTTTACCAGAGCCGAACAAGTCGCCCACATGGTTCATGCCCGCCATCAAAGGTCCTTCTATAATACTGACCGCATTCGGATAACGCCGAAGCGCCTCACTCAAGTCCTGCTCCAAATAATCGCTGATTCCTTTTACCAAAGCATACTGCAAACGCTCTTCCACGGTTTGAAGCGAACGGAATCCGTCACCACTTGTTTTTCCGTCAGCCGGCTTACTCTCTGCCTGCTGCTTCAAACTCTCTGCTGTTTCAATCAACCGTTCTGCCGCATCCGGACGGCGGTTTAACACCACATCTTCAATCCGCTCCAACACATCAGCCGGAATATCCGTATAAAGCACCGAAGTACTCGAATTCACAATACCCATATCCATTCCTTCGCGGATGGCATAGTATAAGAAAACCGCATGCATCGCCTCACGGATATAATTATTTCCACGGAACGAGAACGAAAGATTGCTTACTCCACCGCTTATATGCGCTCCGGGAAGATTCCGTCGGATCCATCCGGTAGCCTTAATGAAATCTACCGCATAATTGTTATGCTCCTCAATTCCCGTAGCCACGGCAAGCACGTTAGGGTCAAATATAATGTCATGCGGATTAAAGCCAACCTGTTCGGTAAGAATGCGGTAGGCACGGGCACAAACTTCAATCTTACGATCATACGTATCTGCCTGTCCCTGCTCATCGAATGCCATTACAATCACCGCCGCACCATACTGCTTAACCGTACGTGCATGCTCAATGAATACCGATTCTCCCTCTTTCAGCGAAATCGAATTTACCACACACTTCCCCTGAAGACATTTCAACCCTGCGAGAATCACTTCCCATTTTGACGAGTCAATCATAATCGGCACCCGTGAAATTTCCGGTTCCGATGCAATCAGATTCAAGAACGTAGTCATTTCTTCTGCCGCATCCAGCAATCCGTCATCCATATTGACATCAATAATGAGCGCCCCGTCGTCCACCTGCTTGCGGGCTATAGAAAGTGCCTCTTCATATTTCTTTTCATTTATCAGACGCAAGAATTTACGCGAACCTGCCACATTGCAACGTTCACCCACATTGACAAAATTAATCTGCGGAGTTACTTCAAGCAATTCCAGTCCCGACAGCCAGAGGCAATCAGGCTTGGCAGCAGGCACATGCGGAACCGCCCCTTTCACTAATTCTTGGAAGCGGGCGATGTAAGCTTCCGTCGTACCACAGCATCCTCCAATGATATTCACCAAGCCTTCGTTAATATACTCCCGAACTTCTTCTGCCATTTCCTCCGGAGTCTGGTCATACTGACCTAAACTGTTAGGCAATCCGGCATTCGGATAAGCACTGATATAATAAGGAGCCCGCTTGGCAAGTTGTTCAAGAAACGGCTTCAGCTGACGCGCCCCAAACGAACAGTTCAGACCGATGGAAAAAATATCAGCATGCTGTACAGATGCAAGGAAAGCCTCTAAGGTTTGTCCGGAGAGTGTTCTTCCTCCCGTATCAGAGACCGTCACCGAAAGCATCAGCGGAACCCTTCGCCCCACCCGCTCCATCGACAGTTCAGCCGCGCGGATAGCCGCCTTGGCATTGAGCGTATCGAAAATGGTTTCTATCAAAATAGCATCCACTCCTCCCTCAAGCAACGCTTCCATCTGTTCACAGTAAGCTGTTTGAAGCGCATCGAAAGTCAAGGCACGGAAAGCCGGATTGTTCACATCCGGACTCATGGAACAAGTCTTGTTGGTAGGTCCCACAGCCCCGGCAACAAAGCGGGGTTTTTCCGGAGTACGGAGCGTATACTCATCGGCAAGTTTACGAGCCAAACGCACCGCAGCCAGATTGATTTCCCTGCAATACCCCTCCATGTGATAATCTTCCATCGAAACCGAAGTGGCATTAAAGGTATTGGTCTCAATAATATCGGCACCGGCTTCCAGATATTTCCGGTGAATGTCTTCAATCACATCCGGACGAGTCAGACAAAGCAAATCATTGTTGCCTTTCAGCTGACCCTGAACATCCTTAAAACGCTCTCCCCGGAAATCGGCCTCCGACAGCCCGTAGCGCTGTATCATGGTTCCCATAGCCCCATCGAGCACGAGAATCCGTTCTTGTATTTGTTTTTGCATAAGTCTTTGTAGTTTTTGAGCTTGTATGTTCCTGAGTTTTTGAGCTTGTATGTTCCACAAATCACTTGCCCTGCTGCTCCAACCGGCAAGCAAGAACCATCTGTCATGCCCCCAAGTAAAAGGACTCAGCAAGCCTGCCTAAGTTCATGAGCCCAAACTTTAAACCCGAAGAGCCCAAAAGCTCAAAAACCCAGAACTTATTTCCTATCTTTTGAACATCCGGTCCATCATACGCTTATCCTCCTTCTCTTTCAGCGACTGACGCTTATCATACTGTTTCTTACCTTTAGCCAATGCAATAACCACTTTGGCCAATCCTTTCTCGTTAATATACAAGCGTGTAGGAACAATGGTAAATCCCGGCTCATCGGAAGTACGCTCTAACTTGCGCAATTCTTTATGAGTCAATAACAACTTCCGGTCGCGGCGGGCAGCATGATTATTATAAGAGCCATAAAAGTATTCGGCTATATGCATGTTTTTTACCCATAATTCACCACGTGAGAAAAAACAAAACGTATCGACCAAACTGGCTTTACCCTGACGGATAGATTTAATTTCTGTACCGGTCAGTACAATACCAGCTGTATATGTATCGATAAATTCATAATCAAACGACGCCCGTTTGTTCTTTATATTGATATTATTATTCGTTGAAGTTTTCATCAGTTCAGTATCACAGTCAATTTATTAAAAATAGATTCGATTACAGCCGGAGACAACAAGATAAACAAAGTCGACACCAAGGTATAAGAATTCAACCTGACCTCCGGAACAAGCAAAAAGCGACGGGCACCTTCAAAGACCACAAACAGAGTGTACAGCTGCAATATCCAGTGAAGAATGGCTATAGGGAAAAAGCTACTCACCATGTCAAGCACAAAAGTAACCACCATGGAATAGCCCACGAAGGTATGAAGCACACTTTTGGAATATGAAGCCGCAAACCAGCGCTTTCCCACAGCTTCTATCAAGTAAACAGCCAGAAAAAAACCTCCGAACAATGCTACCGCCAGGGCGCAGCAACTGCGAAGAGCATTCTGAAAAACATCAGGAGTGATGTCACGTCCCAAAAATGCCCCGATAAATTCAGTCATGCTGCATAAGCCAATCAAAGGGTAAACAAAGCTATCCAAGATGTTTCGTTCTTCACCACCTTCACTGATTTCAGTCCAAGTCTTTCCCGGCGATGACAATAAGGCTATTATTTTGTGGAACAATTTTTTATAATCCATCTGTTTCCTCCTTTTATTATATAAATATTTAATTCGCGTAGTCTAAATCCTGTTTGCAGTTCATTTCCCGTAGCCTTACAGTCTTAATGATAAGCTTACAAAGTTTGACTTAAACTAAAATGAAACGCAAATGTATAAAAAAAGGAGACATGTGTTAGCATGTCTCCCGATTAGTTTATTATAAATTAGCAATGTTGCTTATTTAGATTCCTTGAAATATTTCGCATAAGGGATAGAAAGCGATGTAGATACATCTTTTGCCTTGTCATAGTCAAGCATATCGTCGCCCGACAGACTTCCCGGAACTTTCCACTTGATAATCAAGTTATCGGGCAAAGCACCTTCCTTCACTCCTTTATACCAGTTCAAAGCATCCGACAAAGAAAAGCGAACATACTCAAATCCGTTTGTTGACTTCCGGTCTTTATTTGTGCTCAAGTCATTTACCTTATGATGAACATAAAGCACCAGATTGCTTCCACTGATTGACTCTTTTTCTGTTTTTGCGCAATACAAGCTAAACTGATGAGCACCGGTCTGCGAATCAGAAGCATCTACCTTGCCGTCAGAGCCGCTTTTCACATAATATTGAACACCCAAGAACAGGTTATTTTTATCATAATAAGGGAAAGCTGCCAGTCCAGCCAGATAAATCGGTGCATTCGCCCACTCTGTATCTCCCATAGAATATTGCGCATCTTTTACTGCAGCCATTCCCTGCAACGTAATCGGCAAACGTTTTGAATTTTGCTTGATTGAATCTGGACTATATTGATACTGAATAATTACATAAGGAGTGGTAACAGAAGTCTCTGCCCATTGTTTCTGATTGCTCGGCTCAAGACGCAAGCCCGCCGAGTTTTCAAAGCTATAATATCCGGGCATTCCTGTATTTTTCACATACTCCATTCCTGTAGCAATGTTAGGGGTATCTCCACCCAAGCAAGAGCTAAATCCAAGCATTGCCACCACTGCGGCAAACATAGCCGCCAATTTAATCTTTTTCATGTTTTACGATATTTTATTTAAGTTTTTATTCTATTTCTATCTCACTGCGCTAAGTAAATGAGCCCTTCGCAAGAAAACTGCACCGCCTTCGGCTATTTAACAAATATAAACATTAAAAAGACTTGTATTCCAAACCCATTCACCTATTTTTCTTTCACACGATCTCGGCAAACTGTTCCAGATGCTCGTCCACATAACGGGCTATCTGCTCAGTTACCTCCTCTTCCATTTCCATAAAAGCCTCCTCTATGTCATCGAAAGCCTCATATTGCTCATACATTGCCATAAACTCGTCATCCGTACACTCACGCTCTAAGTCATCACGATGCGCATCATAAATCTTTTTCGCCTCATAAATCAGTTTTCCAAAATCCTTCGCTCCGAACAGGCGCATCGCTTTCGCAAAAGGATTGTCAAAAATATAAGGACCGTATCCATTCTGAATCAACTGAATGAAGCCTCCCTCAAGCACTTCTTCCCGGAAAAAATGATAACCTAACAAGGTATGCTGATAACCATTCAGCAAAGGCATCGTCTCTGCACATACCCTACCCGATGTAACTTCAAGGTATTTATCAATAAACACCTTCAAAAAGCCATCCATACCCTCTGCGGCTCCGGCACGTAACGCCTCATCGGTCACTGTAATCTTTGTTTCTTCCATATCGTTCAAGTTTTTGAGTTCTTAAGTCAGGCTGTCTGATTTCAGGCAACAAGCCGGCAGCTTAAAATTCTCAGCCCATCAGTCGCCTGAAAACAATACCGCAGCAAAGATAAAGCAAAAATATTATAAAAAGCGAAGAAAAAGTTTGGTTTATTCGGTTGCATAACAAAATAAAACGACTAACTTTGCCGATGTATTAAGGAATTCCCTCCTTAATAGAAAAAGGTTATGAAACCTATTTTTTATTACCAACTAATAAAACGTAACGAATATGACTTATTCACACGAAGTTGAACACATGTGTGTTGTAAAAAAAGGACCTAATCACGGTCCGGCTCCAATTCCTGAAGAAGGAAAATGGGTTAAATCAAAAGAAATTAAAGACATTTCCGGTTTGACTCACGGTATCGGTTGGTGTGCTCCTCAGCAGGGTGCTTGTAAACTGACCCTTAACGTTAAAGAAGGTGTTATCCAGGAAGCTTTGGTTGAAACTATCGGTTGCTCAGGTATGACTCACTCAGCAGCTATGGCTTCAGAAATCCTGCCGGGTAAAACTGTTTTGGAAGCCCTGAACACTGACTTGGTTTGTGATGCTATCAACACTGCTATGCGTGAATTATTCTTGCAGATTGTTTACGGACGTACTCAGTCAGCTTTCTCTGAAGGCGGTTTGATGATTGGTGCTGGTCTGGAAGACTTGGGTAAAGGTCTGCGCAGCCAGGTAGGTACTCTGTACGGAACATTGGCTAAAGGTCCTCGCTACTTGGAAATGGCAGAAGGTTATATCAAGACTATCGCTTTGGATGAAAACGATGAAATCTGCGGATATGAATTCGTTCATCTGGGCAAGTTCATGGATGAAATCAAAAAAGGAACAGACGCTAACGAAGCATTGAAGAAAGTAACCGGTACTTACGGACGCTTCACAGCAGAACAAGGCGCAGTTAAACATATCGACCCACGTCACGAATAATTAAGGAGGAAAGAACATATGATTAGAGAAGTAAAATTTGAAAGCCAGGACCGTCGTATCAAACAGATTCTTGCTGCTTTGAACGCTAACGGTATCAAAGACATCGAAGAAGCTAACGCTATCTGCGAACAGTATGGTCTTGATCCTTATAAAACTTGTGAAGAAACTCAGCCTATCTGCTTCGAAAATGCAAAATGGGCTTACGTAGTAGGTTGCGCTATCGCTATCAAGAAAGGCTGCACCAATGCTGCTGAAGCTGCTGAAGCAATCGGTATCGGTTTGCAGGCATTCTGTATTCCGGGTTCAGTAGCCGACGACCGTAAGGTTGGTATCGGTCACGGTAACTTGGCTGCAATGTTGCTGCGCGAAGAAACTAAATGTTTCGCTTTCTTGGCAGGTCACGAATCATTCGCTGCTGCTGAAGGTGCTATCAAAATTGCTGCAAAAGCAGACAAAGTTCGTAAAGAACCTTTGCGTTGTATCTTGAATGGTTTGGGTAAAGACGCTGCTCAGATCATCTCTCGTATCAACGGATTTACTTACGTTCAGACTCAGTTTGACTACTATACTGGCGAATTGAACGTAGTTCGTGAAATCGCTTACTCAAACGGTCCTCGCGCTAAAGTAAAATGCTATGGTGCTGACGACGTTCGTGAAGGTGTAGCTATCATGTGGAAAGAAGGTGTAGACGTATCAATCACTGGTAACTCTACTAACCCGACTCGTTTCCAGCATCCGGTAGCAGGTACTTACAAGAAAGAACGTGTTCTTGCAGGTAAACCTTATTTCTCAGTAGCTTCAGGTGGTGGTACAGGTCGTACACTTCACCCGGATAACATGGCTGCTGGTCCTGCTTCTTACGGTATGACTGACACTATGGGCCGTATGCACTCAGACGCTCAGTTCGCTGGTTCTTCATCAGTTCCTGCTCACGTAGAAATGATGGGCTTCCTGGGTATCGGTAACAACCCGATGGTAGGATGTACAGTGGCTTGTGCGGTAGACGTGGCTACTGCTTTGAGCAAGTAATTTAAGTTTTAGATTACGATATAAATCCCTGTAACTCTATGAGTTATGGGGATTTTTATTTTTGTTATATAGCAATGATTATCCCCTATCTAATACTCTTTTCCACTTGCTGTTCTTCTTATAATAATTTGTGATTAGATAATAAAATTGAAGCAAATAATAGCTTAAATGGAGCTTGAATTTCTAAGGTTAAGCGTGGCTGATTATCCTTAAAAGTAGGCTAAATTGAAGCTCTTTTTGCGACCAATTTGCGACCATTTTTCTAAATCTTTACAAGTGGTCGCAAAAATAGCTATATTAGCCTAATATACAGATAGATACATCATTTTTAAAGGGCTTTTCTAATGTCTAATTATAAATGATTAAACTATGGTAAGAAGTTCATTCTCTATTCTCTTTGCCATAAGAGAAAGTAAAGCAAGAAAGAGTGGTAAAGCTCCTATTGAGATTACGATTACAGTAAATGGTGACAGATGCTCTTTTTCATCAGGTAAACAAGTAGCTATTGAAAAATGGGACAAGAATAAGCAACAAGTAAAGGGCAAGGATGAAGAAGCCCAAAGTCTCAATAACTGCCTAAAGGCTATTAAGGCTAAACTATATCAGAAAGAAGCAGAACTTTTAGAAAGAGGTTTTATAATTACAGCAGACCTATTGCGTGATGCTTACTTTGATAAAGTAGAATCCATTAAAGAGAGAAGTCTGTTTGAAGTCTTTGAAGAACATAACCAAGAACAAGAGAAGATTATAGGCAATGGAGTTTCTAAAGCTACTCATTGGGTGTCTGTCTATACCATCAGATTATTAAGGGAGTTTGTTCAGCAGAAGTACAAACGAGAAGATTTATACTTGCGTGAATTGAATCTGAATTTTATTCAATCCTTCCATTCGTTTTTAAGAATTGATAAGGGCATGGCACAGAACTCATCAACCAAACATCTAAAGCTATTGAAGAAGATTATCAATCTATCAGTAGCCAACTCTTACATGACGTTCAATCCATTCTCTACTTATAAGGTGGAACGAGAGCCAGTAGAAGTGGATTTCTTGGATGAAGAAGAACTGAGAAAGATTATCAACTTTGACACTCCCCTACCAAGACTGGAGAGAGCCAAAGATATGTTTCTCTTTGGGTGTTTCACTGGATTGAGCTACATTGACATCAAAACCTTAGCTCCAGAGCATTTTGAAAAGGACAATGCAGGTAGGATTTGGATAAAAAAACGCAGGGTAAAAACTGGAGTTCTATCACGCATCCCCCTACTCCCTATCGCCAAACTGATATTGGATAAGTACAAGGGTGGAGAGAAATTACTTCCTATTCAAGACCCTGCGGACATTAATAAATATCTAAAGGATATAGCTATACTCTGTGGAATCAATAAACGAATCTGCTTCCACACAAGTAGGCATACGTTTGCAAGTACCGTTACATTAGCCAATAACATATCTCTGGAAGTCGTTTCTAAGATGTTGGGACATACCAATACACGAATGACTGCCCACTATGCAAAGCTAATAGACAAGTGCATAGGTGAACAGATGGATAAACTCATGGACACGTTTACAGGAGATTCTGAATACTGATAATACCATCTCACTATAGCAGCAATCCCTATATTGCCGTTTATTGGTAAGCTAATAGGGATTGCTTTTTTCTCTCCCATCTCTTATATTCATTTAGCTTTGCTCTGTAAATGATTGCAAAAAGCCCACTCATAGAATGAATAAGTTTCATCATATATATTATTATCAAGCGACCTATCCTAAAAAGCAAAGTTATAGTTTATTATTTTGAAGCAGCCAAACTATTCTACTAATCTCAAAGTTGAAAAACGCACTCACGAAGGTCTAGTACTCTTACCTATGAGATGAATGATTCAGACTGTCCTATAAGACTTCTTCATCAAAGGGCAGTCATCACCACCAGATTTTAGACCGAATGCCTGTACGGTTTTTACAGGCAAATTAAAAATAAAATATTATGATTACAGCAAATGGAAATGGAGTATATACAGGCATTGTATATCTCCGCAAAAACCAAAATCAAGGAGAAGAATATGATTGGGGATATGTTGGTTGCACTTTAGATTCAGCAGAAAGAAACAGGAAGTGGAATAATCCTAAAACAACGAATTATGGCGGCAAGAAAGTAATGGAAGCCAGAGCCTTGTGGGATATAAAATTATTCTCCTATACAGTTCTTGAAACCTACACCGACACAGACGAACACAAGTTAAGAGAAAAATTACATGAACGCGAGTCCTATTACATTCAGAAGTTTGATACGATTAATAAAGGCTACAACTCCTCATACAAAGGTGAAGGAAACACTGGTATAAAGAAAAGTGCAGAAGAAATTGCTAGAAGAAACGCTACACGCAAAGCTAACGGTTTTCATCATACGGAGGAGACAAAGAAACATTTAAGTGAGCTACTAAAGGGAAAGAAAAGGTCTCCAGAATTTCGTGCGGCGGTCAGCAATGGACTAAAGGGTAAGAAAAAGTCACTGGAACACAGAGCTAAACTATCTTCAGCCCGTAAAGGGATTGCTATGTCTCCAGAAGCAAGAGCCAAAAGCAGTGCAACAAAGAAAGGCAAACCGCACCCCATTTCTGCTGAAGGAATGGCAAGAATCAATGCTGCAAGAGTAAGGCATCCAGTACTTGTAACCGACACAACTGATAATTCACAAAACAAGTACGATTCAAAGGCTAGTGCTGCGAGAGCCTTGAATGTCAATGTTGGTTCTGTCGCTAGTGCAGTAAAAACTAAAGGATTAGTAAGGAATAGATGGCGGATAACCCTGGCATGACAAGATACTTTTTCTCCCCTTTCAAACCCCTTCAAAACCTTATATATGAGAAAATGGTTTGAAGCTATAATGAGCACCTTATATATATGGTGCAAGCTTCAAATCAACTAAATATAATATTCCGGGTTAACTCTAATTTCAGATGATGGTTAGAAATTTAATTCGAAGGCTGGGAAATCGTTAGTAATCATAACAGCTTTAGTCTTTATGTATGAAAACGATGGAACAGTGGAAAGTCAAGTCAAATCGAGGAGGTTTGATAACGGCTTTCCTTTTTTTATTTTCTCCATACTTCATTTCCCTTCAAAGCCTTATATATGAGAAAATATATAAAAGAGAATAATAACAATAATATCAACATTTTAAAAAGAGAAAGAATATGGAAAAATTAATCAAAGGAATTAAAATTGCTAGTAAAATAGCAGAAGTAATTTTAGCAATCTCCGTTATTGGGGATGTAGTGGAAAAGTATGGCGGAAAAAACAAATCCGCCAAGGTAGAAACAGATGTTTCTAAGGAAGAAGCATCAGAAACAAAGGAATAGCATCTTATGGATCATCAGAAACAAGTAGATGTTTTAATTACCTTATTAGAAGTAACCGCTTCATTATTGAAGGGTTATAAGAAAGTCAGAAGTTTATTCAATAAAGCGAAGAAATAACTTCTGGCTTTTTTTTGTTTACCAGAGTCATAAACTTAAAAAACAATTAGAAATGAGAACAACAAGAACCAATCAGGAAGAATCTCTGGAAAGTACTGCAATAGTCGTACAGGAAGAGAAGCATCCTAATTTTATCGAAAGCAATACTCAGGCAATTACGCTTGAAGAATTGACCAATAACAACATCATCCCGACATTTGGTGATAATTCGCTTACTATCTCGCACCAAGGTTTTATTGGTGCCGTAACGGAAGCGGCAGGACAGGTATTCGGAGAAATGACACCTGTGGAGATTCGTGTGTCACATGCCATCATCGGAAGAGTACCTAGCGCACAACACAAAAAGATTAATGAATTGCGTGACGATGAAAAGACTATATTTTATCAACGTATGGCTTTTTGTGCTCACGTCAAGAATCTTACAAAAACAATCAATGGGCAGTCCGTCCATCTCTGTATTGGAGGTGTTCGTGCCTATAATGAGGACAAACTCTACAGCCGCCAGAGTACCATGAAGTTTAAGATATTCGTGGGTTGGCAGGTACGTGTTTGTAGTAACTTAATGCTAACTTGTGACGGAAATTCAGGAACTAATGAATGTATGACAGAGTCTGATTTAGTCCAAAAGTCATCAGAACTTTTCAATGGTTTTAGTCCACACAAGGAAGATACATTACAGATTTTGGAGAATTTGCAGTCAACGCAAATATCCGAAGAACTATTCTGCAAGATAATCGGAAGAATGAGATTATACCAATTTCTTCCCTTGTCAGAACAGAAAAAACTACCATCGTTAATCATCGGCGACCAAGCCGTGAATGCGATGGTGAAGAACTATGTTTCCAATCCTAACTTCGGCAAGAAAGATGGGGAGGAGATTACAGCATGGAATTTGATGCAGTTATCTAATGAAGCGGTCAAGCAGTCTTATATAGACAAGTGGCTTGACAGAAATCAGAACTGCACCGACTTCGCTATAGGAATCCAAAAAGCTATAGAAGGTAATGATACCGAAGGCTATTCATGGTTCCTAAATTAAAATCCTATCTCTTAACGATAGGTTTAGAGGACGAAATACATTATCAAACAAGAAAGATTTTGTGTTTCGCCCTCTTTTTGTTTCAACCTGATTATTAACAACTAAAACATTACGAATATGTGTAAATTCAAAAAACCAAGCCTCCCACAAGGAGCAACCGAAGATGAACTTAGAGAAATCATGTTCAACTCACTCTATTCTCTTGATCTCAACGATAAATTGGAAAAGAGAGACAATGACAAGCTCAGCTACCTCAGTTGGGCAAATGCCTGGGCAGAATTTAAGGCGGCATATCCAAGTGCTACCTACAGAATCATCAAAAATCCAGCGACAAATCTTCCTTATTTCAGTGACCCTAATATCGGCATCATGGTTTATACTGAAGTCACTGTGGAAGGATTGACTTATGAAATGTGGCTCCCTGTAATGAATGGAGCTAACAAGGCGATGAAAGAAACTTCTTATATCTATCAGGTATGGGATTCTTATCAGAAGAAACATGTAGAGAAAGTCGTTCAGGCGGCTACCATGTTTGACATCAACAAATCCATTATGCGTTGTCTTGTGAAAAACTTGGCAATGTTTGGATTAGGACTCTACGTCTATGCTGGCGAAGATATACCAGAGAAACCAGCGGACGAACAACCGACAAACGAGACTGTTACTAAAGCTCGTAAAGTCAAGACAATTACAGACCGTTATAGTGGAATCAAACAGGCTTTGTCATCATGCCCTGACCAGAACTCTTTGATGTTGCTTTACCAGCAGCACAAGAACGAGGTAGATGGTAACAATGAAGTCAAAGCACTTTTCACAGAACGTAAACTTCAACTTCAAAAAGCAGCATAATTATGGCAACAAAAAGAATTGAATTGAAAAACAGTGAGGTAATCTTCTTGGAAGAGCCTCACGAGTATTGGCTTGGCGACAAACAGCTGAGCGGTATTACAGGAATGATTCAAAGACAATTATTCCCTGAAGAGTATGATAACGTAGATGAAGCTGTTCTCAAATCAGCAGCCACCTACGGAACAAACGTACACACTTCCATTGAGGATTTCGACAAGAATTGGAACAATGACGGAACTGTGGAAGTGGCAGATTATATTAAAATCTGCCAAGAGCATGGATTGGTTCATGAAGCCTCAGAGTACATTGTATCAGACAACAATAACTGGGCTTCTATGATCGATAAGGTGTATCGTGTTTCTGAAGATACTTTCAGCTTAGGCGATATAAAGACCTATGGCGTGATGACCTCAGAAAAACTTGAAAAAGCAAGATGGCAACTCAGTCTTTATGCCTACTTCTTTGAATTACAGAACAAGAAGGCTAAAATTGACAAGCTTTTCATCATCCACCTTCGTAACAAGATCAAGAAGGATGTAACTATCGACCATATCAGTGAAGTAATCTTCGTAAACAGAATACCTTCCGAGATCTGCAAGGAATTGTTGGAAGCTGACCTTAACGAAGAAAAGTTCAATAATCCGTTCGGTATTCCAGAAGAGTATAAGTCTATGGAAGAGGAAATCAGATGCCTCATTCAGACCAAGAATGAGGCAGAGGAAAGACTGGCAGCAATCAAAGCCAAGATTCTCTCCGATATGGAAAGTTCAGGAGTAAAGACCTGGACGACCGAAACGATGCGTCTTACCCGAAAGATGCCTAGTACACGAATCTCTCTCAACACCAGTAAGCTCAAAGCTGAACATCCTGAGATTGATTACTCTCTTTACGAAAAGACCTCCAATGTCGCAGGAAGTCTTATGATAGCGGTATAAAAGCGACAAAAACCCACTTTCAACAGCGGGGAGGATTTCTGAAACAATGAAGTTCTCCTCGCTTTTTTTATATTAAACTTAAAGCAATGAAATACGAAATAACAATAAATCAGGAAGTTAATGAAAGAAATGATATTACCCTGACACTTAACACTACCAATGGCGGCTCTATCGAACTCAGATCTTACGGAGCAAAAATGAGCTATGAAGAGTTTACAGAATTTGCAGACGTTATCGAAGAACTGCGTCAGAAATTCACAGTAATAACCTCAAAAAAAGAAAGCAATGATACAGCCGAGTCTTGAAATCATTAAACAGAGCAGCGAATACAAGGCTGCTGTCGCTCTCGCTGATATACATAATGCGTTGAGCTTTAAGCCAGAGTATTTTGCCAAAGGTATCTGTTTACAGCATCGAACCTTGCAGCAGAGCATCATGAGAACTTTTGTGGCAACTATCAGACAAATGGCTTCAGATGATTATGGTTACGATGACAGAAACCGTAGTACACATGAAGCAGCTAAGAAGATGGTCGAATCAGGCATATTGGATGAAATCTACTTACCGTTCATTTAGCCTATGACCTATGAATGCTGTTGTTCCGATATATCCCTTTCGGAGTGGAACAAGAAAATGAAGGGAATCAAGCCTATCAACTATAAATGGCTGGTGAGTAGAATCAAAAAGCATCTACCTCAGTTGTACGAGGATTTATGCTTGGACTACTATAACCCTTACGAGAATAAATGTGGAGTGAATCAGAATTACTATGTTCTGGTTCATTCTGCTATTGAATATTTCATTAAAAAGTAAGCAATATGGCAACAAATATCAACGTGGAGCTATTCAAACGATACGCTCCTAAAAAGAAACTGGAGATTATAAACTCTCTCAGTGAAAATGAATTACTCTCAATTTCCTACGCTACCATCCTTAGAATTATCAAGGAGGCTGGAAAAGGAGATTCAGGGAAAGCGAGAAATAAGTTCAAAACGCTATTCCTTTCTGATGCTGGAAACAACTGGAACAGCAATGTAACTTCAATCTGGAATGGCAAGAAGGACGTGATAATGATGTCGGTTTACATACAGGGAGACGATACCGATACCTATACGGATTATAAGCTAAAGGATTTCTTGGATAATAGATACGAAAATCTGTGTCTGGGTAAGCTTCATGAGTCTTTCAGAAATGGTTATAGTCATGATGTGCCTGCCAACTACGACCGGGCAGATAGAGCTAAGGTCATAAAAGCTATTCTGACCGCCTACATAAGAAACAAGTATGCAGATAAATTGAAAGAAGGTGGAAAAGCAATCTGAAATTAATCAACTGAAAGAGCAGATAAGTTTTTTAGTGGAAATTTTGAATGAAAGCCAATTATCAGAATTTATCTGCTTCCTTCACAATCAGGAAAAAGAAAATGGCAAAGAAGAAGATAACTAAGAAAAGTAAGATAACGGTTTCCTATTCTGGAACACCGTTAATGGAAGTCGCAAGATATATGCACGAAGAAGTGGTAAGACATTGCGATTATTGTGGTAAACCCATGAGCAGAAGTGATGTAAATGACTACGGCTCTTTATGTGAAACCTGTTATATGAAAGAATACTATGGCTAATAAAGGAGTGTTCTTTATACCTGATATTGAACATGATGGTGATGTTCAATATTACAAGTCGTTAGTCCTAGATAACGGCGGTGAGATTATTAAAGTTGTATGGTCAGGAGAAGAAGATGATGATGCTTATATCGTCTTTACCGCACCGACTAAACAGCAAGTAGATAACATTAAAACAATCTTAGAAAATGGCTGAAGAACTGGTTTATAATGAGAACTTGATTATTCAGTTTTCTACAGCAGATTTTCAAGCTTACGCACTCAATGATGACGAAGAAGTGGAAACCAAACATCTTCTGTCTTTGGATGCGGCAAAAAGATGGATTGATAATAAAACAGCAAAAAAATGAAGATAACAACAGAAATGGCGAGATACATTTGGAGTATCATTGCCGCTAACCCAACTCTTCCTATGAGTTGGGGAGTAGATACAGACAGCTTTGTTTGTAGTGAAGATTCTTTGGAATTTCACGTCCAAGGATTCCTACATACTGGAGATGTGAGAATAACCTATATAGAGGGAGTAGATTTGTTTCAAGTTTCCCTTTATAACGAAGAAGGGAATGAGGTGAAACGGATTGATGACGTTTACCTAGATAATTTGGCTGAAGTAATTGACCAAAATGTGGAGATGGCTGATGACTACAACACCAAAGTTATGAACTACATTTTAGGACTATGAACGAGAATGAGAAGATAGCTAAAGTGATTTGGCATGACGCTTTACAAAAATCCTTTCTCCCATTTGGCTGGGGATTGGATTTTAATGACATAAGGGTGACAGAGAATGGTACTGAGTTTTACCTTCTCAAAACCGAGTGTTGGATTGAGGTTCATTATTTACCAGAAATGAACTTATATCAGATAATAGTTAAACCAGAAAATGAGGAAACAGAAATCACCTATAATTGTGTGCCGCTTGATAAAATAGTGGCTGTAATAGATGATACCATCAGTTATGGTTTAGCCTCCTATGATTTTATCTGCTGCAAATACGAACTTATATATAAGGTAGCTGTATAAGGCAGACGATAATTTATGTTATCGGGGAATATGTGAGAATTTAGATTATAGAAACTCATGTATTCCCCTTTTTTGTGTTCAACCTATGATGGTTCCAAAGATTAGATGCTCGTCTTGTCGGTGGAACTATTGTTAAATCAACTCAACAATGAAACAAAAGTATGTAGCTTACCTCCGAGTCTCGACACAAAAGCAGGGTTATTCGGGATTAGGACTGGAAGCTCAACGAGAAATCATACATAACCACCTTCATGATACGATACCGATAGCAGAGTTCGTGGAAGTGGAGAGCGGAAGAAAATCAGACCGACCGAAACTTAAAGAAGCATTGGCACTATGTAGAAAAGACGGTGCTACTCTAATTGTGGCAAAGCTAGATCGTCTCGCCCGAAGTGTTTCATTCCTGTCAAACTTGTTGGAAAGTGATGTGGAGATAGTCTTTTGTGATTTCCCACAAGCTAATAAAATGGTTTTGCACATCATTTCTGCAATATCCCAATACGAAGCGGAACTGATTGCGGCCAGAACAAAGGCTTCATTACAGGCAAAAAAAGCAAGGGGATTCAAGCTTGGCAATCCTGAACACTTACTGGAGAAGCATCAGGTAGCAATCCAAAACAGCATAAGGACATGTAGAGTCAAGGCGGACAACAACCCTAATAATAAAAGGGCGGTTGCAATGTTACGGATTTTGGTGAAAGAAAACCGCAGCTATAGTGAAATGGCCAATATCCTTAATCAAGAGGGATTTGTCACATCGAGAGGCTGTTCGTTCACAAAATCCACTGTATATAAACTGATTAAAAGATATAAACTGTCATGAAAGAAAAGAAAAACAACAGAGGTATAGAAAAGAATATTCCTTTTCGACCTCAACTGAAAAAGGCAACTGATAAATTAAAGAAAGGTGTAAAAGCTATAAGAATTGGCTTTAACTCTAACGAACCCAATTTCTTTACAATAGCATAACATTAAAAATTATGGAACCAAGATACGTTTTAGTATTAGATTTCTGTTTCGGCTGCTTAAATATCATTAAGCTGACAGACGAAGAACTGAGAGAATCGGAAAAGTATGATGATTTTGAGGATTTTCTCTCAACCCTCGAAGAAAAGTATGGATTCAGACTAAAGAACTGTCAATGGATGGTTTCTGAGGATTTATCTATTTACCACTATGAAGATGGAAAGGAGGTTGAAAATGCCTAACTGGTGTGATACCTCTTATAAATGTGTGGGGGACTTGAAGGAAGTAAAGTCTCTGCATAAAGTTTTGAAGTATATCGACAAACGCAAGACCTCGATTCTAAAGAATGGTTTTGGAAAGCGATGGTTGGGCAATCTCGTCACTAAACTTGGCGGTGATTGGGAAAAGTACAGATGTCGTGGTGAAATTACGGATTACTCTCTTGACGGCAATGTTCTCACTATAAACCAATCTACGGCTTGGTGCGAGCAAGAAGGTGTTCGACAAATCATTGAAGAGAAATTCCCCTCTATTAAAGTCTATTATCAAGAGCAAGAATCTGGTTGTGGTGTGTTCTATACTAATGATTCAACTGGTGATTACTTTCCTGAACGATACTTCTTAGACACAGGAGAAGATTGGGAGTATTTCGAAACCATAGAGCAAGTGGATAAGTTCGTCTCAGAAATTGTCGGTAAGAACGTCACACCCACAGAAAAAGATGTGAGTCAAGCTCTGGAGGATTACATGGAAGAGCATGAGGACGATGACATGTACTTCTCCTTTCACAAGTTCGAAATAGTGGAGGATTAACAGCAAAAATAGGAAGCTAAGGTTAAAATCTTGGCTTCTTTTTTTCTTTTTCTTATTTTTCCGTCTAAGAAAGTATTGTTTTCCTTATATTTGAAGAAATAATACTCATTATCAGAGCGTCATATTGAACAAAAAACGTATATTTGCATTGTTCGACTGGAGAAATGGTCGGACTGAACATAGAAAGCGTTTTTTGCTTTATCCGAAAGAACGAAATCGCCAATTTCACAATAGGAGGATAGAGACAATATGGCACTCATACTGTTTGTATATGTACAAAGGTGTATAGCCAATGTTATACCCTTTTCTACATACTGCAACGGCGTGAGTATTGTTTCTTCTTATTCACTCCTATTAGGGCGTTTGGCGATGCCTGTTCTTTAGTGAATAGCAAGACAAGTCCTCATGCCTTTCTTTTATACTTAAATCTAATGCTGACTTTGGGGGACTTATAGGCATAGTACTATTTTGTTTAGTTGTAAGACAGTTTTTGTCTTACTCTCTTTGCAAATTTGTAATTGTAAAAACAAAAGAGTATGGGAAAACTTGAAAAATGTCTATATATAGTAGAACTTCTTTCACGTGGCACTCCGATGTCACTCAAAGAGATTAATTGCCATTGGGAATATTCGTCTCTTTACGATGGTGAAATCATACCCAAGACATTCGGACGTTACAAGGAGTATATATCCGATGTCTTTGCTATTGACATTGAATATGATGTGCGTGCAAAGAAGTACTACATTGCCAATTTCGACTATATCAAAAATAACTCTCTTTATAAATACCTGCTATCAGCCTTTCACATACAAGGGCTTACAGAGTTGGCCATGAAGCATCGTGAACAACTGATATTGGAAGAAGCACCGAGCGGAGTCGAACACCTGCATACCCTTCTTGAAGCTATAGACAGAAAGGTAGTAGTAGCTTTTGACTACAGTTCTTTCAACCGGAAAACTATAACCCACCATGAACGTATTCCTTGTTTCCTAAAAACATGGGAGCAACGCTGGTATTTGGTGGCCGAACCATTAAGCCGCAAGAATCCTACAGTGTATGCCTTAGAACGTATCAGCAACCTGCGCCTCACCGAACAGCAGGCTACTCCATCTGCCCACATTACTCCGCAATCTTATTTCGAAGGATGCTATGGGGTGAATCATGAGGACTGCCAACCTGTATTGATTAAAATAAAGGTGTTTGGCAGTCAGGTGGATTATATCCGGGCATTGCCTTTGCATTCTTCACAAACAGAAATTGAACAAGGTGACGGCTGGAGCATTTTCAGCTATTGGATTCGACCGAGCTATAATTTTTATCAAGCGTTGCTGTGGCATCGGGAAAAAGTGGAAGTGCTGGAGCCTGTGGAAGTGAGGGAGGAAATGAAGAAGATTGTTATGAACATTAAATTAACATATCAAGATGGAAAAATTAATTGAAAACAACACTGCTACATTAGACAGTGAAGAAGTAGAATTACTAAATGAATTAAGCCAACTTAATTTAGAAATTGAAAAACTGGATCCAGAATTAATGAACAAGCAATTGTTGGAAGCCTTACAAAAGGAAGCCTTAAATTCAATAGCAGTAGCTTTGGATATTTCAGATTTTTTAGAAAAACGACCTGAAAAGCACTCTATTTATCATAATGATGTAACTATTCTAAAAGATAATAAAGAAGCTCTTGATAAACGTAAGAATAAATATGTCCGTTCCGAAATAACTGGAAAGGAATTTATGGCAGGTGTAAAACGTATAGAAACAGCTGCTAAGAAACCCGATGGAACAACTATCCATGTAGACTGTTATACCGGGGAAACATTAACAGCAGGTAACGTAAATGAAAAGTATGACCATGAACATGTTATCGCTGCAAAAGAGTTAAGCGAATCATTTTTTACAGGGTTATTTCTGAATGAGAAAGAAATAAGAGATTTCGCTAACTCTGATAGTAATTTAAATGTAACACGATCTGGTATAAATCGTTCTAAAGGAGATATTGATTTAAAGATATGGTTAGCAAAAGAACATCCTGGTAAGCCAGGAGTCACGAATGCAGAATTTTATAATATAAATCCAGATATAGCCAATAAAACATATAAAGAAGCGCATTCTGAACTTAGAAGACAAGTTGCAATAAAAGCTGGCGAAAGAGCCTTATCAATGGGAAAACAAACTGCTATAAATGTTGGAGGATATGCTATTAAACAAACTCTTGGGGAATTATTGAAAATAACGATAGTAGAGCTGATTGCTGAGTTTAAAGAAAAATGTTTAGACCCTCTTAAAGAAAGAATATCTAGAGTATTATTGAATATTCAAAAGAAACTTTCTAATTTATGGAATACATTTCAGAAGTCTGCTCTGAACAATTTTGTTGTAACTATAATGGATGCTATTTTAAACTTGTTTCTTGATACAACAAAAAAGCTTTTTAAAATAGTAAGAATGTTATGGAAACCCATTTTACAAGCTATCAAAGTTATAATCGGTCCTTCTTCGGAGTATTCTTTTAGCGAAAAATTATTAAGTGCAAGTAAAATAATCGGAGCTGCATTAATGGGTGTGCTTGGAATATTTCTTGATGAAGTAATAAATGCTGCATTAAGTGCTATTCCGGGAGTAGCAATAGTAGCACCATATGTATCACCTATTTTATCAGCACTAATAGTAGGTATGACATCTGCGCTAATACTTCAAGGATACGATCTTTATAAAAAAGGGAAACAACTGGTAGAGTATAAAAATAAAAAAGGACAAATTATATATAAATTGGAGCAAATAGCCGAAAATAAAGCATATATAACAGGATATGAAGCACATGTAATACAATTGCAAACAGCTAATTTATTTAAAGACAATTTGCTCTTATATAAGCAATGTGAAGACTGTATTGAGGATTACGAAAACCAATACATAGATGATAGTAAAATAATAGAAAATGATATTCAAGCATCAATAGATTCTTCAAAAGAAACTAATGAACTCTTAAAATTATGCAAAGATTATGAATAAAAAAAATACACTTTCTGATTTAAACGATCAACTAAATGAACTAAAAATACTTGTTAGCTCTTTTGAACAAGAACAATATTTAAATACAGAATCACAGAGATTAATACAAGATTTATCGGAGAAAAAAGGTAGTTTCCTAGGTATTAAATATGCAAAAGATCCCACGACAAAAGAATTGTTGGATGTTAGTAGATCATTGCATAATGAAACAAATCAAGGGTTTATTAATATTTATAAGCAGTTTGATAAACTTTATGAAGTAAATATAGTTATTTTTAGATTGTTTATGGTCATGAATCAGCTTACAACTATGAGTGAACAACGAATAGTCGGTGCTTATGCTTTAATAAATAATACTCAGAAAGAAATAAAAAGAAATTCAAAACAAACATCGATACAAGGGAATCAATTGAAAGAAATGGTTCTAATGCATTTGCAGCATATAAAAAAGGAGCAGAGATATCGCTTCTTAAACACTATAACGTACAAGATTATTGTAGGTATTGTAGCATTAAGTTCGTTATTTTTCTCATTGTTTTTATAATCATATATAAATGCTTTTTTTCTAAAAATACGACATACATTCTAATTTCTTTTGCAGAGCAAATACAAAAATAGTTACATTCTGTAGAAAGGAATGCAGGAAGTGAAGCATTAAAATATTACTAATTTCAAAAAATATCTATTAACAGTGTTTTGAATACATGAAAGAAGAGAAACTAACAGATAAGATTCTGGATGGAATACTGAATCTGCTGAACAGTGAAGATAGCCATAAGCAGAAACTTGGTTTTCAATCATTACGGTTAACAGTCGCTATCGGCTCTTCTGTGGGTAATATGGAAGCTGTTTATTACGAAGGCATTTGTTACAAAAAAGGATTAGGAACACGTCAAAGCGATGAGAATGCCTTTCATTGTTTTCAACGGGCTGCGGAAAAAATTCCAGAAGCCATATATGAACTGGGGTTATGTTATATACATGGAATAGGTACGGAACAGGATGTAGCCAAGGCTTTTGAATGTTTCAGTGATGCTGCACAGAGTGGACTTCCAGAAGCCATGTATGAACTGGCTGTTTGCTATAGGCGCGGAGAAGGTACTGAACAAGATATCAAGACTGCATTTAGTTGGTATGAAAAATCGGCCAATAAAGGTTATATAAAAGCTTTTCAAAATATGGGGATTATCTATCAAAACGGCCTTAGCGGCATTCCTATAAATCACGTAAAAGCTTTTGACTGTTTTATGAAAGCCTCCGAAGAAGATAGCCCTGATGCATTCTTCTGTGTAGGTAATTGTTATCTGAATGGATTGGGGGTAGAGGAAAATGATGAGGAAGCAGCTAACTGGTTCAAAAAGGCTGCCGAATTGGGCGAGCCGGATTCCATGTTTCACTTGGCTTGGATGTATCAGAAAGGTATCGGTGTTGAAAAGGACATGGATTTAGCAACAGAATATCTTTATAAGTCAGCGGAAGCCGGATGGGAACCTGCTATAAAGATCATAAAAGGAGAGGATTGACGATATATTGTTGTTTTAATCCATTTTCTCTGATATTTTTTAACCCTTTCGTCAGTTAGTAGATCGACCATGCAGAATCACCAAATCTGTGAGTCGGACTTTAAATGGAATGAATTTGCTATAATACTAAAAAAAGAATTATGCTAGGAGATTTGAAAAGAAGAGCAGAACAAGAGGATATAGACGCTCAATATGAATTGGGATGTTGGTATGGTTTTGGACGACACCGAGATTATAAGACTGCTATCTATTGGTTATCGAAAGCCGCCGAACAAGGACACCCCGCTTCACAAGTAGCCGTGGGAAAGGTTTTACTCATTAATAGAAAAAGACAACCTGAAAAAGAGCAACAGGCATTCTTTTGGTTTTTAAAAGCTGCTGAACAAGGGGAGACACAGGCTTATTATCATCTTTCTAAACTCTATCTTGAAGGAAAAGGTTGCGCACAAAACCTTGAAGAGTCGACCTATTGGCTTCAAAAAGCAGCGGAAGCCAATATCAACGGATCCAAGGAGGAATTAAAAGAACGATACGCTTATATGGATTTTTTGGAACGTGATACTGAGAGATTAAATAATCTTTTTGGAAATACTGAAACTGGATTTCATTATTCTAAGATCAGATTACGCCCAAAGGAGAATCCTTATTATTGTACAAGTTATTCCCCTCTTGAACACAAATGGGATTGGGATTTGGGTAATAACCCATGGGAAACCGATGAAGAAAAACAAAAGAGAAAGAAGCATGAAGAAGAACTTAAAAGCAGTACTAACCGTACAGACTTCATACTTGCAATAGAGGAGACAAAAGGTGGTGTAGCCTATACCCCTAAGTACTCTGGTAAATGTAATAAGGTATTCTTGCTAATCAATAAGTATTTGTATAAAGTTCCCCCACATATAGGAAACCCATTTATATTATCAGTGTTAGTCTCTCGAAATGCAAATAACTATTTTAAGTATTTTTATGCCAAAATAAATAATGCAAGAGATCTCCAAGGACGGTTGTGTACATTTTCCAAATGCGAAAGATATGAAGACTATTTTATTGTAAAAATTCCTGGTGAGTTTGAAGGCTGGAGCGTAAGTATGGAGAATGAGAAAATCAAACTGTTTGTAGAAAAATTCAAGAAAAATTGTCCACTAGTATTCCTTAATAATTGTAAATAGAGGGGGGATCGTTTGATTTATTCTGTTTGTTTTTAATTCAAAACATTGTTGCTCAGTTGCCATCAAGTTACTAAAAGGAGAAGATTGACTATAGATTTTTCAGTTTTTTAACGGCTCAGACACCTTTTGTCCATCTTATCAGATTCCTTTGTAGTACGAAACACTTAAAATCATTAAAATATGAACCGTGCAGTATCTACTTGGAAGAAACTCTTTTTTAAGAGCAACATTAGGAAAATCCGTAAGGTTGTTATGGATTATTTGGAAGAAGAAGGCATCAAAGTCAAACTGGAAAACGGATTATTGGTGGTGGAACTGGATGAGTACTATTACAGCATCGACTTTAACTTGGATGGCGAATATCCTCAATGTGAAATCATGTTTAAGCTAAAGCATGAAGTATATGGTGCATTGGAAATATCCCAAAAGACTTTCATTGCAGATAAAGTGAACACTGATGCAGACCGCCATTCCGTAGTAAAGGCTTTTTCCGAATCATTAGTTATAGAAACACACTTTTATTTCTGCAACAGAAAGATGCTATTGTCTTTATTCCACGACTATTTTATTGATTTGAAAGAGACAGTAGATGAAACAACTGATTGGTTAGCAGATGCCATAGAAGAGAATAAGAATCAAAGGCGACCCATTGGTTTTATAACTCCTGCCTCCAGCAATAAAAATAGTAATGAAGAACAGCCTGCTGCTCAAAACGAAAGTAATGTAAAGTGAAACATTATAATATCTAATTATGAAAATTGATAAAGATGATTTATTTATTGGGGCTATTGGAATTGGATTAATCCTATGCAGCCCATTTACTCTTACTTTCTCTGCCGGAAAATGGATTTACAGACACACGCCTTGGGAACTAAAGAAAAAAAAAGAATTGGATAAAGAAATACATCTGCTGGAAGAGAAGTTGGGCTTATATGGAAGGAATGACAAGTCACTACATTATGATCCCCTTTATTTTAGGAATAACTTCTTGAGGAATAGGGAAGATTATTGTAAAGACTTAAAAAAGAAATTGGAAAAGGGATATGTTTCTCCCCCAATTATAATAGCAACAACAAGTGAATCATTCCCAACAAACTATTATATACCATCAAATACAATTTATGATGTTGTGCTTTTGGTTCATAAAGATTATTACCACATACCTAAAGAATCTGAACGTGCAGATATTTACTTTGAACAGGGCAAATCAAATGCACATGAAAAAGATCCATTGCCTAAACCGCAACATAGATATATCCATGCACAGACAAGGGCTGAATGTGGCCATTACGAAAATTATTATATAGTGGAAGTCCCCGGATGGTATGAATATCATGAAATTCAATCTTCAAGGTTTATAAGGAAATTTATCGAGGAGTTTAGGAATAAATATAAGAAAGAATAAAAACACAATAAAATGAGAGTTTTTATACAATGTGATTCTACAGGACACCCATGCAATACAAATGCATTTGCTGCATTTGAAGGTTTACAGGCTATGGGGTATGAATGTGTCTTCTTTCAAAAATATGAAGAACTGATAGAGCATAATCATAGCAAAGAAGAACTAATAGTCAGCGGTATCAGGATGATAGAACGCAGATTGCATGATTTTGGAATTGAATGTACTGCAATAAACTATCCAAAAGAATTAGCTACTTATTTCGGAAGATTACTATGGAAATCCAACATAAATAAGATAGCGAACACTCCTGCATTATGGCCGGTATTCATTAAATCGGTTGAAGGAAAAAGATTATCGGGAAGAGTTATCAGCACCAGTCATGATTTAGTGGGTTGCGGATGCTGTGACGATAATTACGAGGTGTTATGTAGCGAACCTGTTGATTTTATGGCAGAGTGGAGAGTCTTTGTGAGATATGGAAAAATACTCGATGTCAGACCCTATAAAGGGGATTGGAAAGTGCATTATAATCCAAGCGTGATTGAAAACGCAGTGAAGGATTATGTAACCGCACCCAATGCGTATGGTATTGATTTCGGAGTCACTTCAAATGGTAAAACGCTATTGGTTGAAGTAAACGAAGGATATGCTCTCGGATGTTATGGTCTGTTTCCGCATCTATATGCCAAATTTATAATCACTCGATGGGCTGAACTAACAAATACATTTGATGAGTATTGGTATATTTAATGGTCTGAGATAACGCATCAGGTAAACATCGTGGTTAGCAGTTAGGAAAACGAGAGTCTGATGCTCCTTTTTCCTTTATACTATCAGTTTTATATAAAATATAGGAATAATGAGAATAGATTAAGATGACCTTTTCATGGCGGGGCTTATTGGTGCTGTGTTAGTATGCACTCCTTTTATTGGTACATATTATGGAGTGAAGTGGATATATAACCAAACACCCTGGTCAAAAAGGAAAAAAAGAAGAATTGGATTGGGAAATAAAAGAATTAGAAAAACAGTTGAAACTTGTTGGAAGAGACGACTCCGCTTGTAATTACGATCCATATTATTATTACAAACAGAACAATACCAGAAAGGAATATTTGGAATGCCTTAGGAAGAAAGTTGCAGAGAACTACCAAAGTCTGGATATTATACTTGCAATCAAAGAAATGCAAGACAGAATAGGTCACTCAATAAGATATCGGAATAGTTTTCAGGTATTAATGTTGGCAAATAGGAATATTTATGAAGCTCCTATTCATTCTCATGCTTGTGAATCTATTATATCATTACTTTCACAAGATGCATCTGCATATTTTAGGAACTTTCATAATTTCAGACGGCGTGCACACAATTTGAAAAGAAGACTACGTACACTTTCCGAATGTGGTAGATATGAGGATTATTTTGTGGTGACAATCCCTGGAAAGTTTGAACGCGAGAAGGTTGGTATGAAAAATGAGAAAATTAAACTATTTGTAGAGAAATTCAGGAAGAAATATAGAAAAGATGCAAAGTAAATAGAGTAGTGTTCTCAGACACTTTGTTTCCTTTCTCTCCGTTCTTTACATTAATTAAAAAAAGAAATAGACAAGGAATATAAAAATGAAAGCCAATTTGATAGATAATATCATGCTAGGTATATTCGGCATTGGAATAATATTGTTTGGTCCGCTTATAGTTACTTATGAATGTTTAAAGTGGTGTTCTGTAAAAGTTTACAACCTATTGCTTCAAAAGACAAAGCAGGAATCTCTAACAGAATACGACTTTGATATAGACGGATTTGATATTTCCATGTATTTGCTAGGTCTCGTAATGTTGATATGTAGTCCGTTTATTGCTATTTATTATATTTTAAAATGGACGTATGCCTGTATGCCGTGGGAAATCGCAAGAAGGATAAAACGTAACAAAGAGATTCATGAACTGGAAGAAAGATTGGGACTTAAAGGAAGAAATAGCAGGACACGGTACTATGACGCTTATTATTATAAAAATCAAGATAGTGATAGAGTGGATTACTTGAATAATTTGAGGAAAAAGCTTGTTGATGGTTATAAAAGTCCGGATATAATAATTGCAGCAGAAAGAATAGAGAATCATTCATGCTTATCAGAAAGGTTTAATGCTCGTTATAATGCATTGCTTTTAGCCAGTAAGGAATATTATAACATTCCTAAAGACGAAATAGAATCCTTACGAAAAAGGCGAAATATATTTTTAATGTGTGGACGTGAGGATTATTATAATAATCCAAAGCTTTTGTTGAATGCGGACATTTATTTTGAGGAAAAATGGCATGGTGAAATAAAAACTTTCTCGGAATGTGGCAATTATCAAGATTATTATTGCATCCAAATTCCAGGAGAATTTGCATTCCGGGAAATAAAAGATGGAAATAGTAAAATAATGCAGTTTGTGGAGCAATTTAAACAAGAGTGTGGTAGAAAAGATGTGTGTAAAGACCATATAGGATTATATTAACTTCAATAGACTATTATAAAAGGAATGAAGCAGTAGCCATGAAAGATTGAACTACATTTTTGTTAAATTTGAATTTTAGATAAGAAACCCACTAGGACACAAATCTTAGTGCGTTTCTTTTTTCTCCTTATCTCCAAATCGCTTTTTCGCCATTCTCACCAGCTTAGACCCTAATATTTGAATTATAAATAGCATAATCATTATGTTTACTGAATTTATAAGCCGAATATTAGGAGCTGAATTAAGAACTGCCGCTTCTAATCGCTTGGAAACTGCTGAGCCAAGTGTAATCGTAAAAAAAGACAGCAACAAGACATTCCCGAAACCTATCCCTGAAAAATTCAAAAAAGACGTTGAAGCACTCCAAGATAAATATGGAGATGCTTTCAAAACCGGTATCTGTATTACTATTACACTTCAAGAGGCTTTATCAATCATGCCTAGAGAAAGGCGTAGAATTGATGCCTATAGAGGACTACTATCTTTTCTGAAGAGCAAGTTAGGGATAATAATATCAATCACATCACAAAAAACTAAGAAACTATGACGAACAAATTTATAGCAAACGGTGAAATACTCGATACAGATATGAGTATTGAGGATATTGAATTCCAGGTTCAAGATGCTTTAGATGAAAGCTCTTCAGGATTAGTGAAATTTCGTATCTTGGAATTGAGCGAAAAAGAAGTAAGGATGGTTTTTATCAGGGATTTTATATGTGCCGACCCCAATAAACACATCATTTCAGATAAGGATATGGCTATTATCACTGGTTTGGGAATCGCAGCTTTCCAGCCATCTGAAGTCGGTGGCTATCCGATTATCTTTCCGCTTAAATTTATTGGAAAAAACTTCTATAGCCACATCACTGCTTTCATACGATTATACAAGTTATTACTAGCACGTGAAAATCAAGGTGTGGAGCATATAGGGATTAGAACATATTCAGATAGGATTCTAATGCAAATAATTTTTTAACAACAATTTTTAAATAAAAAATGAATAGTAACACAAATTCAGCCTCAAAAGGCTTAGCAAAAAAGGTATTTATCTCTGGAAAGATTTACGATACCAATGTATTAACAGAAAAACAAATCGAAACAGCCGTACAAACCGATTTAGATAGTTTAGTCGGAAAAGATAAAGTAATATTCAACATCAGCATCACTCAAGACAGAATCAATCTTATCTTTAGGAGAAATGTTGATTATGGCAGGGCTGATTGCAATACACTAATATTAGATGCAGATGCCTATATGATTTGCGGCATAGGACTAAATGGATTCAAACTACCTCATATGTGGCTGGAACCGCCGATGAACTGCACATATCGATTTGAGCAGAACGAATTTGTGAGGTGTTATAAAGAAAATGCTTTGGAACTTGGTGGTGATAAGGTAAATTGGGCAAAGCTTGAAATCAGGAATGATTCTTTAATATTCAGGCTGAAGTAATTTTTAAAAGGTATTATAGGGTCGTTGTGTAATAGCACAGCGACTCTTTTTTGCATGTAAAAAAAACGCCATTTCTAAAACCTTGTAATCCTTATCACTGTAAAATAAGATTATTTAAGTATGTTATATATTATTTTTTAAAATATTTAATTATGAAAATAACTTATCAGAAAAAAATACATTGGACTAAGTATAATTTGACTTATCCAGAATTGAAAGATGTTATACAAGCAATACGTACTGGTAACCTAAGATTGCATGATAACGAGTATGGCGACTACACATTGAAGCAAGCAATAGAGCATATCAGAAGTGTAAATCCAAGTGATATGCGAAAATGGAAAGCCAGACTCTTGCCTGCTGTTGCCTATAATGGTACTTTCAAAGAATTGAACAATACAGGACTGATAGATTATTCGTCTGTAACTGCATTGGATTTTGATCACATAGCAACATTGGATGATATGGCGTGTTTACGAAATAGACTGGTAATAACTCCATGTGTCTTGAGTGTGTTTGTTACGCCTAGTGGTAGAGGATTGAAAGCTTTGGTATGGCATGACAATACAGATCCTAACAAACATGGAGATTTGTATGAGCAGTTACTGACTAAATTCTATGTGGCAAATAGAAATGATACAAGTTGTAAAGACCTTGCACGTAGAAATTACCTTAGTTATGATCCTCACATCTGGACTAATCCTAAACCTGTACAATTCCATTATATCCCAAGCATAAAGCCGAAGGTCAATAGCCTGTCAACACATACTGGAAAGAGCGTGTCAGGTCAAAGCATTATCAGCATTATGAACTCGGTCTGGAAGAAGAACAATCCAGAGTATTGGGAAGAAGGGAATAGAGCAACCAGTATCTTCAAATTAGCCTGTTTGATGTGTAAATGGGGCGTAGATCAGAATCTTGCTAGCGAATATTTTATTGACGAATGGGAAAGTGATTCAATGAGTGAAAAAGAAATCCAAAGTCATGTAGATAATGGCTATAAGGCAGAAGAAATGAACTTTGGAACATTGAACTTTATAATACGCTAATTATCAAAATCTTTAAAACTAAAAATTATGGCTCTGACAAAAAGCAGGGGCAATATGTATTCTTTTGTAACTCACACTTGGAATGCTATAAAAGGTATATGTTTTCATGATTGCTCCTATTGTTACATGAAAAAATTTGATGCTCTTCTTCCAGTGCGGATTGACACCAAGGAACTGAATGTAAATCTGGGTAATGGCAACTTCATTTTCATAGGTAGTGGAACAGACATGTGGGCTTTTGACATACCTTCAGATTGGATTACCCAAGTTTTGGATTATTGCAATCTGTTTGATAACAGGTATCTTTTTCAGTCCAAGGATCCCGAACGCTTTATGGAGTTTATCGGGCATCCAGTAATGAAGAAATCAGTTCTATGTACAACCATTGAGACCAACAGATTCTACCCAAGTATAGTAATGAATGCTCCAAAAGCCGAGGAACGAGCTTACGCCATGTACAAACTGGCTAAGTTTGGAATGAACAACTATGTAACTTGTGAACCATTGATGAAATTTGATTTGCCTGAAATGGTGGAACTTATCAAGATGTGTTCTCCTGTACAAGTCAATATAGGCAGAAATTCACGGAAAGATATATCTCTTCCTGAACCGACTAAAAATGAAGTACAGGCATTGATAACAGAACTTCGAAGATTTACAAAAGTGGAAATCAAATCTAATGCACAATGCTGGATATAAAAGCTTAAGAGTTAACCGAAGGCAAATGATTTATTATACATATACTATATATAATATCCACTCAGGCGGCGTGAGCCTACAACTAACGAAAAAAAAGAATGCACTTTTTTTCATTAAAAATCCAATTATTACTTATATATAAAAAGATTTCATTAAGAAACAAGTGCGATTCCGTTTACCCTTTCTTCCCATAGAAAGGGTAAAACGGAAAAGTGAAAACTTATATAAATAAAACAGATAGAAATGAATCAAAATAATTATATAAAAATAGATATGCCTCCAGGATGTAGGTATATGAGTGATGACAATAGACTTATGAATGGTATATTACCTTTGCACAATAAATTTATTCTGAACAAAACCTTAACAGGGTGTGGAGGTACATCTATGTTTCTAAACTCAAACATGGCGATAGTGATTATCTCCCCACGCATCCAAGTATTAAAAGAGAAGCATAAGCAATACCCAGACAGCTTTCTGTTTCATATTCCACAATGCAATAACTATGGAAGTATGATAAAACAAAAAGAGTCCGAGTTGAATACGTATTTGAACAATCATCACGGCTACTCTCCGTTCGGTTTCCAGACAAGACCTGCTAAAATACTGGTTACGCTGGATTCATCGGATAAGGTTGTCTCCGTAATTGAATCATGTGGAGGGACAGATCCATTTCTATTTGTAGTCGATGAGTTCCAGTGCATAATGGGGGATGCTACTTTCAAGGGAACCACAGATATGAATTTTCTCGTTTCCCTTGATAATAGAGTCAAGCGTATCTGCTATCTGTCTGCAACTCCCATACCTGATATGTATTTAGACGAGATTCCACAGTTAGCGAGTATTCAATATTACAAACTGGAGTGGGATCCGAGTGTTATTGAAGAGCCTACCCTGAAAGAAGTAATGATGAAAACAGGTGAGAGTGCTGAAAAGCTGTGCAGTCAACTCATAAAGCGATACAGAGAGAACGGATATTTTGAAAAGAAAATTGTGAATGGTAATATTGTGTACTCCCGTGAAGCTTGTATCTTTCTCAATGAAGTCAAGTCTATTCGGAATATAATCAAGCAGAACGAACTGAAGCCAGAAGAAGTCACTATATTATGTTCGGAAAGCAAAGCCTCAAATTTACCGAAAGGCTTTACGATAGGAGGGCTGTGTACTGATAAGAATAATCCGAAAAACAAGACTTTCACATTTTGCACAAAGGCATCTTTTGAAGGTGTGGATTTCTATTCGGATAATGCCAGTACGTATATTTTCATCAATGCTGGTCGGGAATGTCAGACGCTGGATATTATGCTTGATATTCCTCAGATACTCGGTAGGCAGAGATTGGACTCAAATCCTTTCCGGCATGATGCAACCATATATTACAAAACGATGCCTGAAATCAAGTCAGAAGAGGATTTCCGAATAGAGCAGAATACCATGATTTCTGAAACGAAGAATAGTATTGAGCTTTTCAAGAAAGCCCCATCTGAGTATCAAAATAAATTTGTTAAACTTTACGAGGAGAGAGACGAGGAGAAAAAATTTAAAACAGATTATGTAGATCTAATTAAAGAGAACGGACATACTACAGTCGGCTTCAACTATCTGGTCATGGTGGCGAAATGGAATCAATGGCACCAACGAAATTTCTACTACAATAATTCCTGCCAGCTCCTGACCAGTATTCAGAGTGCAGTGGGTATGCGACCAAAACCTAATGAAGTGAGACAGTTCGAGCAATGGTTTTATAAGGCTTCCCAAAAAGATAGACTTGCAGGATATGCCGATTTTAGAAACCAGTACCCACAGCATTATTCTTTTATTCAGCAAAACCCATTCATTGATTGCAAATATCATGAGTGGTATGACAAGCTGGACTACCAAAAACTGAAAAATCTCAACTTTCAAGAAGCCAATGTAGAGAGAGCATACCAAGAACACTGCCAGCTTGACCCGATAAGAGACGCTTGTAGGCAAATATTCAAAGTTGGCGTCTTTTATTCCAAACAAGAAGTGAAATCCATACTTCAGCAAATCTATAACAACTTAGGACTTATCGGAAAAACAGCCAAGGCTACGGATTTAAGACAATACCTTGATATTAAAGAAGTGCAAAAGACAGACGACTCAGGCGAAAGGAAATGGTTTATCACACTGATTAATACTAATCCACAGGTGTAGGTGATTCTACACCCATTATATAACTAATAATCAACACTATACATTTTTCAAAAAAAACAAAAAACTGCCAATTATTGCTGTTTACACCCCACCACTATAAATTTTACACCCCTGACAGATGTGTGTTAAGCATCTATATCAGGGGTGCATTTTTCTTATAATTTACCTTGTTCGTATCGTTTAAAAGCATTACGCACGATGTTCTTATCTTGCAATCCTAAATGCTTGGCAATGGTTCCATACCCTATTTGTTTACCGTCATCACCTATCGTTCCATGCAGAGGATACCAGTATGCGATTTCCTCTATAGTAAGCTTTCGTTTCTTTTGTTCTGGACGTTTGGAATGCAGTTCAGTATCTGTAATGCTTGCTGAGTCCATTTTGTAGTTAGTAACGAATTTAGACAAATATCTTTCCATGCAATAGTCTGCGATGTATAAGGCTAATTGCTTGACGCTTTTTCTAGCTAGCCTCTGTTTTGCATCAGGTTCACCAGCAAGCATGTGCAAAACGATGGCATTATGAAAAGCTACTGCTGCAATACCGTATCTGATTTCATTTCTCATTTCCACTTGCTCTCTCAGGTAAATTTGGTATTGCGTCTTTATCCAGCCTTCTAAAGCTTCGGCTACATAATCTAAGTCCACCACATAGTCATCACAAGGTATATCGCCTTTGACAGAATCATGATGAAAACAGTACTTATTCCTCCAGTCATCAATCTTATCACGCAAGGCTTCCAGTTCATCCCCTTCTGGGAACTGTATTTTCTCACTGTATGCACCAGGTTCAGGGATTACTGTAAAACAGAATCGGCGTGCAGAACCTTCGCTCACTTCTTTCGGATTAAAAGCGTTATTAACGGCTTGGGGGGTACCAGTAAGTGTGCAGTTCAGAAAAACAGGATAACGACCCTGTGTAGATTTCCTGCCTTTGTTGAACTGCTCTATGTATTCATTATCAAAAGCCTTTCTAAGCTCAATAAAACCAATCCCCCGTCCGCTACGAGAAACTTCCAGCAGTCGGGATAATTCTGTTTCTATTGCACATAAGTGGACTTGACGATTGTCTGCCAGCATGTCTATAAGCTTGGATTTTGTAATAGTAATGCCAACGGTCTGTACTATCTTTCCCTGTATGTCTTTCCCTGTCTTTACCCTGTCTTGCTCAATGATGCGATGAAACAGTCTCTTATAGACAGCATCAAACCGACTTTTGCCACTGCCTTGTTTCCCCTCAACGACAGTCAACAGGTTTGGAGCATGAAGATCGCCATTATACTTGGCACGTACCTTTGAAAAGCACAATCCCCCAGTCATAGTAAGAAGGTGTAGCAGCATAGCATCTTTAAAATCCTTCGGGCAACCATTCAACAGTTGTTTCAATAGCGGAATATGCTCATATCCAGGCATTGCAACAAGCGAATGGAAGTTATTTATCCAGCAGCTTAGCGATGGCTCATGTTGATTTTGTTCGGCAGTTGTGGAACTCCTGATGCCATCCAACTCTAACATCCCTTTTTTAAGCCTGAGCTTTTCATCTGTTTCTGCACGTATAATCCTAATTTTATTGTCGTATTCGTTATCTACAATATCCTTAGTGTTTTTGGCGTGATTATCATCTTCTGCCTGTTTTAATTTACTGTTTACTTTCTGTTTTTCAATATCTTTTTTTGTTCCGTATTTCTTCTCCAAGCAGTATACTACTATACCTACCGCACCTCCAATACATAATAATAGAGCACCTCCCTTAGCTGATTTTTGAAATATAATTTTGGGGTTAATCATAATAATACGTGAGTTCGGGATAAGAAAGTATCTTTAAAAGTTGGTAATCACCGAATTAT
>URDR01000011.1 GCA_900546645.1 uncultured Bacteroides sp. | reverse complement strand
AATGTTCTATGGGATGGTTCTTCGGATTCAAGTTGCATCTGATAATCAATGATAAAGGTGAGATTCTCAATTTTATGTTCACGCCTGGGAACGTGGATGATCGGGAACCGTTGAAGCAGGGGACGTTTCTGGAAAACATCAAAGGAAAACTATGTGCGGACAAGGGATATATTGGTCAGGCTCTGTTCGAGAATCTTTTCCTTAATGGTATTCAGCTTGTCACTAAAGTTAAAAACAATAGTATGAAGAACTCGTTGATGAGCATTGCTGACAAGATTCTACTCAGAAAAAGGGCCTTGATTGAGACGGTCAATAACGAATTGAAGAACATTGCGCAGATTGAACATTCCAGACACCGTTCATTCAGTAACTTTATAGCCAATTCTTTGTCAGCTATCGCAGCATACTGCTTTTTTGAAAAGAAGCCCGCCATTGATGTCAAGTTGTTCAATGACGGGCAACTGTCTATTTTCTAATTTTATTTCGAACTCACGTTAAAATATTTTTCTTTTACTCTTATGAGTCTTTGTTTTTTTGTTGTGAATAATCAGTCTTGCTTCAGAGAATGCTTCCTCTTGATATGGATTTCGGAAGTCGTTGGTAACGGCGACGCGTTATTGTCGTTACGATTAGGCGTATTGGTTGCAATGACTAATCGTTTGGAATGAAATGATTAGTTGTTTTTTTGGGGGGGATGGAGGAGCGCCTGTGGGCGGAAGATTTCTTTTTCTTCTTTCAAAAAAGGTTTTTCGGAAATTTGCCTGCACTCTACACGCTTTTGGAATTAATATTTTGTGTATAAGAGTTTTGGCTAGTGTAGGGTGCAGGGCTTACCTACACGTCTCATGCACTGACTTCTTTGTATTCCTTTGATGGAATCAATCAAAAAAGAATGTTTGAGTGACAAACAAACCTCTTGTTTTGTTGTTTATGTTCATATTGTTTAGTATATTCGTAAAATAAAAAAGATGATATGAAACCTTTTAATTATGCAGTTGTAAGTAGCATTTGTGCTTTGATTATCGGAATTATGCTGGTGGTATGGCCCGATGTTGCCGTTAATTATTTGGTAATAACCATTGGTGTATTATTTTTGTTGCCGGGTTTGCTTGGTATTTTTTCTTATGCTCTGTATATGAGAAAACAAGCACCGGGCGGTGGAAATTCTTTTCCTGTTGCGGCATTGGGAAGCACTTTGTTCGGGCTGTGGCTCATTGTAATGCCGGCATTTTTTGTGGGTATATTAATGTATGTATTAGGAGTGTTGCTGGTACTGGCTGGTTTAAATCAGTTGGTAAACTTTGCGGCAGCACGCTCATATATGCAGGTTCCTTTGGGTGTTTACCTTATTCCTTCCTTGATACTGATTGCAGGCCTGACAGTTTTGTTTAATCCGTTTGAGGCGGCTACCGTTCCCTTTGTTTTGTTGGGGGGATCAGCCATCGTTTACGGGCTGACAGATTTGGTACGTTTGTTGCGTTTCCGTAAGAAGCAAGGTGAAGTGGAAGAGATTAGTTGAATGGCAGTGATTGGCTATCCGGAATGACTGGACCATGGCATCACGATAAGCAACAGGGTATATGATTAATGTAGCATTCTGGTAAAAAAGAAGAGCCGTATCCTTGCTCTCATATTGAGGTTGGGATAGGGCTCTTTCTTGTAATGATAAGTTTGGTTTTAGGTTATTTTACTTCCAATACTACGATTGATTTGGCAGGCAATTTGATTTTCAAGCCGTCTTTTGTAATTTTAGCACCTTTGAAATCTTTCGGGGCTACTACATTGCTGTTTTCAAAAGAGTTGTAGTCATCAATTTTGTTTGAAGTCAAGATACGTCCGCTTACTGACTTAGCTTTTACATCGTCTAAAGTAAGCGTAATGTCTTGTTCTTCGTCCAAATTGATGTTTGATAAAGAAATATGGATAACTCCGTCTTTGTTGCGTGATGCAGTGGCGCTGACCATCGGAACAATTCGGTTGTCACGTACGATTTCGCGTTCGCAGGTTACATCGAGAGGCAGGTAAGTAGCATCCTGATGTACGTTGTACATTTCAAATACGTGATAAGTCGGGGTTAACACCATTTTATCGTCCTTAGTCAGAATCATAGACTGAAGTACGTTTGCAATTTGTGCAATGTTGGTCATCTTGATACGGTCTGTATATTTGTGGAAAATATCCAGTGTGAGTGAAGCAACAAATGCATCGCGCAAGGTGTTTTGCTGATATAGGTGACCTCTGATGGTTCCCGGTTCTTCGTCCCACCAAGTACCCCATTCGTCAACCATCAAGCCAACCCGTTTCTGTGGGTCGTATTTGTCCATGATGTCCATGTGACGTTTCAGTACGTCTTCAATTTCGCGGCATTTACCTACAGTCCAGTAATAATCTTCAGTAGTAAAGTTGGTTGCAGAACCTTTGCTTCCAGTCCATCCCGGCACGGTGTAATAATGCAAGGAAAGTCCGTTCATCTGACCGGCAGCTTTCTGCATCAGCACTTCCGTCCATCTGTAATCATAATCGCTGGCTCCACTGGCAATTTTAAACAGTTGGTTACCGTCATAGTTACGGCAGTAAGTTTGGTAGCGGCGGTATAAGTCTGCATAATATTCAGGAAGCATGTTACCTCCGCATCCCCAGCTTTCGTTACCCACGCCAAGGTATTTTACTTTCCATGGTTTTTCACGGCCGTTTTCTTTTCTCAGCTTAGCCATCGGGCTTCCTTGTTCGGAAGTCATATATTCCACCCATTTGGCAAGTTCTTCCACAGTACCGCTTCCCACGTTACCGCTGATGTAAGGTTCGCAACCTAACATTTCGCACAGATTGAGGAATTCATGAGTACCGAAACTGTTGTCTTCAACCGTTCCACCCCAGTTATTGTTTACCATTCTCGGGCGGTTTTCACGTGGACCGATACCGTCCATCCAGTGATATTCATCGGCGAAACATCCTCCCGGCCATCTTAATACGGGCACTTTCAGTTTTTTCAGTGCTTCGAATACGTCAGTACGGTATCCTTTGATATTAGGGATGGAAGAGTTTTCACCAACCCATAGTCCACCATATATACAAGTTCCGAGATGTTCGGCAAACTGACCATAGATTTCTTTGTTGATAACTTGTTTCCCTTGTTCAGGGTGAATGGCTACAGTGGCTTTCTGCTGTGCGAACAGAGGCATTGAGGCGCAGAGAGCTAAGCCTAAGATTGCATTTTTCATACCTATAAATATAATATTATAATAATTAGTTTTTTGGTAATCTGATTCTGCAGTTTCGAATAAAAAGCCGTCAGAATTCTGTAGGCAAAAGTAGGGAAAAAAACGGTTTGAGAAGTGGACAAAATGAATATTTAGGTGGACAAAAGGAAACTTTTCAAAAAAAATCGGGGATTTCATTTATCTTTGCATCGCAAAAATGGATGTATGATATGAAAAAACGTACCTTGGTTATGATTTTGAGCGTGCTTTCCGTTATGGCGTGCTCTTGCATTGTTTTTTGTTATTATCTGATGAGTCATCCTTTCCGTTCTGCTCATTTGATTTATGTGGATGCGGATGATACGGTGGATTCGGTGTATGTGAAGTTGGAAAAGAACTTGCAGCCATCCTGTCTGACCGGATTAAAATGGATGGTTGCACTAAAGGGATATTCCGTTCGTACGGGTGCATACCGGTTAGGTCCCGAAGTGTCCTCCTTGACTGCTTACCGTACTCTTGCCAACGGACACCAGACTCCGGTCAATTTGGTTATCCCCAGTGTGCGCACACTGGAACAGCTGGCACGTACGGTTTCCCGTCAGATTATGGCAGATTCGGCAAACATCGCTTCATTATTAAACGATAGTGCGTTTTGTGCCGGCTTGGGGTATACTAGCGAAACATTGCCGGCTCTATTTATACCCAATACTTATCAGGTTTATTGGAATATGTCTCCGAAAAGTCTGATGGAGCGTATGAGAAAGGAACATATGCGTTATTGGACTGAGGAACGGAGGATGAAGGCTCAGAAGCTTGGGCTGACAGAAATTGAGGTGAGTACATTGGCCTCCATTGTGGAAGAAGAAACTGCGGTCAATGCTGAAAAGCCGATGGTTGCGGGACTGTATTTGAACCGTTTGAAAAAGGGAATGCCCTTGCAAGCCGATCCTACCATTAAATTTGCTTTAAGGGAATTTGGGTTGAAACGCATTCTTTATAAGCACTTGGAGGTGGAAAGTCCTTATAATACGTATAAATACCCTGGACTTCCTCCCGGTCCTATCCGTATTCCTTCTATCTCTGGTTTGGAAAGTGTGTTGAATCCTGCCTCCCATGGTTTTTTGTATATGTGTGCGAAGGAGGATTTTTCGGGAACTCATAATTTTGCTGTAACGCTATCACAGCATGCGGTAAATGCTCGCCGGTATCAGGCTGCTCTCAATAAGTGGCAACGTACGCATAAATAGTTTTTAGACTTAGCACGACCGTGCGGGTGTAAAGCAAAAAGGTGACAAGATTTAATCATGCCTGAAAGATTGGCATTCAAAATCTTGTCACCTTACTTTATATCCTGTTATTTGGTTTTTCCGTCAACAGGTTCTTTGTGTTCCGTTTATTCTAATCCATGAATCAGATGAATCATTTGTTCTCCCAGGCCAATGGTGTATCCGTGTGATTCGAATACGATGCGGTTGAATGTATCAGCGATGATAAATACCGGGAGCTGTCCTCCGTTGGCTAATTTCATGTTATCGGCTATCATCTTACGGATTTTTCCATCTGTATCAATTCCGAATACAGCGGTTGAAGGAAGATTCGGGAAATCTTTCCGGTTAAACTTCCGGTAAGCCTCTTCATCGGTAAATAAGAGCAAGAGTGTACGTCCCCATTTTTCAAAATCATCTTTTTTGATTTCAATGTCTTTTAAAGCATGGTTGGTTGGTTCTTGACCTACACCCAATACGCCAACGATGTAATAGCCTCTTCCGGTTGTTGCCAATATGCTGGTTTCCTCTTTTGTCTGAGCCAGAGTAAACCTCGCTTCTGAATCAAAGTTTCCGATTACCCGGATTTCTTCAGAATTATCGCGCATCTTCAGTTGAACTTTTGAGGTTTTTCCTTCTTCCACGTTAAAGAATGAAATATTACTCAGTACACTTCCGTTAGCCAGTCGGTTGCCTGAAACCAGCATGTAATATCCGGTTTCCATTTTAGCTCCTTTTTTGAGAAGCGACTCCCAAGTGGTGTTTCCTTCCGGATAATTTTGCAGCTGGAAGGTACCGTTGTTGAATTTCGACAAGCTGAAGTGGCTGTAGTATTTCGGATTGCTCAAGCGGGGAATCGGCTGATAGTTAGCCTGTAGAGTTCCTTCCGATGGTTTGGTGCTGATGGCTGCTTCAAAGTCCACTTTTACCGGTTCGTTATTTTGTCTGTAATAAACATTTCCATTGACTTCATCTTTCCAAGCCGGAATACCTAAACTGCGTGCTACGGCAACAAAGAAGATTTCGCGTGAGCCCGTGTCGGTAACTCGGCTGCGCCATACTCCTTCAGGTGAGGTCTTCGTAAACAGTGTGTTCAGGTCGTCGCGGATAATCAAGCTGTCTTTGCACCAGTTTACCAATGTTTGAGGTGATTGGGTAAACTTCTCTGCTAATTCAGCCGGGATGTTTTTTTGCAGGTACGAGCGGTACGGGGTCAGCATTTCTGCTGCAATGCGCGGAGCAAGAACTTCGGTAATGCTGGCCTTTGAGTCAGTATTGTATAAGTGATCTTCCAAAATAGTGCATGGTGTATCACGCAAATCTTTGTCGGATACTGTGCTTAACAACTCAAGTGCGCGTAATCCCATGTTTTTCTGTGAAGCATTTTTCAGGAACTGCATGATGTCGGCATAGTTTCCTCTTGATTTCAGAATGAATTCCGTGGTCTGTTTGGGGTCTAAGCTTTGTTTCTTGGCAAAAGTTTCAGCTTGTTCTGCTGTCGGAAATCCGTTGACGTATGCATTACGTATCGAGTCTTCCAAATTCATGCGTCGGGTGTTTTCTGCACGCTGCTCATCAGTCACTTCAGGAAGATTTACCTTCTCTGCCGGAGGTACGATGTTGAAAGGCAAGGTAAAGTTGTCACCCGGCTGATGATCCAGCACAACTGTGATTTGTTTCTCTTTTCCGAATGAAGCCTTCTGGAAACCGAATTTTCCGTTTTGTGATGCATAAACCAACATATCGCCGATGCCGGCTGAGAGTGAGGCATGTCCGTTTTCATCTGTGGTTTTACGGGCTACTGTATAAAATTCAGCATAATTGTAGATTTTAAATTCCACGTTGGCTCCTTTCACCGGATGATTATTGGCATCTTTTACGAGTACTTCCAATAGGGCACTTTCTCCGTAGTTGTCGATAATATTAATTTCGGTATAGTTGGCAGTTTGTTTCATTACGTCTTCCGGTCCATTGTAAGCTCCAAACACTTTCGTGTGCATCAGCATACCGCGGCTTGCCGGAGCATTAAACCATCCCAGATTCAATACCGGTTCGGGTTCACAAGCTCCCAGGAAGAACCATTTTCCGTCTACCCAAGCTTCTACCCAAGCATGATTGTCATCTGTGTGTGCCCAGCGGGGAGTATAAACCTGACGTGCCGGAATACCTACCGCACGCAGTGCAGCAACGAGGAAGGTTGACTCTTCCCCACAACGTCCGTATGCTGTTTTTACTGTAGCCAGCGGTGCACTGGTCCGGCTGTCAGATGGAGTATATACCACTTTTTCATGACACCAGTGGTTTACTTCCAGCACCGCATCGCGGGTAGAAAGGTCTTTGATACGTGGCATGAGCTCATTATAAAACACTTCGCGGGCGTTATCTAAATTTTCATTGTTTACACGAACCGGCAGTACGAAGTGGCGGAAAATCAAGTCGGGTATGTTTTTTCCCCATGATGTGTTTTCCCGGGTCTGCAATGCCAGGCGAACGTTATTTAAATAAAAATCTCCGGAATAGTCAGCAATGTCTCCGGGGGTCATATATGCATAGAGAAACATCATGGCCTCGCGTTCTGGTTGTGTCATGGTGTTGTTTTCAAAGATAGAGAACAAGTTTCCTTGAGTAAGAATCTCCTGCTTCTTGGCAAAGTCATCTTCTACTTTGGCCCGATAGTCTGTCTCTTTAAGAAAATGGTCAGAAGAGCAGGCAGCCAAGATAAGCATAATGATAAGGCTGGTTAAATAGATAATGTGTCTTGTCATAAATGGTTTTGTTTGATTGGCTTAAAAAATCAGTCAATATAAAATCTGTATAAAAAGGTGTCGGGTTGATGTAAAAAAACAAAAGTCACAAAAGCACAGAACGATTTAATGGAACCAGTAAATAGAATCTGCGTTTTGTGACTCTGTATTAAATGTCATTGTCCTGACATCTATTCTTTCTTTTTCGAATCAATCAGAAAGGTTTATATTCAACGAAAGCTTCCATTGCTTCATAACATGCCAGTCCAAGGTGGTCATATAATGAGGCAGTACCGCGATTTCGGTCTTCACTTCGTTGCCAGAATAAACGTTCGTCATTTCCTAAGAAGGGAGCACTTTCCATTTGTGACTGGTGCTTTAATATAGAGTTACGTTTTGCACGCAGTTCTTCTGGACTCAGAGGAACTGCCATTTCGATGTTCTCAATTTCCCATTCTGCCCAAGCTCCGCGATACATCCAGATTCGGCAGTCGTTCAGCCATTCTGCGTTTGCATTCTTTTCTTCATCAATTGCAGCAAAGACCGCATCGGTACAAACTCGGTGCGTACCATGTGGGTCAGCCAGGTCGCCTGCTACATAAATCTGATGAGGCTTCACTGTGCGCAGCAATTCCTGTACGATGTTTACATCGGCTTCGCTGATCGGGTTTTTCTCAATCTTACCGGTCTCATAGAAAGGCAAGTCAAGGAAGTGGCAGCGGCTTAAGGGGATATTGTTGTAAGTACATGCTGTTCTGGCTTCGCCTCGGCGAATCAATCCTTTAATGGTTAAGATGTCGCGCGTATCTAAGTCACCTTCTTTCTTTTCAGAGAAGAACTTCTTGATTTCAGCATATTTATCTGTAATCACCTTGTCTGCTTCCTCTCCGAAAAGCTGGTTGAATCCATTGATAAAGTGCATGAAACGAACCACTTCTTCATCGCCTACGGCAATGTTTCCCGAGGTTTCATAAGCCACGTGTACTTCATGTCCCTGCTGAACCAAACGGCGAAGCGTTCCACCCATAGAGATTACATCGTCATCCGGATGCGGAGAAAATACGAGTACGCGTTTCGGGAAAGGTTTGGCACGTTCCGGGCGATACGTATCATCAGCATTCGGTTTACCTCCCGGCCATCCCGTAATGGTGTGTTGCAGGTCGTTGAATACCTTGATGTTTACATTGTAAGCCGATCCGTAAAGAGCCAGCAATTCACTTAAGCCATTTTCGTTATAATCTTTATTGGTAAGCTTGAGAATAGGCTTGTTCAGTAAACTGCATAGCCATGCGATGGCACTTCTGATAAGCTTGTCGTTCCATTCGCAGTTGGTAACAAGCCAAGGACGCTGTATACGAGTCAGGTGAGCCGCAGCAGCCAAGTCAATGTAAACCGTAGCATTGGTATGAAGTTGCAGGTAAGAAGCAGGCAATGTATCGCTTACCTTATCTTCTACCGCTTTTTTGATAATGTCAGCTTTTTCCTCTCCCCATGCCAATACGTAAATTTTGCGTGATGCAAGAATCGTACTTATACCCATGGTGATAGAGCATGGAGGAAGGTTGTCTACTCCTATATTGCGAGAAGATTCTGCACGCGAAGTAGCATCAATCAAAATCAGGCGAGTAGTAGAACTGGCATGTGATCCCGGTTCGTTCATACCGATGTTTCCTTCGCGGCCGATACCCATCAAGGCAATATCAATACCACCGTAAGTTTGAATGCGCTGTTCGTACAGACGGCAATGGTCAATGATAGCATCCTGAGGAATGCTTCCATCCATGGTAAAGATATTCTGTCTGTCTATATCTACCTGTGAAAGGAACAACTTAGTCAAGTGAGCGAAACTGCTTCCGGCTCCTTCGGTAAGCGGATAGTATTCATATAGATTGAAGATGATAACGTTACGGAAACTTACTCCTTCATCTTTATGTCGACGAATCAATTCAGTAAAGAGGGGGCGGAGTGAAGCACCGGTTCCAATAGCAATCGTACAGAACTTACCCTCGCGTTGTCTTTCCTGAATCTTGGCAATCACTTCGTCTGCAATTTGCAGCGTTCCTTCTTCCATCGTTTCGAAAATATTGGTAGGAATCTTTTCCAAACGAGTCAGCACAGAGCGCTCTACGGCATTCTCCACCTTATAATAGCGTGGAGAAACTCTGTTTAAAGAAATTTGTGAACTGAGATTTGTTCTCATAAATGTACGTTGATTAAATCAAGTTGTCTTTTTCAATATCTTTGAAGTATTTGTAGGTACCGACTTTCAGTTCATCGGTTGCAGCTTCATCACATACGATGATACCATGCTGATGCATTTGCAAGGCACTGATTGTCCACATCTGAGTGATGCCGCCTTCCACTGCGTGCTGCAAAGCACGGGCTTTGTTGTGTCCGTTGCAGATAATCAGTACTTCATGTGCCGACAATACAGTACCCACACCAACAGTCAAAGCAGTTTTAGGTACTTTGTTCACGTCGTTGTCGAAGAATCGTGAATTGGCAATAATGGTATCAGTCGTTAATGTTTTGATACGGGTGCGAGAAGAAAGAGAAGATCCTGGTTCGTTGAAAGCAATATGACCGTCGGGACCGATACCTCCCAAGAACAAGTCGATGCCACCGAATTTTTCAATTTCTTTTTCGTAGTTCAAACATTCTTCTTCCAAATCAGCAGCATTACCGTTCAGAATATGGATGTTTTCTTTGCAGATATCAATATGGTTAAAGAAGTTGTTGAACATGAATGTGTGGTAGCTTTCCGGATGTGATTCAGGAAGACCAACGTATTCATCCATGTTGAATGTAACTACGTTTTTAAATGATACAACTCCTTTTTTGTTCAGTTCAATCAGTTCTTTGTACATACCAAGTGGTGAAGAACCGGTAGGCAAGCCTAAAACAAACGGTTTTTCTTTACTTGGATTAGCAGAATTGATTTTATTTGCAACATAATTAGCTGCCCATTTTGACAATGACTGGTAGTCGGGTTCAATAATTACTCTCATGGTTGTTGTGTTTTGGGGTTAATTTTTATATTCTACATCCGCAAAGATATTAAGGATTATGTAGATTGACAAGTAAAAAAAGAATTTTCTGTTTTAGCTTTGAATTATTAAATAAAATCATTAATTTTGCTGCACTTAGCATAAAATATAGGTATGGGACAAGCACTATTGGCGGATATTCAGAAAGGATTGAAAGGTGCGTTGATGAAGCAACGCATCATTACCCGTTTGATTTATACGGGATGTACTACGATTACTGATCTATCGAAAAGCATGGGTCTAAGCGTGCCTACGGTTACGAAATTTATAGACGAAATGTGCGCAGAAGGTTATGTGAAAGATTGTGGTAAGTTAGAAACTGCGGGCGGGCGTCACCCCAGTCTTTACGGGTTGAATGCTGATTCGGGATACTTCATTGGAGTAGATTTGAAAAAAGATTCACTCAGTCTGGCGTTGATAAACTTTAAGGGGGATGTTTTAAAGATGAAAATGAAAGTTGATTTTGTACTTGAAAACACCCTTGAATGTGTAGATCGTTTGGCTAATGAAATCAAATCTTTCATTCAGTCTTTAAAGGTAAATCATTCTAAGATTTTAAATGTTTGTATCGGAATGAGTGGTCGGGTTAATCCAGAAGCCGGATATAATTATACACGTTTGAACTTCGGTGATGATTATCCTATTGCTTCCCTGCTGACTGAGCGTGTGGGTTGTAATGTATGCATTGATAACGATAGTCGTGCGATGGCATACGGAGAGTTTATGAAGCAAACCACTCAGTTGGAAAAAAGTCCCAAGAATTTGATTTTTATCAATGTGAACTGGGGATTGGGTATGGCCATTATTTTTGATGGGAAATTATATAATGGCATGTCGGGCTTTTCCGGTGAGTTCGGACATAACTATGGATATGACAATCAGGAAATCTGTGATTGCGGAAAAAGGGGATGTATTGAGACTGAAGTATCGTGCTCGGCTCTTTACCGTAAGTTTATAGAACGGCTTAGAGAAGGAGAAAATTCGATTCTGACGCGCGAAAAATCTATCGATGAGATTACGGTTGATGACATTATTTCTGTAGTTGAGCGCGAAGATGTGTTGGCCATCGAGCTGGTTGAAGAAATCGGAGCGAAGTTAGGTCGCCATGTAAGTGATTTAATTAATATATTCAATCCGGAGCAAGTGATTATCGGCGGAGAACTTTCACGTGCCGGAAACTATCTGCTTCCTCCGTTGATTTCGGCTGTACGCCGTTATACTTTGAATCTCATGTATCCGGGTTCAGGTATTGTGCTTTCTGAGTTAAAGGAAAAAGCGAATGTAGTCGGTTCGGCTTTATTGGCGCGAAGTAAACTTTTCGCTTTGGAATAAGGTATAGTAAAAAGAGTAATTTAATACTTTCAGATAATCAATTTCCCCCTGTTGCAAGTGTATTGCGGCAGGGGGAATTTCTATTATAAGTTACTTAATCTTTTCTCGAATCTTGCTAAGATAGGCACGCATTCCTTCCGAGTCTTTATTGCTGATGATATTAAGCAATTCGTTTAGTTCGGTTCGGATGCCTTCCACTTGAGCCGGAGTGCGGGGATTGAAAAGAATTTCCTGAAGCAGAAAATCATCCTCATTTAATACCCCCTTGGCTATTGCCATATGGCGTTTAAAGGTGGTACCCGGAGCATCCTGGTGTTTCATTACTGCGGCAAAGACAAATGTGGAGACAAAAGGGATAGACAAAGAATAGGCTACCGTTTCATCATGCTCTTCAAATGTGTATTCAAAGATATTCAGTCCAAGGCGTTGATACAAGTCTTTGAAGAATATTTTACCCAAGTGGTCACCTTCTTTGATGATGATGGCATTTTCTGAGCTCAGTTTGTCAAGATTGGCAAATGTAGGACCAAACATCGGGTGGGTGGAAACATAGCGGAACCCACTGCTTTCATAAAATTCTTTCAGACCAGTCTTTACCGAGGCAATATCGCTTATGATACAGTCTTTAGGTAATACAGGCAGTACCTGACGGAATGCGTCGAGCGTATATTTTACGGTGGCAGCATTGATAACCAGTTCCGGTTTAAATTCAGTAATTTCTTCCAGCGTAGTAAAGCGATAGCAGTTATACATGAAGCGCAGGCGTTGCGGGGCTATGTCGTATACTGCTGTTTCGTGCTCAAAACTTAAAACGTCTGTAAAGAAGGAACCCATTTTACCGGCTCCGAGAATTAATATTCGCATATCTTTTTTTCTACTTTTTTATTTGTTGATTATTTCCATTTGCTGTCGTACGCTTTCTTCATGAATGGACTCAAATACTTGCTTTACAAAGTCGGCATCCATACCGCAGAGTGAGCCTTGCGCTCCGCGTTTGTCCAGTATTTCATTGTAACGTCCTGTCTGGAGAATGGTCATGCTGTGTTCCTTTTTAAATGTCCCGATTTCACGGCACACACGCATACGTTTTGCCAATATTTCCATCAGTTCGTTGTCACACTCATCAATCTGGCGTCGAAGCTCGTTCAGGTTTTCAGTGCTCTGATGCTCTCCTCGGATAACCAGCAAGTTCAGGATGTAACTCAACACATCCGGAGTTACTTGCTGAGCAGCGTCACTCCATGCACAGTCCGGATTGCAGTGAGACTCTACGATTAATCCGTCGAATCCCAAGTCCATTGCCTGCTGACAGAGTGGGGCGATGAGTTCCCGTTTTCCTCCGATGTGGCTGGGGTCGCATATTATAGGTAAGTTCGGTATACGGCGGCGCAGTTCGATAGGAATATGCCACTGAGGCAGGTTGCGGTATATTTTTTTGTCGTACGAAGAAAATCCGCGGTGGATTGCTCCCAAACGTTTCAGTCCGGCATTGTTGATACGTTCCAAGGCTCCAATCCAAAGTTCGAGGTCTGGGTTGACCGGATTTTTGACATAAACAGGTATATCTACTCCTTTCAGTGCATCAGCTATTTCCTGTACAGCAAACGGATTGGCTGTAGTGCGGGCACCTATCCATAGGATATCAATTCCTGCCTTCAAAGACTCATACACATGTTTGGCAGTAGCAACTTCGGTTGATACATACATGCCGGTTTCTTTCTTCACTTCTTTCAGCCATGCCAGACCTTCTACACCGATACCTTCGAAGCCTCCCGGTTTGGTGCGCGGTTTCCAAATTCCGGCACGGAATATTTTAATACCTTTATCAGCCAGCTGTTTTGCTGTTGACATAACTTGTTCTTCTGTTTCTGCACTACACGGTCCGGCGATGAGCAACGGACGTTCCTGTGATACGTTTTCCAATTCAATGGGTTGTAAATCGAGTTCCATATGCTTTGAGTTTTTAAGTTCTTAAGTTTTTTAGTTTGTTATTTGAGGGCGATAGTTTTGATTCGTTTCAGCGCTTCTGCCAGTTTTTCTTCCTTTGCGCAGAGGGAGATACGTATGTATCGTTTTCCGTTGCTTCCGAAGATAAAGCCTGGGGTGATGAATACGCGAGCCTCATGCAATACTTTTTCGGTCAGTTCCTCTACATCTTGGTAAGAGTCAGGGATGCGTCCCCATAAGAACATGCCCACCTGATTCGGGTCGAAGGTACATTGTAAGGTATGCATAATTTCTTCAGCCAGTCTGCGTCGGCGGGCATACACTTCAATGTTGGCTTCCTGATGCCATTCGGCACTGTTGTGGTAAGCTTGAGCTGCAGCCAGCTGCAGGGGGCGGAATGTTCCTGAGTCGATGTTGCTCTTTATCTTTAAAATCCATTGGACAAATGTTGCATTCGTTGCCAGCATCCCCACGCGCCATCCCGGCATATTGTGACTTTTGCTCATTGAATTAAATTCGATGCAGCACTCCTTGGCTCCCGGCACATTCAAGATGCTGATAGGCTTTGAGTTGAGGATGAAGCTGTAAGGATTGTCATTCACAATGACAAGGTTATGCCGTTTGGCAAAGTCGACCAACTTTTCATATAGTTCTAAAGTAGCATTGGCTCCGGTCGGCATGTTCGGGTAATTCGTCCACATAATCTTCACGCGGCTCAAGTCCATTTTCTCCAACTCCTCGAAGTCGGGTTGCCAGTGGTTATCTTCCCGCAGGTTGTAATTAACGATTTCACTTCCCAGTATTTTGTTCAGTGAAGTATAAGTGGGGTATCCCGGGTTGGGAACCAGTACTTGGTCGCCCGGATTTACCAACGCCAATGTTACATGAAGAATTCCTTCTTTTGAACCGATGAGTGGCTGAATTTCCGTTGCCGGGTCTAACTCTACATGATACCAGCGCTTATACCAGTCGGCCATGGCCTCGCGAAGTTCGGGAATTCCCACAGTAGGTTGATAGCCATGTGCATCGGGCTTTTGTGCATTTTCACATAACACCTTGATGGTTTCTTCCGAAGGAGGCAGGTCCGGACTTCCGATACCCAGGCTGATTACATTCTTTCCTTCGGCATTCATGCGTGCCACTTCCTTCAGTTTGCGGCTGAAGTAATATTCGCTTACATTAGCCAGCCGTTCGGCAGGCTTTATATCATAGAGTTGATTCTCCTTCTGCATATTCTCCTAATATTTTAAGTTCTTTGGTCAATGGGGTTACGGCATCAATCGCCTGTTTGTATCTTAAATAGTCACAGAACATCACATCCACATAGAACATATATTCCCATTCGCGTCCGATGATGGGGAGTGACTGGATTTTGGTCAGGTTTATTTTATAGAATGAAAAGATGGATAAAACCTGCGACAGGCTTCCTTCGCTGTGGGGAAGGGAAAAAACGATGTTGGCTTTATTCACTTTGTCCCGATTCTTCAGTTCATCAGCCCTCCATGGGTCGCAAACCACAAGGAAGCGGGTAAAGTTATGCTTGTTTGTTTCGATTCCTTCCTGCAGGATTTTCATACCATACAACTCGGCTGCATATTTAGAGCAGATGGCGGCATGTCCTTTCAGTCCCTTTTCCTTGATGTCGCGTGCACTTCCGGCGGTGTCTTCTGTTTCTACCACCTTTAGTTGCGGGTGCTGTTGCAGAAATTCGCGGCATTGCGCCAAGGCTACCGGATGAGAGTTGACTTCCGTCAGTGTTCCCCAGTCTTCTCCGGGCAGACACATAATGCTGTGGCTGATGCGGAGCTTATGTTCACCTATGATCGTAGTACCGCTGTCGCGCAAGAGTTCGTAGTTATGGAGCAGGCTTCCGGCGATGGTATTTTCTATGGCAATCATCCCGATAACATTGCTGTCGTGGCGGATAGAACTGAACACTTCTTCGAACGTGTTGCAGCAAATCAACTCTATTTCTTCGTCGTTGAAGTATTTGTGGGCGGCAATATCGTGGTATGATCCGGGAACTCCCTGTATGGCTATTCTTTTCATTTTCATTGCTTCTTTATGTTAAAAGAAAAGTCCCGACTTCATAGAGAAGCGGGACTTTGAATCATATTTCTTATTACATTGTTTCTTAGTATATACATGCAAACTCCCGCTTCACTTCATTGCTAAAGTAAAAGTAATAAAAGAAAAAGAAGAAGTATGATGCAAATGTTTTCATCTCTTTGTTATTTTGTTATTGTTTCGATTGCAAAAGTAATAATTTTCTTAAACAAACAAATGTTCAGACGATTTTTTTTCTGTTTTTTGCGGAAGAAAACTTTTTTTCTTCTTGCTTTAATCTCAAAACAGTGTCTTTGTTTGTAAAAACAGAGCTTCTGTTTCTACAAACAAAGCCTTTGGTTATAGAAACAAAACTTTTGTTTTGAGAAGTTCTCAAGGAAAGTAAGATTTTTCTTTGGATAATCAGGAATTTTCTGATGGGAGCGGCTGCTTTTTCCTGAAAAACAATTATACTTGCATTTGGGAGAGGTTGCCTGTTTTTTAGGTGACCAGGCTTATCTTTAGAATAGCAGCCTAAAACTCATAAACTTACAAACTTAACAACTTACAAACTTAAAATCTAACTAAAATGAAGTATAGTTTCGATGAAGTAATTGATCGCACCGGAACGGCTGCGGTAAAAATAGATGGAATGAAAGAAGTATGGGGTCGTACCGACCTTCTTCCGCTTTGGGTAGCTGACATGGACTTTGCCACTCCTCCGTTTATCTTAGATGCTATCCGCCGGCGTTGCGAACATCCCATTTTGGGCTATACCGAGAAGCCCGAGAGTTATTATCAAGCCATTATCGGATGGGTGAAACGCCGGTATGGTATGGAAGTCAGCAAAGAGCAGTTGAACTATGTGCCGGGTATTGTTGCCGGATTGGGTATGGCACTGAATTGTTTTACCGTTCCCGGAGATAAAGTGATGATTATGCCTCCGGTATATCATCCTTTTGCCTGGCTGGTACAGCGTAACGGGCGGCGCTTGGTGGAATGTCCTTTGAAGCTGGAAAACGGGACGTACCGGATGGACTTGGATTTGTTCCGCCGTTCTATCAAAGGGGTTCGTGTCTTAATTCTCTGCAATCCTCATAATCCCGGTGGAGTGGTGTGGACGAAAGAAGAGCTTGAAACCCTTGCAGATGTCTGTGCCGAGGATAATGTGATTGTCTTTTCTGATGAAATTCATGCCGATCTGACGCTGCCCCCTCACCGCCATGTACCTTTTGCGATGATTTCCGAGCATGCCCGGAATAACTCGGTTACCTTCATGGCTCCCAGCAAGGCATTTAATATGCCGGGTATGGCAGCTTCGCATACGGTGATTTATAATGAAGGATTGCGTAAACGCTTTGTGAGTTATCTGGATGCCGGCGAGTTGGATATGGGACATGTGCTGGCTTACCCGGCTGTAGAGGCGGCATATACAGAAGGTGATGAATGGCTGGAGCAGTGCCTGGCTTATGTTCAGGCGAACATTGATTACGTGGAAGCTTACTTGCAGGAAAATCTGCCTGCCATTCAGGCAATGCGTCCGCAGGCTTCTTACTTGGTGTGGCTCGACTGCCGCAAACTGGGACTTTCGCAGGAAGCTTTGGTCGATTTCTTTGTATCCGGTGCCCGACTGGCTTTGAACGATGGAGCGATGTTCGGAAAAGAAGGAGAGGGATTTATGCGCATGAATGTGGGTTGTCCGCGAAGCATCCTTGAGCAGGCCATGAAGCAATTGAAAGAGGCTTACGACAACTTATGCCGATAAGCGGGGGCTTCCGTTGAAATGTATCCAATCGTTTTCATGTGTTAAATGGAATAAACAGGTTAAACCTTTTTCTTTCTTCAGACTCTAACCTGTTTGAAGGCGATTAGGTAACTATATACGAGCTAGGTATGCCATCCGGATGGAGCCTGGTAACTCGCAGGTAAAGCCTGTAGCCTAAAACTTAAGAATTAATAAACTTAAAACAAACAAAGTATGAAAAAGGTAAATCGTTTATTCTGGTGCATGGTTTTAACCATGTTGGTGTGTGGCAGCTCGTATGCAGTAGCACAAACTTCTGAAAAGTGTCCGAATTCCACTCCCGAAAAGCGTATCGAACTCCGCACGGCGCAGATGCAGAAACGCTTGATGTTGGATGAAAAGACCGCTGCCCAGTTTGCTCCTCTCTATAAGGAGTATCTGCAGGCCTTATGGGCTTGTCATTCGGAAGTGAAATGCACGAAAGACGCTACCGATGCGCAAATTAAGGAAGCCTTGAGTAACCGGTTGAAGATGCAGCGTGCCTTGGTCGATACACAAGAGAAATACTTGGAGAAATTCTCCAAACTGCTGACAGCCCGTCAGTTGGAAGTAATATTCAAACCTTCCGGTGCTTGTTTCAAAGGACATGGTAAGTGTCCCAAACGGGATCATCGTCCGATGATGAAGCCTCACGGAAAAGCTTGCGGAGCTTGTCCTTTCGGGGTTGAAAAGCCAGCATGATTTTTTGATGTAAAAAGATAGAATCCTCAGCAAGCCGAAAGTGGAATTCTTTCTGCATGCTGAGGCTTTTTATTTCAGCGGCTGCTATGGGATAGGGTAAATTCTTTGAGAATGATAGTGTTAAACATATAGCGGAATGAAAAATAATCTTCTTTTTTCACTATCTTCGTGAAAAGACGATGGAAACGGATTTCGGAAAATCTGCTGTCAGGCAGAGTGAAGTATCTCGAATTTGTCCATGCGGATGTTTACGGGATGGTTGTATCGAAAGTTGTTTCTTAGTTTCGTTTAGGATGACAAATCTTTGAAATATCTTTAGCTAACTGATTTTGTTTTTAAACTATGGTTATGAGAATCTGGGGCTACATTGTTAATCTGTTTTGTTTGTATGGCTTTTCCCAACCCGGCTCTTGTTGGGGAAACGAATACCTTCGTTACGCAGTCTTACTTTATATTTCGGGCCTTTTGCTTTTCAATGTGTATAAGGATGTGAAGAGATTCATGCAAAAAAGACAGAAACCATAGCATGCTATCTTTAGCAAAGGAGGCATAAAATGAAGAATCCTCAGCAAACCGAAGGTGGAATGCTTTTGGTTTGCCGAGGATTTTTTTAGGACTATCCGTTCCAAGTCAGTATTCCTTCTCTTTGCCGGATGATTTCCTCAGCCAGCAGATAAGCCAATACCTTTTTAGCCTCCTCGCTCTCGGTGTGATTCATCCGGTTCAGTAAATCGTGTGAAGAAAGAGGGGTTTCCTTTAAGATGGATTCTATTTGAGCCTTCAGCTCAGTAAACCGCCCCTGTTTCAAGCCCGAATCATGGCTTTGCAGACACACATCACATTGTCCGCAGTTGTGTTCGTTCTTTTCACCGAAATAGCGGAGCAGCATACGGCTCCGGCATTTGTTGGTTGCCCCGGCATATTCCAGCATCGACTGGATGCGGTGGATGTAACTTTCCTTCCGTTTCTCGTAAACATCCGGACTCAGATAAATCCGGTTGGTTTCCTGCCGTTCGCGGGTGTAGATGATATACGGTGTTTTCTTTCCGGGAATGTAATGAAGGATGTGCCTTTTGGTCAGCAAGACCAGTGTTTCATAAATCTGCTGACGGGTAAGCCCTGTACGTAAAGCCAACGTATCTTCATTGATGTAGGCATAATCAGTAAAGATACCCGTGTACAGACGGAGGATGGTACGAATCAAGTTTTCTGTTTCCGGACTGTTTTCATGGATGCGGTACAGTTCGTCGCGCTGAAGGGTGAACAGAATGCGTGAAGCATTATCTTGCTCATCGGTATATTCCAGATAGCCGGCGCGGGTCAATATCTTCAAGGCACTGTCCACCTGAATGGGGAAATGCTTGAAGTTATGGCAAAACTCATCGATGTTAAAGGCATACGTACAGCCCAGTCCGTCGCCCATTGCCATCTGATAGTAATAGTTTACATCTTCATATACTTTGCGGATGTAGTCTTTCTCGGGGAACGTATCGGCGATGCGTTTCTTTAGCGTAGCCTGATCATTTCGGGCATAGAGCAAGACCGCATAGGCCTTCTGTCCGTCGCGTCCGGCTCTTCCTGCTTCCTGGAAATACGCTTCGGGTGAGTCGGGGAAATCCAGATGGATGACGATTCTCACATCAGGCTTGTCGATACCCATTCCGAACGCATTGGTAGCCACCATTACCCGATGTTCTCCTGTAAGCCAGCTTTTCTGCCGCTGATCTTTGATTTCATTGTTGAGGCCGGCATGATAAAATGTAGCCGTAATCTGGTTGGCATTCAAGAAAAGAGCCGCCTCTTTCGTTTTCTTCCGGTTGCGTGTATAGACGATGGCAGAACCACTGACGCTTTGCAGGATATGCAGCAATTCCTCCGCCTTGTTTTCTGTACGGCGGACAATATACGCCAAGTTCTGGCGTTCAAAACTCATGCGGAATACATTTTCCTTACGGAAAGCGAGCCGTTCCTGAATATCTTTCACCACCTCCGGTGTAGCTGTGGCAGTCAGTGCCAGCACAGGAACATCGGGGAGTAACTTGCGTACCTCGGAAATCTGGAGATAAGCCGGGCGGAAGTCGTATCCCCATTGCGAGATACAGTGCGATTCATCCACTGTAATCATGCTCACCTTCATGCTTCTCAGCTTAAGCTGGAAAATTTCCGTGCCCAATCGTTCAGGAGAGATATAGAGAAACTTGTAATTTCCGAAGATACAGTTATCGAGTGCGATGAGTATTTCCTCGCGGGTCATACCCGAATAGATGGCAGTTGCTTTGATACCCCGGTCTCGCAGGTTTCGCACCTGGTCTTTCATCAATGCAATCAAGGGAGTGATGACGAGGCATAACCCCGGCTGTGCCAATGCCGGTACCTGGAAGGTAATAGATTTTCCTCCTCCGGTAGGCATCAGTCCCAATGTGTCTTTTCCGCTTCCGATACTTTCGATGATATCTGCTTGGATGCCCCGGAAGTTATCATATCCCCAATATTGTTTAAGAATGCTTCTGTAATCCATAATCGCCTGCGTGGAAGTATAAAAGCCGATGTGTCAAGTCTTCTTCAAGGCGGCACATCGGCTTTGTCATATCATTTAAAAGACGGTTTAATATCTTCTATCTGGAGTTGGATTTCTCCTCGTTTATGTGTGTTCTCCTCGATGGTGTAGCAAATATTGAACGACTGTTTCGTCTTAATGTAGCGTGCCTGCGAACTCTGTCCGAAAGCAATACCGTTCATTACATTGTTCGATTTGTTATCCACCAGTTCCAGCTTGATATGTTCCTGGTCTCTTCCTACCACTTTGCTGGTACCATAATCATACACATTCAGTGTGGCGAATACCGGCTTGTGGTTATCGGGACCGAAAGGGTTGAACTTCTTCAAGTCGAAGAAAAACTTCGGCGTGATGTCACGGAAGTCCAGTTGTGCGTCAATATCAATGGTTGCACTGGTCTGTTCAGGTAAGATATGACTGGTTACATACTCTTCAAACCGTCGGGTGAATTTTGCCACGTTTTCCACTTTCATGGAAAGTCCTGCCGCGTACGTATGTCCTCCAAAATTTTCGAGTAAGTCGCGGCAATGCTCTATTGCTTTATACACATCAAATCCTGAAACCGAGCGAGCCGAGCCGGTAGCCAGATCATCGGTACGGGTAAGCACTACCGCCGGGCGGTAATAAATCTCAGTCAGTCGTGAGGCAACAATTCCGATAACTCCTTTGTGCCATTCTTCATTAAAGATAACAATCGAGCGCCGTTCAGAAAGATTTTCGAGTTGGTCTACAATATGGTTGGCCTCTTCGGTCATACTTTTGTCGAGGTCCTTTCGGGTCTCGTTATACTGGTTAATCAGATTGCTTTTTTCAAGAGCAGTCTGAAAGTCTTTTTCTATAAGCAGATCCACCGCTTCTTTACCGTTCTGGATACGTCCGGATGCATTGATACGCGGACCGATTTTGAAGACAATATCGCTCATGGTGATTTCCTTTTCAGCCAGTCCGCAAACATCAATGATTGCTTTCAGTCCGACACTTGGATTTGAGTTCAGCTGCCGCAGGCCGTGGAAGGCGAGGATGCGGTTTTCTCCCATGATGGGTACGATATCGGAAGCAATGCTTACAGCCACCAAGTCGAGCAGGGGCGTAAGCTGATGAAGTTCGATACCATTGTTCTGAGCAAATGCCTGCATGAGCTTAAAGCCTACTCCGCATCCCGACAGGTGATCATACGGGTAAGTAGAGTCTTTCCGTTTGGGGTTCAGTATGGCAATGGCAGGAGGGAGTACTTCGTCGGGTACATGATGGTCACAAATAATAAAGTCAATCCCTTTCTCTTTGGCATACGAAATCTCTTCTACGGCTTTAATGCCGCAGTCTAATACGATGACCAGCTTGACACCCGTTTCATAAGCATAGTCAATTCCCTGTTTTGAAACTCCATATCCTTCGTTGTACCGGTCGGGAATATAATAGTCAATATTCGAGTAGAACTGTTGAAGGAATTTATAAACCAATGCGACGGCAGTTGTACCATCCACATCATAGTCTCCATAAATCAAAATACGCTCTTTCCTTCCCATTGCCTGATTCAGTCGCTCCACGGCTATGTTCATGTCATTCATCAGAAACGGGTCGTGAAGTTCATTGAGCTGGGGACGGAAAAACCGCTTTGCTTCTGCTGCCGAGGTGATTCCTCTTTCTTGTAGCAAGCGACAAAGGATGGGGCTGATACCTATCTCTTTGGCGAGCGATTTAGCTGCTTCCCTTTGCTCTTGGGTAGGAGGTTGATAGTTCCATCTGTAATTCATTTATATATGCTGTTTTTTCTTTCATTGCCATGGCCTGTTCTCTTTGCTTTGTTCGAAAAGCTGGACAGGCTCTTGTTCTTCAATCTGTAAAGGTAGGAAAAAAGAAAGAAAAAATCGGCTGATTCCGTATTTATTTTGCGGAATCAGCCGATTATTATTTGTAATCAGTCTATTTTAAATCATTAAAGACCCAATTTCTTTGCAATGTCTGCAGGGATTGCGTCCTTATGGATTAAGATGTTCATCGTTTTATACTTGGCAAATGTTTTTGAAGCATACCAGATGCCTTTGTATTTACCGCTTTCTCCCCATGAGTTTTTCACCATGTAATATTCTTTTCCGTTCTGGTCTTTAGCCACACCGTAGATAACCATACCGTGGTCATCGGTTGTTTCCCAGTTGTCGAATGCTTTTTGGCGCATTTCCTGAGTTACTTCGATTTCAGGCATCGGTTTGCTGGTAAGTTCTTTGCGCTTGTCTGCTTTGCTCAAGCCCAACCAGCGAGCCATATCTGAGCCTGTAAGTTCTGCTCCTTTTTCTGCGTTAGGGCATACTGCAATACCGTCGCGGGTAAAGCCTTCTTCACTTACGTCTGCTCCCCAAGCGAAAGTATATCCGTTGTTGACGGCGTTGTCCATAACAGCCATCAGCTCATCGATAGGCAGGTTATATGACAATGCGTTACGCCAGTTGTCTTGTACTTCTACAAAGAACTGGGTATAGAAGGGGTGATGCGTGTATGAAGTGAGTGAAACATAGTCGTTCGGGTTCAGCTGTAATACTTCATCAGCAAAGCTTCTCGGAGTGTAAGTTTTTCCTTTGTAAGTAAATTCTTTCGGGCATTCTCCCAGGTAAGTGTCATAGATGGCGCACAATCCTTGTTTCCATACGGGTGACAGTTTTCTGAAATTACCTTTTCCGATAGCCTGTACGTAGGCACCAGCCACTGCATCTACTTCATTGTGATTAGGCAGCGAGTCGCCATACATGATTCCCGGCATGGCTTCTTGTGGAACCATTCCGTGTTTCTGGTAGCATGCGATGATGTCGCTGAAGCTTCCGCCCGGAGAGAAAGAGGCATCGCCGTGGTAGCGTACATAGTTTTCTCCGCGTTCCTGCATGGTTTTGTGGACAACGAACATTTCAGACAGGTCGAATTCTCCCTTTCCTAAACGCAACAGTTCTGATTCAAGGAAACCGAGTGAAGAGAATGACCAGCAGGTACTCGACTGGTTTTGGTTTTTGATGGAAGTAATCGGGCTTTCCTTCACGGTTGTGAAGATGAATCCTTCTTCTGCTTTGTTCTTTTTAGGACTTTTTGCATATACATTGCTGAAGCAAAGACCTAACGCTGCTAGGGCAATCAGTTTGTTCATGTGTGTTAAGTTTTAAAGTTTATGAATTTTTAAGTTTTTAAGTTTTTCTGTTCATGAGTTTTTCATTTCTCATTCCTCATTCATAATGGCTTCCACCTCTTCAATGGTAATCGGAATCCGTTTGTCACCGGTAAATCGAGAGCCATTAGCGGTAATCAGAATATCATCTTCCAGTCGGATGCCTCCGAAGTCTTTGAATTTCTCAATGGCATCGAAGTTAAGGAAGTCGGTGTGTAGTTTTTCTGCTTTCCATTTATCAATGAGGGCAGGGATAAAATAGCATCCGGGCTCATCGGTAATGACGAAACCTTCCTGCAGGCGGCGCCCCATACGCAAGGAAGCCAGACCAAACTGGGTAGAAGGTTGTACCTCATCGTCGTAACCTACGTAGCATTGACCTAAGTCTTCCATGTCGTGTACATCCAGTCCCATCATATGTCCTAATCCGTGGGGGAGGAACAAGGCATGTGCACCGGCAGCTACGGCTGCTTCCACGTCGCCCTTCATCAATCCCAAATCTTTCAGTCCCTGTGCCAGCACCTTACATACTTCAAGGTGAACCGATTTATAAGTAATACCGGGACGTGCCAGTTCAAGTGCCTTATCGTGACAAGCCAGTACGATGCTGTATACATCGTGTTGGCGTGAAGTGAACTTACCTCCAACTGGAACGGTACGTGTATGGTCAGAGCAATAATAGTTCATCAGTTCAGCACCGGCATCGGTCAACATCAGGCGACCTGCTTCCAGCGTATGACTATGGTCATGGTTATGGAGCGTCTGTCCGTTCTGGGTAAGGATGGTTGCAAAGGAAACCATGCGTCCGTAGGAAGAAGCAATTCCGTCAAGTACCCCGGCAATGTACTGCTCGGATACCCCCGGTTTACAGAGGCGCATGGCAGCGGTATGCATTTCATATCCCACATTGCAAGCCTTGTCGATTTCAGCAATTTCACAGGCCTCTTTTACCGAGCGCAGAGAAACCACGGCTTTAATCAATTCCAGTGATGCATGTTTTTGGGTCAGTGATGCCCGGATACCGGTCAGTTCTTCCAGCAGCAACATATTGTCGTAGCGATAGGGCGGCAGGAAGTGAATCTGCTGGCGTTGTGAAATAGCTTTTCTCACCACTTCTTTCAGTTTGGCAAACGGAAGACTTTTCTTTACGCCTACTTGCTCTGCCAGTTCTTGCATGGAAGGCTGAGGTCCCATCCAGATGATGTCGTCCATGTCTACATCATCGCCAAACAGGTATTCCTCTCCGTTATCGATGTCAATAATACCGGCAAATCCGGGATGAGAATGTCCGAAGAAATAGACAAACGAACTGTCTTGGCGGAATTTATATGTATTGTCCGGATAGTTTGCCGGAGCTTCATTATTCCCTAAAATAAGGATGATGCCGCTGCTCATTTTTGTGCGTAAGGCTTTACGGCGGTTTTGATAGATTACCGAGTCAAACATACTTATTTCATTTTAATGTCATAAATTACTTTTTTGTAGTGCAAATGTAACAAATAAAATAGAAGTTTGCTACATTTGTCGTAAAAAATATATATTTGCAGGTAAGTATAAGTTTGTAGTTTGTAAGTTTTTAGTTTTTAAGTTTTCAAGTTCAATAACTCGTCAATCCAAGAACTTAAGAACTCATCAACTCAAGAACTTAGGAACTCAAAAACTTAAAAACTATAATCAAAAGCGTATGGAAGTAGATTTTGGAAAAATGGGGCTTGTACTCGAAGGCGGTGGAATGCGCGGTGTGTTTACTTGTGGTGTACTTGATTACATGATGGATCATCATATAGAGTTTCCTTATGCTGTGGGAGTTTCGGCAGGAGCTTGTAACGGACTTTCCTATATGTCGCGGCAGAGAGGGCGAGCGAAATACAGCAACATAGATTTGCTCGATAAATATCATTATATCGGTTTGAAGTATTTATGGTATCAGCACAGCATTCTCGACCAGCATCTGCTGTATGATTTGTTTCCCAAAGAGATTCTTCCTTACGATTATAAGACTTATTTTGAAAACCCCACTCGTTTTGAAATGGTGACAACCAACTGTGTAACGGGGCGGGCTTGCTACTTGGAAGATAAGGATGACCCGGTGCGTCTGCTTGCCATTGCAAAGGCTTCCAGCAGTTTGCCGTATGTTTGTCCGATAACTTATGTGGATGGCATCCCCATGCTGGATGGTGGAATTGTTGACTCCATTCCGGTGATGCGTGCACTTGGGCAGGGATATGAGCAGAATGTTGTAGTGCTTACCCGTAACCGGGGCTATCGCAAGCAAGAGAAAGATATCCGTGTGCCGAGTTTTGTTTATCACCGTTATCCGCGTTTGCGTTTGGTGTTGAGTAAACGTTGCGAAGTGTATAATAAGCAATTGGAGATGATAGAGCGGATGGAAGATGAGGGGCGTGTCTTGGTGATTCGTCCGGAACAGAAGGTTGTGGTAAACCGGATAGAACGCGATACCAAGAAGTTGACAGCACTTTATGAGGAGGGGTATAGATGTGCTGGAAAAGTATTGGGTGGGTTTTTAAGTTTTTGAGTTCTTAAGTTTTTGGGGTCTTAGCTTTTGGGGTTTTAAGAAGACGAGGTGACAAGGTAGGCATGGCTTTTCAGAGCCTTGTCACTTTGTCACCTCGTTGCCTTTATCGTAGCATTACTCTTTATCTTTCAGGGCAGAGAAAATCAGACCTTCCAGTTCCTCCGCTAATTCCGGATTATCTTGGATGCATTGTTTTGCCGCATCACGACCCTGACCTAATTTGGTATCATTATAGCTGTACCATGAACCGCTTTTCTTAATGATACCCAGTTCAGATCCCAAGTCAATGATTTCTCCGCTGCGTGAGATACCTTCACCAAACATGATGTCGAATTCAGCTTTGCGGAACGGAGGAGCCACTTTGTTTTTCACTACTTTTACGCGAACCTGATTGCCGATAACCTCTTCACCGTCTTTCAGCTGAGTGGCACGACGGATGTCGAGACGTACTGATGCGTAGAACTTCAGCGCATTACCCCCGGTTGTAGTTTCCGGATTACCGAACATCACGCCAATCTTTTCACGCAACTGGTTGATGAAAATACAAGTGGTATTGGTCTTGCTGATGGTTGAGGTCAGTTTACGCAAAGCCTGCGACATGAGGCGGGCTTGGAGTCCCACACGGTTGTCACCCATATCTCCTTCGATTTCAGCTTTCGGAGTTAAGGCAGCTACAGAGTCGATAACAATGATATCGATAGCCGATGAGCGAATCAGTTGTTCGGCAATTTCGAGAGCCTGTTCACCATTGTCAGGCTGTGAAATCCACAGATTATCAATATCAACCCCTAATTTGGCTGCATAAAAGCGGTCGAACGCATGCTCGGCATCAATGAAGGCAGCAATGCCTCCTGCTTTTTGTGCTTCAGCAATTGCATGGATTGCCAAGGTTGTTTTACCAGAAGATTCCGGACCGTAAATTTCAATGATACGTCCTTTCGGGTAACCGCCTACACCTAATGCTGCATTCAGTGCGATAGAGCCGGTAGGGATGACCTCTACCTCCTGTACCTGGTCATTGCCCATTCTCATGATAGATCCTTTACCGAAGCTTTTCTCGATTTTATCCATTGCAGCTTGCAGGGCTTTCAGCTTTTCGCTGTTATTGGGTTTTGAAGCAGTGCTTTCCACACCTCCTTCAAATTCTAATTCGTCTTTCTTTGCCATTATTGTATGTATTAAGTTTCTGAGTTTTTTAGTTCATGAGATGGAAGAACAAATCAGCAGCAAGCAACGTGCTAATTTATTCACCTAATATTTGAGCAGCGTGCTCCTTGGTCTTAATCTGTTTAGGAAGCAAAATCCGCTCAATTACCCCTTCTTCGTTGATGATAAAAGTAGTACGGAATGTGCCCATATATTTACGTCCGTACATACTCTTTTCTCCCCATACGCCAAACTCCTGTACCAGTTTAAAATCGGTATCAGCAATCAGGGTAAACGGAAGCTGGTTTTTCTCGATGAATTTCAAGTGTGATTTCGCATCGTTGATGCTCACACCAATCACTTCATAACCGGCTTCGCGGAGGGCCGTATAATGGTCGCGCAAATTACAAGCTTGGGCAGTACATCCCGATGTCATATCTTTAGGATAGAAGTAAAGCACTACTTTCTTACCTTTATAGTTACTTAAGCGGATTTCTTCCCCTTTTTCATTCAGTCCCAGTATTTCAGGGGCTTTATCTCCTACATTCATTAGATGGAAATTTTGATTAGTATGTTGATGATGTAGCTTCTTTAGTAAACAAGGTGACAAGGTATAAATAGGCTCCTTCCATGAAAACGATGTGTTAATCATATCAGAGTCTTATTCCCCTGTCACCTTGTTCCTTTCAAGAAAACCTTGTATTATGATGAGAAATTACAGTTCAAGATCCCCGTCGAATACCTCGTGCCAGGGAAGACCGTTTTTGTTCAGTTCTTCCATGAACGGATCCGGATCAAATTCTTCCACGTTCCATACACCCGGACGTTTCCATAATCCCTTCAAAAACATCATGGCACCAATCATGGCAGGAACCCCGGTGGTATAGCTTACGCCCTGCATTCCGGTTTCCTGATAAGCAGCCTGATGTGAGCAGTTGTTATATACATAATAGGTATGTTCTTTTCCGTCTTTGATACCTCGGATACGGCAACCGATAGAAGTTTCACCTTCATAGTTTTCGCCCAAGTCTTGCGGGTTCGGAAGTACCGCCTTCAAGAACTGCAGCGGAACAATTTCCATTCCGTTATAGTTGATGGGTTCGATGCTTGCCATACCGATGTTCTGAATCACACGCAAGTGAGTAAGATACTCCTGTCCGAAAGTCATCCAGAAGCGTGCACGCTTGATGGTCGGGAAGTTCTTAACCAGCGATTCCAGCTCTTCGTGATACAACAGATAAGAATCACGAGGTCCCACGTTAGGATAAGTTAAATCTTTATGGAATTCCAGCGGCTGAGTAGTCACCCATTTTCCATCTTCATAATAACGTCCGTTTTGCGTAATCTCTCGGATGTTGATTTCCGGATTAAAATTAGTAGCAAAAGCTTTATGATGGTTTCCTGCGTTGCAGTCTACGATGTCTAAGTAATGGATTTCATCAAAATGATGTTTAGCAGCATAAGCAGTATAGACACCACTTACTCCCGGGTCAAATCCACAACCCAAAATAGCTGTCAGTCCAGCCTCTTCAAAGCGTTGTTTGTAAGCCCATTGCCAGCTGTATTCGAAGTGAGCTTCATCTTTCGGCTCATAGTTGGCAGTGTCCAGATAGTTGACTCCAGCCTTCAAGCAAGCCTCCATAATCGTCAAGTCTTGATAGGGAAGAGCTACATTGATAACAATTTCAGGCTTAAAGCTATTGAATAAAGCCACCAGTTCATCTACATTGTCTGCATCTACCTTCGCAGTTTTGATGTTAGGGTTGCCTATTGCTTTAACAATAGCATCGCATTTCGACTGGGTACGGCTCGCAATCATTACTTCCGTAAATACTTCAGGATGTTGGGCCACTTTGTGTGCAACAACGGTTCCTACACCGCCTGCACCGATGATTAATACTTTACTCATTTATTCTTTGAACTTTTTTTTAAAACGGCAAACGTTTACCGTGCTATGAGCGCAAAGATAAGAAATAATTCCATATTCCATGCAGTATTCGGAATATATCCGTATTTTTGTATTAGTTCTTTAGTAACTTACAAATTCAAAAACTTACATACTGAAGAACTAATCAACCCAAAAACTTAAAAATAAGCATATGAGAAAGATTTTTATGAGCATTGCGGCTATGGGATTTGCCGTATTTATGGGAAGTTGTGGTACCGGTTCTAAAACAGCGAATGTGAATCTGGCCGGTGAATGGAACATCGTTGATGTGAATGGAGAAGCAGTATCGGCTGACGCTAAGCCTTTCCTGGGACTGGATATGGCAGGAAAACGTCTGTATGGTAATGCAGGTTGTAACCGCGTGATGGGAGTTGTAGAATACGATTCTGTACAGCCGGGTAAAATCCGTTTCACTTCTGTAGGTGCTACTCGCATGATGTGTCCGGAAATGGAAACCGAAGGAAAAGTATTGGCTGCATTAGATAAAATTGCAGGTTATTCAGGTACAGAAGACAAACTGGTCTTGGTAGACGCTGAAGGCAATAACGTGATGACTATGGCTAAGCGTAAAGCAGCTGAAGTTTCATTGAACTCGCTGGAAGGGGAATGGACGCTGGTTTCTGTAGGAGGTGAAACGCTTGGCGAAATGGAAAATACTCCGTTCCTGGCTTTCAATGTAGCCGAGAAGCGTGTACACGGTAATGCCGGATGTAACATGGTTAACGGAAACTTGGTGCAGGAAGAAGGAAATCCGGCTTCTTTGAAATTTGATCAGATGATTTCTACCATGATGTCTTGCCCGAATATGGATACAGAAGGTAAAATCATGGAAGCATTGGGTAAGGTTCGCAGCTTTGCTATTGATGCAGATGGCAACCTTTCTTTGCTGGATGAAAACGGTCAGGAAGTGGCTGGTCTGGAAAAGAAATAAGAGAGGCCTAAAAACTTGCAACTTCATTAGCAGGTTTATTAAAAAAACGTCAAAGCGTTTCAATCGAAACGCTTTGACGTTTTTTTTATTCGCTTAGGCGAATGAGGTGAGACGCTTATTCGTCTTTTTTCGATTCCTCTACAATTTCTTCGGGAACCTTTTCACAGCGGACAAACTTACGCACATCTTCTGCATCTTCAGTTGCAGTCCAAGTCATTTCTCCGCTTGGCAGCAGATTGGTTACGATATACTCGTTTGCCCATTTACCCTGTCCGAAGTTATATTCTCCACTGATAACCGAACCCAGATAAGGGTCGTTTTTCAATTTAAATTCTCCGGTGAATAATTCGGCATACATGCTGTTCAGGTTACCGTAAATCTCAAAAGTCTGCTCTTTCCGGTTGAACACGATGTATGAGTACAGTTCTTCGGGCAGAGCTTCTCCGTTATTCCATTCCGTCATTTGCCATACACCGTCTAAGTTGGCAGAAGTGACCGGAAGGGTAGGGATGATTTCTTCCTCATCGTCGCAAGAAGCAAAGCAGCAGACGAAGGTAAGAATCGCCATTAATTTGAATATATTCTTCATATTTTTTTATCAGTTTATTTTTTTTGTTCGTTTTAAAAACATACTTCCACATGAATGGTACGGTCGGAAGGTTTGCCTTTTACTCCATCCAGAATCACAGAAAAGTGGAGGCTTTCCTGGGTTTCTTTCGGGAACTTGTCGGGATGCAGGGTAATGACCAAATCGGCTTCTTCACCGGGAGGGATAACCTCCGGTTCCGTCCGCAGGGTGGCGAAGTGGGGAATCAGCAGGGCAGTAATCCGCAGCGGCTCTTTGCTGCTGTTGCCGCAAAGAATGCGTGCTTCCGGTTCCATTCCTTTACTCACACCGGTAAACTTCACCTTATTCTGCTTCAGTCGTAATGCGCCCATGCTGTAACGGAAACGCGCCCATTCATCCGCACCCGGCACTACGTTTCCGGTCAGCGTCAGTCGGGCTGCCGGATGCTTGTCCGATACCGAGAGGTAAACAAACGCATCCGCATCAATGGTACCCGGATGATTCTTGGCTGTATAAGTCAGCCGTACCTCGCAGGTATCTCCCGGTTGCAGTTCCCGCCGGCTGAGCTGAGCCGCTGTGCACCCGCAAGTGGTATGGATGCGCTGGATCCATATCGGTTGTGAACTGACGTTCTTTCCCACAAAGCGGCAGGTCACCGGAGCATCGTCTTCAGTCAGCGTACCCAAGTCTTTCCGGACTTCGGCAAACCGAATCAGCTGGCTGCCATGGGCAAGCAGTGAAGGATGCACTGCATCATAGGCACCGGGCGCACCGCTTGGCTGTGCCAGAGCAGGCACAGCCAAGGCGATTCCCGCCCCTATGATAAAAGCTTTTACCTTTTGAACCTTATTCATGTCTCAGTATGATTTTACATCCAACCGTGGTCGCCGGCTTTCTTGCTCACCGTAACCATGACTGTTTGCGATTGACCTTCTGCTGTCTTCACGGTAAGTCGGGTAGTTCCTGCCTTCACACCAGTAACAGTCAGTACACTGCCAGCTACTTCAGCCGTAGCGATAGCGGCATCTTCCACTTCGCAGGTGAATGCAGTTTCTTCAAAATACAGTTTCAGCTCTTTCTGGTCTTTGCTTCCTACAGCCAGATAGATGTTCGGAAGTTTCATGTCGTAGCTGTTGTTGGTGTCATCGATGAAGTCGAGCAACATCTTCGCGTCAATCATTCCGCTACCCATCTTGCCGATGTACTGTGACAAAGGCACTGTTTCAGCCGAAGCAGCACCTACCACGTGATTGCGGTAATAGGTTTTCTTCTTGCCACCTCCGTAAAGATGATCCAGCGGTTTCACAGCTTGCTTCATCAGAGCTACGAAGTCGTTCGCCTTGAAGTGACGGCGCTGTTTAGCAGCGTAAGAGAGTCCCAAAGCAGCCACTCCCGATACGTGCGGACAAGCCATAGATGTTCCGTCCATGTAACCGTAAGCCGGCTGACCATTCTTAATCAAGGTAGAAAGGATAGAGCCCTGTGCTTCGTTAGTCTCATTTTCCTGCCACATATCTTTATCGTTTTCACCGATTTTGCCATAATACTCAAAGTCACCGCCCGGTGCGCAGAGCGTTACTTCTGTTCCATAGTTGGTATACGAAGAAGGAGTAAAGTCGGCAGCCGTAGCACTTACACATACCACTTTCGAGTAAGCGGCAGGGAATGCCGGGATACCGGCATATTCATTTCCGGCAGCAAAGATAGCCACACCGCCGTCGATGATTCCGTTCGGAGAACCAGCGTTATGGATGAAGTAATCGATGGCTTCTTTTTCAAGCGGATAGATTTCTGCCCATTCTTTTTCGGTAGCAGGTCCCGGTTGGTATCCTTCAATTAAGCTTGCATCGGCAGAGTTCAAACCCCAGCTGCACTGAAGAATTACGGCACCGTTATCGGCAGCATACTTGATGGCGCGTGCTTCACCGGTCAGCGATACACCGTATTGTCCGGAGAATACCTGACACGACATGATTTTCACCCCGCTGTTTGGTTTTCCGTTTCCTCCGGCAATTCCGCTTACACCCTTGCCGTTACCGTTTACCGCAGCAATGGTTCCTGCCACGTGGGTACCGTGACCTGAATCGTTGAGGTCGCTCCAGCTGATGAGGCCGGTATTGTTTACAAAGTTATATCCGTGAACGTCGTCTTTGTAACCGTTTCCGTCGGCATCTTTGCCGGCTCCTTGTACTTCACCTTCGTTCACCCAGATGTTGTCCACCAAGTCAGGGTGCGTGTTCATCACTCCTTCGTCGAGTACTGCCACGATGATGGAAGGGTCGCCGGTACATTTCTGCCAAGCTTCCACTACGTTCACATCGCAGCCTTGTTCTGCCATGGCATGATTGTCGTTTTTGTTTTCAAAGCTGGGGTAGTTACCTGTATTGAAATAATGCCACTGACAGTCGAAGCCGGGGTCTGCGGTAAACAGAAGGTTTACATTGGCAGCTCTTGAAGCACGGCTGGTCATGGCTGGTTCGTTGAAATACACGCGTTTCTTGTTGTTATACGCACGTTTGATGTGACCGTTTGCCTGCACTTTTGAAATCTCGCCCAACTTCTTCAAGTCTTGCGCGGCTTTCTTCAAGTCGGTATTCTCGTCAAATTTCACCAAGTACCACAAGTGCAGTCCCGCTTCACGGGTGCGTTCTTCGTTCTTGGCATCTATCGGGAATACACGCTCAAAGTGATAACCTCCCAAGATTGTCAGTACCTCATCGGTAGAAGGAATGCCCGAACGGGTAGCAGGGCCTCCCGCACGGGAAGCGCGTGCCAGAGCCTGATCCAGAATTTCGGTCATCTCCGGCTTAAATTTAATCAGCAGTTCGCCCGATGTGGCATCCGAAGGAATCACCACTTCCGTCTGTTCGTCGGTGGGAACAGAAGGAGTTTCAAACTGTTCATCGGAACAGGCTGAAAATACTCCGGCGAATAGGGCTGCATATAGAAATCTTTTTTTCATTCTTTCTTTATTCTTTTTATTTGAGTTTCTTTTTCAGTTGAAAAGGTTTCAGTGGACCAGTTGACAAGATTTTGAAAATCTTTGCTTTTAGAACCTCGTCAACTGGTTACCTTGTTGCCTCGTCAGCTTATCTTATCTTCTGTAAGGAATAGAGATGGTTTCTTCCTCCTGATCTCCCGTGCTTGCCACGTAGAGACTATAATACATCGGATAAGCCGCATCTTTATCATTCGGTTTTGCTCCGTAGTAATAAGAGAAGTTGTAGTTATCGGCATCGATGTTGCTGAAACCTACCGGTTCACCATCTGAGTTCTTACCCTTTTCCTGCTGATTGAAGATCAAGGCAGTCGGTCTCCATTCAACGAAGTGTGGGTGGAACAGAATCCAGTTGGGCAGCTCACCGGTGAAGAAGTTCAAGTTCAATGAGAAGGCACGGGCACGCGGTAATACACGCAATACTTCATTACCTTTTACTGTGGCACCTTCAATCGGTGTACCGTCTGCATTTTTACGAGTAACTTCTTTCTCATCTAATAACCATCTACAAGTATCACCTACCAGTTTGGTGAGGTAATCTTTCTTGTCTTTCGAGAAGTCAGCTTCTGTATAGTGAAGCGGTTTATTAGCAGCATTCAAAGCTGTTTTCATCTGCTCATCGGTAGGCAGTGTACCTTCCATGAAGCAGTACGACAGTTCCAATGCTTCCAGTTCTTCCCATGTGAGCAGTTGCAAGAAAGCATTGGTTTCTTTCGGGTCGTCAGGACCACTTCCATGCATCTTGAAGTGCAGACCGAGCGGATAGCCGTTATACTGATAGTTATCTTTTGAAGATGCTTCCAAGTCGGTAATCACATCGTTTCTGCGCTGTCCGTACAGATGCAATTTGCGCATCTTCGGGAAGTTTGTTTTGTTGATGGTTTGAGTCAGTTTATCAAGGCTGGTAAAGCAGTTAAAGCTTAAGTCGAGCACTTCGAGGTTCTTTAAGTTCTTGAAGTTGTTCGGCAGTTCCTGCAAGCCATACGCTTTTACGGTCAGGCTCTTCAAATACTCAAGGTTGCAGAGCTCATCACACATCTTCACGTTGCGAATCTGGCTGTTGTCGTTGCTGGCGATAGAGAACGATTCCAAATATTTCAGGTAACGCACTTCACGCGGCAATACATCGCCGTCGGCAATGTTCACCATGCTGAATGCTACCGAGCGCACACGTCCCACAGCTCCTTCAGGTGCATCGTCATCGGTTTCTTTCCAAAGAGTAACTCCTGTCCAGTTACGCATGTTCTCGCTGGTTTCAATGGGATACATGCTTCGTACCTTTTCATTGATCAGCACGATGGCAAGCGAGTCGCCGGCACGGTTGTCTTCAATCTTCATGGCAGCTTTCTGCTTCACGGTCAGGATAACGTGGTCGATGTTTTCCCCCTTATCGTTTACCAACTGGTCTTCCGGATTTTTCGCAGCCAGATAAATCTTAGCCACACGTACCCAAGGCACGATGTTCATGTTCCAGCGGCAGTTCAGTTTTACGGTACGCGGACGAGAACCTTCATCGAGTACGATGCCGAGGTCTTTCTGGTTGGTTACTACGGTTTCTTTCAAATCTTCCAGCTTGATTTCATTCTTTCCGATTCGGCGCATCAACCATCCGGTTTTTTCTTTTTCAGCTTCTGCCATTTCCGCTTCCGTCAGTTCTACTCCGTTGGTTTCAAACTCATATTCCACCTTGTCGATGATACATTCCACATTGGCAGTGATGGTGAAATCAACGAGACGCTTGTCGTAGTCGGCTGCACTTTCCACTTCTACTACGTCTTCTTTCAGGTAAATCTGTTTGCCATAACCTAACTGCGTAATGGTTACAGTCTGGCTTTTACCGCTTGTCGTGCGATACAGCAAGTCGGTTGAGCGACTTTGGTATTCCAGTGTAGCATCGATGTTTACCTTGCTTTCCATTGATCCGTTTCCGTTCGCCGGAGAAACCATCACCCAAGGAGCTGCTACCTGAGCCACCCAGCTGTCGGGAGTCGTCACCTCAATCAGTTCCGAGCCTCCTTCCGGTCCCACTGCAATTTCAGTCTTGTCCACAGCAATTTCACCGGGACCGACTGGCTCGTCGTCATCGCTGCACGCGGTGAAAAGACCGGTGCAGAGAATCAGACTCCATGTGAGTTTATTCATATATTTCATTGTCAATTTATTCATGGGTTATTAATGTTCAATTCCTAACGCATCACATCCGCGGATATCCTGAGTCTTATCGTAGAACAGACGTACCAGGTTTTGTTCGAGGTACGGGCAGATGCTGGTCACATCGATTGAGATGTTCGGGTTATCTGCAATGTCGAGGATATACAGACGCGGAGTCAGTGTCTCGTCTACCTTACGGATGTCGTTCGAACCAATCTGCAGCTGAGTCAGGCTGGGGCACAAGGTAATGCCGGTAGGCCATTTGCGCAGCGTACGGTTTCCTTTCGCGTCACGCTGGTTACGGATACCGATGGCACGCAGGTTGGCACTGTTCAGCGGTTCGGGCGGAACCTCAGTGAAGCAGTTGTAGCTCAAGTCCATATTGGTGAGGTAGGGGAGCGTGGTTGAGCGGAAATCATCCGACAGCTTGGTCAGTTTGTTGAAACGCAAGTCGATGATACCCAGCAGGTACGCTTTCTTACCCTTGATAGAACCTTCCGGAATCTCAGTCAACAGGTTGTTGCTCATATCCAGCGTGCTGATAGGAGAACCGGAAGTGAAGAGTTCTTTCGGGAAAGTAGTGAACTTGTTATACGACAAGGTTACGCTTGCGGCGTTAATACCTTTGAAATTTTCCGGATCTTCTACACCGTCGATTTCATTGTTCGAGAAGTTCACACCGCCCATAACGAATACCGATTTGGCATCGAAGATATTCGGAATCTTCGTCAGCTTGTTATTAGCAAATCCCAGAGTCTCCACTTCTTCGGTAAATCCGCAGAAATTAGCCGGGATTTCTGTGATTTCATTGTTGTCGAGATACAAAGAACTCAGACGAACGTGTGAACCAAACGGATGCAGTTTCTTCACGTTGTTATGCGTCAAGTCGAGCAAGCCCAACTTAACCATATTCTTCAATGCATCTTTTTCGGGCAGTTCTTCCAGGTTGTTATACCCCATGTAGAGAATCTGGATTTTCTTACCTACCTCTTCTGAAGCCAATCTCGTAAAGTCTTCACGGAGCTGTTGTGCGCTGATACCTCTGTTGCAGGCAATGTTGAAAGCCTGCAGTTCCGGCAAGTTGTAATAGAATTCTGGAATCTGAGTCAGCATCGGGCAGTTATACAGCTCGATATCGGTCAGTGCTGTCATCTTGCTCCATGCATCTTCAGTAAATTCTTCCGAATACACTTTATACGGAGAGTCAGCCTTGTCGGCATCGGTAAACGCTGTGGCAATTTGGTCATATTTCACCGGTGCATTACCGATGTAGAACTGCTGCAACTTAGTCAGGCGGTAGATAGCCTTTGAAACGCCTTCAATCTTGCTAGTCATCACACCGATTTGAGTATCTTTCAGCGTGATGCGGCTGTTCTTGTTGATTCGTTTCTGGCTCGGGTCGCTGTTGACGCTGTTCACAATCATTTCCGACATGTCGGCACGCGGGTCGTATTTCAAGAAATGCTTCTCATAGTGATAACGCATGTTCTTCTTCTGCTGTTCATTCAGTCCGTTCTTGAAGTCGGATTCCTGATACATATGACCACCTACTTTTTCGTCGTGTGAACCGAGGTTCAACACTTCCAGTTCAGTGAGCTGACCGATGGCATCGGGCAAGAATCCCTTTGCACCGAATCCAGCCAAAACCAGACCCACCACGCGTCCCTGGTTATTCAAGGTAACGCCCGGCTGATCGCCCCACATATCCAACTCCTTGTTAAAGTTCCAGTTGGTTCCGTGAGCTGCCGCATCGCCATAGAAGCTCCAGTTCTTTCCGTCCATCGCTTCCCAGATTTCCTTCAAAGCCAGATAGTCTTTGATATACTCAAAGGTTTCCGACAATTTGATAGGCACGTTGGCTTCAATATTGGTCGTATTGTCGCTGATGACAAAAGCCTTACCTTCTACCGGCTGTGTTTCAAGAGCCGTTTCCACGCTACCGTTCTTTGAGTAGGTGGTATACGAAGTTACCCGGTAGTTACCGGCAGGCAACCATACGGTGGTGTCACACTGAGCGGTACCAATCTTCTTATACTGGTCGTCAGTATCCTGCAAGTCTTCCGGCTTTTCATATTCGTCCGGCCCCAAGAACTCTTCCTTATACTTCACTTTCAGTTTCTTGAAAGTCTTGGATTCGTTGGTAAAGGTGTTGGTTACAGTTACATCCACCAGACGGATGGTGCTGAACAGATAAGCTCCTGCCGCACGGCTCAGTCCGGTCTTTTCCAATTTAAACTGAACCATACCGCGTTTGGCTGTTTCGATGGCAAGCGGTTTCACTTCCAGTCCGCCGCTCACTACGTTAAACGTATTGCTCTCAGTAGCCGAACCGGCAAGAATCTGCTGGTCGAGTTTGTTATACAGATAATAACCGATGATGGTATACGTACCGGTAGTAAGCTGCAGTTTGTCGCTTCGCAAGCCAAACTCTGCATTTTCCGCATTGTAAGAATGTAGCGGCAAGGTCTGTGAAACCTGTGTGCCGTTATATTCCAAAATCACTTTAATCTTCTTGGCATCGTAGAGCGAGTCCAACTGGTCGTTGGCAGCGGCTCGGCTGGCTACTTCTGCCCCGAACGATGCGCTTTTGTAGAGCTTGAACTGTACGTAGCCGTACTCGCTCTGCAAGGCGTTTTCATCATCGTCCGAACATCCCGGCATCACGATGCTCAGCAGTCCGAGCAACAGTGGCAGGAGGAACAGGTTATGTAATTTCTTTATATTCATTGATTAATGAGTTTATTTTTTGAGAGTAACTACAAGTATTTTCTTAATAGCATCGCCTGAGTCCATGAACATAATTGGGAAATCTTCACTAAACTCACTCTTTATCGTAATGGTAGCAGATTGTCCCCATTCCATACCTTCAACAACGATTGCAGGGTTCTCCATCATAGCACCACATTTCCAATCTGTACCAAACATACCCAGTAAAGGATCCACATCGTATGATTTGCCTACTTCTGCTTCAAAAGTTTGAACAGCTACATTAAACTCATCAAACATTGGATCAGTATATTTAGTTAGCTCTATTTCATTATTTGTAGATGTCTCTTCATCCCACCAAGTTACTTTAAATTCAGGACCGCTGGTATCTTCGATGACTTCTTGTGTAGCAATCATCAGCAAGAATCTATCGTATTCAATTTTCAACTCACCTGCTTCATCAAATGCGTTTCCAATAACGTCATCTTTGATTTCTTCGTATTTAGCAAAAGGAACTGCTAAAATATATGCTGTTCTGGGTTGGTCATTTGGTAATTCATCTGCAGTAAGATTGATTTTGCACTTATCGTGGATAGCATAATGCATCCATCCATATTCATCCATCACTTCATGCTGCTTGCTGTCATTGAGCTTATACTCGTCAATCATGACAATCTTGAAGTCATCGTTTTTAGCTTTCAGCGTGAAAGATACATGCTTGTTATAGCTTGTACCGCTACCGCCAGCAACACCTGCACCGTTGGTGAAGGTCTTTCCATCTTCAGAAATAGTCCAAGACCATCTGTTGGCAGTAGGACCGTCAACAATATCCATATCTTCAGCTGACATACCACCGAACACTAACGGAATCTGCTTTTCGCTCTTACCGTCTTCCGAAGCAAAAGTAAGCGTATATTTCTGGTCGGCAGTAACCGGGTATTTTTCCATGTTACCATTTTGGATGATTTCCAATCCACCGGTAACTTCCTTGTTGATACCCCCTACCAATGCATCACCTTCCAGTTTTACCCAGCTCGGTTTGTTGGTAACAGCAAAACGGTAGTTCGCTTTCACTTTAAAGCGTTTGAAGTCGTTATAGCCCACTTCCAGTTCAGTAATCGGGTTGCCTTCTTCATCGAAAAGCTGCAAGTCGTAGCCCTGTGCTTCACGGCGAACTTCACCGATCACCACTTTTTCGCCACCCATGGTCAATTCCAGTTTAGCTACACTGGTTTCGTGAGCCGGAGCGTCGCCGGTCATTTTCACGGTCACTGTCTGCTTGCCCGGAGTACCAGACAAAACGAAGCTTTCCACTTCATCTTTTACAAATACACACCAGATAGCCGATGAAGACAAACTCCAGTTGGTGTTCGCCTCGAAAGAAAACTCCTGCGAACCGCCGGCAGCCAAGTTGATTTCCTGCTTTTCAGGGAATATAGGGGCAGTGCCTACGTTGTCATCATCGTCATCACATGCTGTAAAACCACATGCCATTACGAGGCTCATCAGCACCAGCCAGTTTTTGAATAATAGTTTTTTCATATTGTTCGTTGTTTCTTATATACGTTTAAAAACCTTGATCTTTTAGTTCTTCTGCTTCTGCATCGCTGATCCATTCCAGCAGATGGGCATAGCTTCCTACGGTTCCGAAGAGCGAGCCGTCTTTATTATATACACTCAGTGTGACATACTGCATTACGAAGTTTTCGCAGCTGCTGTAGTATGAAGTATAGACCTTAGGCTGGCTCACCCGGAGCTTGCCGTCACCATAGATGGTTCCGAATGCTTCGCCGGTAGTGGTCAGTGTCTGTTCGTCCATTTCCACCTTCGGCTCCATGATGTTCTTGCGGCTGAAGCGCAGTTTCACATCGAATCCGTCGTAATACAGATTTTTCAGAATTACCGTATTTTCTTCTTCCGGATCGAGCTCGGTTTCAATCAAGCGTTTCTTGATGTTCGGAATATATTCGGCGAAGTAGGTAGAAGTTACCATACAGTATCCGGTAAAGTTGTTGATGTCGAACGGACAAGATTTCTGCAATACCACCTTGGCTTCATCGCCATAGAGGCTCCATTTTTCTTCTTCCGGAATCACCAGACGCAAGGCAAATCCCAGTGAATCGCCGATACCGATATTATCGTACACCCCTTCTACATCGACCGATGCACTCATTTTACCCGCCTTGATGGTTACAGTATTTGAGAGCAGGCTGTAATGTTTGCCCTCGATGGCATTACTTTCCTTATCAATGATTTCCACACCGAAGGTACGGTCATAATCGGCTTTTTCGGTAGCCGATACCGGTACTTGGAACACCTCATTGCTCTCTTGTACGGGATAGTAATAAATCGTATCGGAAAACATCAGATAATTTTTGCCGGAGTATGCCGGTCTGTCCTGCTCGCAGCTGAACAGTGCGATAGCCGCTACTGCCACTGCCATACATTGCATTATTCGCTTTTTCATTATCAGTCTGTTTTTTTATTTGTTACTCTCATTAGGTTCAATTTCCGATCCGGGTGCTTCCAACTCGTGCTGCGGGATAGGCCATACAAACAACGGATCGTCTTTTTCTACTTTCAGGCGGTTGCCGGTATCGAGCGTCTGTTCCTGCGGCTTACGTTCGAAACCTTTGTGCCAGCGTTTCAAGTCTTGCAGACGGAAGCCCTCCATATAGAGTTCCTTTACACGTTCCTGCTCGATAACTTCCATTGCGTTCTGCTTGCTCATAGAAGTACCGCCACCGTAAGTTTCGTAACGGGCTGTACGCAGGGTAGTGATGTCGTTTCCGGCTTCGTTGAATTTCTCTTTCTGTACATAAGCTTCTGCACGGATGAGGTATTGTTCAGACAAGCGGAATACTTTCGGCATAGATACATGGAATACATTATATTGCTGGAATGTTTCGTTACCGAAGTACTTGATGAGCAACGGCCATTGCAATGCGTGGCTGTAACCGGTGAGCATGGTCTTGAAGATAGCCGGAGCACGCAGGTCGTCATTCGCATAGAGGTCGAACACCCAGTTTGCCGGAACATAGTCGGGCTTGAACGAAACGAAGTCGTAGTTGCTGAACACGGTTCCCAAGGCTCCTCCGTATGAGTTAATAGTGAATCCTACTTTCCAGATGGCTTCGGTAGAGTTATCACTGGTCCACATGTACTGATAGTAATTCACATTTGGCGATACATCCTGGTTTACGCTCGACAGGACATAGTAGTTGCTGTCGATTACCTTGGACGCATACTTGATGGCATCGTCCCACTTACGCATATACAAGGCAACGCGTGCACGGAGTGCATGAACTGTATATTCGTTGAAGTAGGTCGTATTAAACAGGGCACCATGAGTAGCTGGATTATAATCCTCTTCCAGTTTCAGCAGGTCGGCAGCCTTGTCAAGGTCGGACAAAACCAAGGCATACGAGTCTTTCAGTGAAGCACGCTTCATCGGTTCATCTCCCTTATAGTGCAGCGTCAAAACAACGCCCAACTCGTTGGCAGCTTCCTCATCGCTTTCATACGGCTTACAGAACAGCTTAATCAGTTCCGAGTAAGCCAGTGCACGGGCAAAGTAAGCTTCACCGCAATACTGATCCAGCTTATCGAGGGCTTCATCCGGGTTTTCGGTGCTCAAAGCATTATTGCGTACGCGCTCTACGTTGTCAAGCAAGAAGTTTGCCTGATTGATAACATTGTAAAGTGCACCATATACTTTTTCTATTTCTGTATTGGTTGACTGGATGTCTTTCCAGCGCCAAATGTGACCATATATATTGGTATTACCAATCACTCCATATACGAGGTCGGTCTGGATATCCGGCAGCAAGGTAAGGTAACCCGAATAGAGTGCCGGGCTCTTGAATGCCGAGTAGATACCAATCACCAGCTGATTTACATCCTCCGGAGTGTTGATTGCCTCCTCCATGCGCATGGCATCTTCGGGATACTTGTCCAGACAAGAAGCAAAAGAGCAGGTCAGGCAAATCGACAAGAGATATAGTTTTATATTTTTAATTTTCATTTTTGTTCTTGTTTAGAATGATAATTCTGCACCAAATGTGAACTGGCGTGTTGCCGGATACTGTGCTTGATATACATTGGCTGCTACTTCAGGATCTAATCCGTTGAATCCGGTGATGGTCCATAAGTTCTGTCCCTGTATATACAGACGTGCCGAAGTAAAGAATTTGCTTTTCTTCAGTAACGACTGCGGCAAGGTATAAGCCAGACTCAGGTTTTTCAGACGCATGAATGAAGCGTTTTCCAGGAAACGGTCGTCGAGCTGTGCCACTTCGCCGTAACGGGGAATGTCGGTAAGATCTCCCGGCTTTTTCCAGCGGTCGTAAAGCAGACGTCTAGACTGGTTATATACCGTATAAAGTCCGTTGCTTTCTTCAAAGAAGCGGTCGTTGTTCATCACGAATCGTTTCGCCATCCAGCTGAACTGAGCTGAAAGCTGGAAGCCTTTCCAGCTGAGGGTGGTACCGAAACCTCCCATCCAAGGAGAGTCGAAAGTCTTTCCAGTCATCACTTTATCGCTTTCACGGTATTCATTGGTGATGTTTCCGTCTTTGTCATACCAAAGCGCGTCACCGTTGGCAGGGTTCACGCCGGCATAGCGGTTCAGGAAGAATTCGTGTACCGAATGACCTACCATAAACTTCACACCCGTAGTAGAGTTTACATATTCTTCTACTCCGTTATAAAGTTCAGTCAGCTTGTTCATGTTATAAGAAACATTGGCACTGACGTTCCATACGAAATCTTTGGTACGGATGATGTCGCCGTCGGCAGTGATTTCTACACCACGGTTTACCATGGCACCCACGTTTTTCCAGCGATAGCCTTCACCGGTTACGGCGTATGATTCAGGTACGCTCATCAGCATGTTAGTGGTTTTCTTATGATAGAATTCCACATTTAAGTTAGCACGGTCCCAGAATCCAAGACGCACACCCACGTTGTTTGACCAGGTCTGTTCCCATCCCAGTTCTTCATTGCCGCTCTGTGCCGGATAGATACCTGCTTCGTCGTTGTAATTCGGACCTCCGGCAACCAATGCCAAATGGTCGTAGTTCGGAATTTCAGAGTTACCCGAAGTACCGGTACTCAAGGCAACCTGTGCATTGGTCAACCAGTCAATGTCTTTCAGGAAGTTTTCTTGCTTGGCATTCCACATGAAGCCCAATGACCAGAATGTACCCCAGCGGTGGTCTTTACCGAAACGAGAAGAAGCATCGGTACGTACCGAGAAGTCGGCATAATACAAATCTTTATAGTTGTATTCTCCACGGAGGAAGAACGACAGGTAGGCATAACTGCTGAATGTATCAGCCCAGCTTGATGCACGGGTACCTGCAGATACATTGGTAAGGAAGTCATTGGTCTGACCTTTTGAGTACACATCGAAACCTTCATAGCGGTAATCTACCCCTTCCTGGCCCAGCATGACATTAAACTGGTGGTCATCTTTGATGTTGAAGCGATAGTTGGCTGTTGTAGTTTCAGTAAGGCTCAGCATATCGGTGCTTCTGCGGGCAGCGGTACCCAAACCGTTATTTACCGAAAGGCTGGGGAATGACTGCATGAAAGCAGTGGTATGCGTGTAGTCAACACCGAACTGAGAGCGGATAGTCAAGTTCTCAATCGGAGTGATTTCAGCATATACTGTAGAAAGTACTTTATATTTTTTATACTTCACCGGGTTCTGCTCCATGTAAAGAATCGGGTTTTCACTGGTTCCCGCCCAGCTTCCGTCTTTGATGGTAGCCAATGAACCGTCTTTCTTATACGGATTCCAGTAAGGCAGCATGAATCGGCTGGCAGAAATCGGAGTTACAATGGTGTAGCTACCGTCATCAGCCTGCTGTGTTTCTTCGTATGCACTCATGGTATTGGTACCGATTTTCAGCCAGCTGCTGGCTTTTACTTCGGCATTGGCACGCAGGTTGTAGCGGCGGAACTCAGAGCTCTGAGCAATACCTTCCTGGTCATAGAAACCACCTGAAACGTAGTAGTTCAAACGGTCGGTAGCACGGTTCACCGAGATTTCGTAGTTCTGCAGCGGTGCACGGTCATTGAACACCATATCGAGCCAGTTGATGTCGGTGCGTGAAAGCAAGTTGTAGTCTTGACCCGCATCGATACCGATTTCTTTTTCGAAAGCGATACGTTCGGGCGTGTTCATCAGTTCCCAGTTGGTACGTGCCAACTGTGAGAAACCATACTGAGCACGCAAGGTCACTTTGGCTTTGTCCATTGACAAACCACGCTTGCTGGTAATCACGACCACCCCGTTGGCAGCACGTGCACCATAAATAGAGGTAGAAGATGCATCCTTAAGCACGGAGATGCTTTCAATGTCATTCGGACTCAGGGTATTGAAGTCGGCACTTGAGATGGGCACCCCGTCTAAGATAAACAACGGAGCTGTACCCGAGTTGATTGAGTTAGTACCACGGATTTGGAATACAGCCGCTTTACTGGGTTCACCGGAGTTAGAAATGACCGTCAAGCCGGCACTTTGTCCCTGCAGGGCTTGGTCAAAACTTGGGGCAGGCACATTTTCCATCTTTTCCGACTTAACCGTCGAAACCGAACCGGCAATGGTCCCCTTTTTACGAACTCCGTAAGCAACTACTACCACTTCATCCACCATCTGTGCATCCGATTTCATCGTGATGTCCAGTTTGTGAGTCTGTGGCGTCACTACGTGCTGTTGCGATTGCATACCGATGTAAGAATACACCAGCGTTGCTTTTGCAACACCTTTGATCTCAATGGAGTAGCTTCCGTCGATGTCGGTAATAACTCCATTATTAGTACCCTCCTGCATGATCGTTACACCAATCAGCGGTTCGTTCGTTTCTCCGTCAAATACTGTACCTTTGACAGAAAAATTTTGGGCGAACAGCGACTGGATTGCCATCACTGCAAGAGAGACGAACAAAAGAAATCCTCTTTTCATCTCTGTTTTTTGATTAATGATATAATTGAATTGTTAATAATTTAAGTTTCGCAAGTAAAAAAATATAGCTTTTAGTTCTGTATGTCACAGAAAA